>CAIKVR010000160.1 GCA_903830915.1 uncultured Bacteroidales bacterium
GAAGAAAGCAGTAGGTTTACGTTTTGGAAATTTAGGTGGTTTGGGTGCAGAAGTTACGTACCAACAACCATATAAAAATAATCGTATAGAACTAGATTTGGGATTAAACTCTGCAGGATTTGGGATTAATGGCATTTATCAGTGGGTTAAGCCATTACCTGAATTTGAAGACGGATTTTATTTATATTATGGTGGGGGTGTTAGTTTAGGTTATTATACGTACAATTCAAATCCTAAAGGCATTAATTTAGGAATTATTGGACAAATTGGACTTGAATATGATTTCGAATTTCCGTTACAGATTTCAATTGATTTAAAACCCTGTATTTATCTTATTCCTCCTGTAGCACTTGTAGCTGACAATATCTGTGTAGCTGTTCGTTATAGATTCTAATGGTAAAATAGCCAGGTATCATCGTTTATATTCCCCAAAATTAAAGTAGTTAACTTGTTAAGATTTGAAATTATACAGGTTAATTACTTTTCTTACTTCAAAAATCCTTGCATCCTCAAAGCTTCCAAAAATTTTTCGGAAAAGAATTCGTTATTCTTTTTAGTATATCGTATATCGGTAAATACCTGAGCAAGTGATTCTTTTTTATTTTCGGCTACAAATTGCTTGTAAAATTCACTATTCTCTTTTTCTGAATAAAGATTATTGATACTTTCTGTATTGAAGTCGTTATATGTATCGTAATGTACTATTGCATCAATTGGCAAACGATCCATAAGTTCGGGCATATCGGCCGGATAGCCAACAGTGATAGTAGTAACCGGAACCACCAGTTTGGGCAATTTCAGTGTCTCAATTATCTCCTGAGCATTATATGTTGTTGTTCCCAAATAGCAAATTCCTAATCCAACACATTCAGCAGCAACACAAAATGTTTGAGCAACTATCATAGCATCAATTGCAGAAGCCATAAACGATTGAAAATTATCATAACCGGGCTCTGCATCCCGAAGTTCGCACCATTGACTGAAGCGGTTGAAATCTGCACAAAATGTCAAAACTGCCGGTGCTTGTACTACCATTGGCTGATTGAAATGTGCCGGTGCAAGTTGTTTTTTAATTTCATTATTAGTTGTAACTACAACACTGTAAGCTTGCATGTTTCCTGTATTTGAAGCACGACAGGCAGTTTCGAGCAATTCATTTAGTAGTTCAGGTTTGATAGATACATTTGTGTATTTTCGTATGGTTTTATGTTGATTTAGCTGGGTAATCATGGCTGTTAGGTTTAATAATTTCTGAGCACAAAGATACGACTTTTTTGACTGTAACGTAAGGGCTCTTCTTAAACGGAAAAGAGACAATCCTTTGTGTCGAATTATCTCCTTTCAATTGATTTTGAAAATTAATTAATTAAATCACCCCTTGAGCTAGCATTGCTTTTGCTACCTTTAAGAATCCAGCAATATTTGCACCTTTCATATAATTAATATAACCATTAGAATCACGACCATACTTCAGACATTGAGCGTGTATTTCACTCATTATCAAATGTAATCGAGCGTCAACTTCTTGGGCAGGCCACGAAATATGCATGGCATTTTGAGTCATTTCTAGTCCTGAAGTTGCAACACCACCTGCATTTACTGCTTTACCAGGACCATACATAATTTTATGATAAATAAAAAGCTCTATTGCTTCAGGAGTACAACCCATGTTAGATATTTCAGCAACACACATCACTCCATTCTTTATAAGTAATTGTGCATCTTCTTCATTCAACTCATTTTGAGTAGCACAAGGCAAAGCAATATCAACTTTCTGTTCCCATGGGCGTTTGTCAGGTACGAAATTAGCACCAAATTTTTCTGCATAAGGCGACACTATATCATTGCATGTAGCACGAAGTTCGAGCATATAATCAATTTTTTGACCCGAAATACCGGCTTCATCATAAATATAACCATCAGGACCGGAAATGGTTACTACTTTTGCGCCCATTTCTGTAGCTTTAAGGGCTGCCCCCCATGCCACATTTCCAAAACCCGAAATAGCAATCGTTTTATCTTTAATGCTCGTTCCAGCCGTTTCAAGCATTTGTTTTACAAAATACAAACCTCCAAATCCGGTGGCTTCGGGACGTATGAGCGAACCACCGAATTCAAGATTTTTTCCTGTTAACACACCGCTATTTTCGCGTGCCAGTTTGCGGTACATACCATACAAATAGCCTACTTCGCGACCACCAACGCCTATATCTCCAGCAGGAACATCGGTCTCGGGGCCAATGTATCGCCACAACTCAGTCATAAATGCCTGGCAAAAACGCATCACCTCTCCATCCGACTTTCCTTTTGGATTAAAGTCAGAGCCACCTTTTCCACCGCCCATCGGAAGTGTGGTAAGTGCATTTTTGAAGATTTGCTCGAACCCTAAAAACTTGAGGATAGAAAGATTGACTGACGGGTGAAAACGTAAACCGCCTTTGTAAGGACCAATGGCATTGTTGAACTGAACACGATAACCGAGGTTTACCTGTACATCGCCACGGTCGTCAACCCAAGGTACTTTAAATGTAAAAATACGATCAGGTTCAACAAGTCGCTCGGCAATTTTAGCTTTTTCAAACTCAGGATGGTCATTGTAAGCATCTTCGATTGTGCTCAGCACTTCGTGTACAGCCTGTAAGTATTCGGTTTCGCCGGGATGTTTCGCTTCAAGCAATTGCATCAGTTTTTCAATATTCATATCAGATTAATTTAGAAATTTGATTAATAAGGATTTATTATCTAATGAAAATTAAAGTCTATGTATCATTATGTCAAAAACAGAATGTATATTAACTATTTATCTAGTAATTTAAACGAACATAATGGCATTATAGGATAAAAATTTGACGATTAGATTTGAATGCAAGTTTAAAGCTTTTATTTGTTATAATCAACTATTTTGATAAAAATTTTCTATAAATATAAAAAATATATGCAGTATTTCAATTAAACAGTAGTTTTTCGTTTTGTTTTTATAACGTCTCGTTTTTCACCTTCAATGATAAATTTTTGTATCTTTGCGCACGCTTTGGAAGTGCCTTATAATGAGGTGTTGACGAGTTGTAAAGTAATAAAAATGTATTTTTCGGTGAAAGTAAATTCAGTTTTAGTTTTGTTGATTGTGGTATTCAGAGCAGCTTTTGCTCAGGTTCCTCCAAATTACAGATTTGTAAAAACCTGGCGGATTACTGACAGATTTGCAACCGTCGATTCAATTCCGGTTGACACAATTCCGCTCAATTACATCAATTCAAATCCAATCGATCGATTCAGTATTGCAAATTCCTATAATGGAAATTTAGGCTCCCCAATTCAATCTAAAATTTATGCCAACCGACCTGAAAACACTGATTTTATATTTGCCAATGCGTATTTTCCTTATCTGATGAATGTTGACCATGCCACGTTCTATAATTCGAAAACGCCATACAGTATTCTTGAATATAATACAGGTGGTTCGCTACACAGAGATGAGGATCATGTAAAGTTCTTATTTACAGCCAATCCGAAGAAAAATTTTAATTTTGGAACAACGTTGGATTATATTTATGCTCCCGGTGAATATAGTAATCAGGGTGTTCAGCGATTTGCGGGTTCACTTTTCGGTAGTTTTCAGGGTAAACACTATTCAGCAACAGCAGTAATTTCGACCAACGATATGAGCAATCATGAAAATGGTGGGATAAAAAATACGACAGATATTACTTCACCTTCAGCGGGGAGTTTGCCCATTGAATTTGATGTCAATATTGATGGTTATTCAAATTTTAAACAAACTCAGTTTTTCTATAATCACCAATACAGTATTGGTTTTGAACGAAAAACAAAAGTGAATGATGACTCGGTGAAAATTGAATACGTGCCTGTTACCAGATTTGGACATACCCTCAAATACGATGAAAGCCGAAAACGATATTACGAAAATTCAGTTGAAAAAACATTTTATAAGAACCCCAATTTGTATTCTTTGACTCAGACAAATGATACTGCTGCTGTTCAGACACTTAGTAATACTTTTTCGTTGAATATGGCAGAAGAATTTAATAAATGGCTGAATTTTGGATTGACTGCTTTTATTGAAAATGAAATACAGAATTATAGTTATAAAAAAGACTCGCTGCTTAACTATCAATTGGAATCGACCACACGTGTGGGTGGAGTTTTATCTAAACAAAGGGGTAATAATTTTAAGTACAACATAATCGGGGAGTTGAGCTTTTTGGGTTACAAAGCCGGTGATTTCCGCTTGGCAGCAGATGTTGGCGGATTTTTTAAACTATGGAAAGATAGTATTTCGTTAATCGCCAATGGATTTGTGAGAAGTGACAAACCTTCATTTTTCATTCAGCATTATGAGTCCAATCATTTTAAATGGGATAATGATTTTTCAAGTGTTTACCGAACGCACGTGGGTGGAACTTTCTCAATTCCAACACGTTCTTTTGCTCTGAATGTATCGGTTGAAAATATAACAAACCCGATTTATTTTAATTCCGAGGCAATACCGACTCAGTTTTCAGGAAATTTGCAGATTTTAGCTGCAAATCTGAAACTGGATTTTCATGTTGGCAGGTTTGTTTTGGAAAATAATGTAGTTTATCAGCTAAGTTCACAGCCCGAAATAATGCCGTTGCCAACTTTAGCTTTATATAATAGCTTATACTATAAAGATTTATGGTTTAAGGTTTTGAGTTTACAACTCGGAGTGAATTCACGATATCATTCTTCATACTATGCTCCCGGTTATATGCCCGCAACAGGTCAGTTTTATAACCAAACATCAACTTTAATTGGTAATTATCCTGTTCTAACGGCTTTTGCAAATTTTCATCTTAAACGTGTTCGATTCTTTATTGAGTATTATCATCTGAATCAGACATTTATGAAAGGTGCATATTTCTCTATGCCGAATTATCCAATTGATGAAGCAAATGTGAAACTTGGAATTTCATGGAATTTCTATGATTAAAATAAAAGAAGGCATAGAAAAAAAAATTAATTTCATTAAGTCTTTGAAATTAAAAAAGAATATACTGATTGGAATCATATCGGGTACTTTAGTTGTTTTGATTTTAGCAATTGTGTTGATTTACAGCACAAATAAAAAAGTGCAGGATTTGCCCGGAATAATGAAAGCAGGTCGGCTAACAGTTCTCACAGAAGGAAGTAGTTTAGGATTTCAGAAAAATAATGGAAATGTTTCAGGTTTTCAATACGAACTGGTTAAGGCTTTTGCTGATAGTTTGGGTGTTGAATTAGTTATAAGTGAAGAAAATGATTTAAGAAACGGAATTGAGCAATTGAAAAAAGGTGAGTATGATTTGATAGCAATGCTGATTCCGATGACAACAGAGTGGAAAAAAGAAGTTGCATTTACAGTTCCGATTTTTACTTCACGACAAGTTTTGGTACAACAACAAAAACCTGATTCTTTGTTATATAAGATGGTATCAAAGCATGTTCAATTAGGAAATGATACAATTTATATCGCCGGAAATTCACCCCATAAAAAGAGATTGGAACATTTGTCGAATGAAATTGCAAGCCCGATATATTTTGAAGAAATGAAAGGATTGAATTCTGAGCAGTTAGTTCGTTTGGTTTCAGAAGGCAAAATTAAATACAGCATTTGCGATGAACTATTTGCATTGAAACTTAAAAAGCAATATCCAAATTTGGATGTTTCTGTGCCTTTGGGTTTTACTCAGCAAGAGGTATGGTTACTAAATCCAAAATCCAAAAAACTAAAGTTGAAACTGGATGAGTTTTTATCCGATTTTATTGGAACTACTGCTTATTGGAACATTTACCGAAAGTATTTTTAATAGGAAATGAGTAGACAAGTAAACAGGTAGACTGGGAAACTTAAAAACCTCCTATTATTTGTAATTCTTAATTTTGAATTGTTAATTATCAATTGATTTCTAATGCCATTAAATATCCCCATAACCTTGCCTGCAGTGGATGTACTGCGCGAAGAAAATATATTTGTAATGGATTCTGAACGCGCATCGAGTCAGGAGATTCGTCCACTTAAAATCGTGATTTTGAATCTAATGCCGATTAAAATCACTACAGAAACAGATTTAATCCGCTTGTTGTCCAATTCGCCCTTGCAGATTGAAATTGACTTTTTGCACATGGAAAGTCATACTTCCAAAAACACGCCGATTGAGCATTTGATGACTTTTTACAAAACTTTTGACGAGATCAGTAAAAGCAATTATGACGGCATGATAATTACTGGAGCTCCGGTGGAACTTCTCGAATTTGAAGAAGTGACTTATTGGCCTGAAATCACCAAAATTTTTGATTGGGCAAAAAAGCATGTAACTTCTACGCTGTTTATATGCTGGGCTGCTCAAGCCGGGCTTCACCATTATTACGGCATTCCGAAATATCCGCTCGATGCCAAAATGTTTGGTGTTTTTGAACATAACAAATACGAACCTCATAATCCGATTTTTCGTGGTTTTGACGATGTGTTTTTTGTGCCTCACAGTCGCCATACCGAAGTGCGGGCTGACGATATTCGCAGTGTACTCGAACTTACCCTACTTTCAGAATCACCAGAGGCTGGCGTATATATGGTGATGGCTCGCAACGGACGTGAAGTTTTTGTTACAGGACATTCGGAATACTCTCCCAATACGTTGGACACCGAATATAAACGCGATTTGGCAAAAGGTTTACCGATCAATCTGCCTCAAAATTATTACTTGAATAACGACCCGAAAAACGACCCATTGGTTCGCTGGCGCAGTCATGCCAACCTAATGTTTACCAACTGGCTGAACTACTTTGTATATCAGGAAACTCCATACGATTTGACGAAAATACATTGAAATCTCCACTTTTTAGATTGGGACTTTGAGTTCCTTAATTGAAGTTAATTCACCCAAAGAAATACTGGCTTATTTTCTTTTCAAAGAAAAGATAGCTCTGCAGTATTGAGTATAGTTGATTTTGTGCTTATAGACCTAATTGTAAATATAGTTGAATTTTCCGGGTATTTATACAGAAACCTGCCTATTTTTTTCTGAAACAAACTCTTCATTAATAAAGCCAATTCTTCGTTAAGTTATCAAACTGGAATTGTTTTCCACGATTACGAAATTTGCAGAAGCAATAATCTAGTGCACAATTAATTTTTAAGTTGGGCATAGCTACCATATTAAGGGTATATAAAATGCCCGACTAATGGTATTTCGGTAATTGTAATCAATACCGACCTTTGTGCCATGAATTTCAATCAATTATAATCATGGCAAAAATAGCTTCGAAACTCACCGATTTAATTGGCAACACACCACTTCTGGAATTAAACAAGTTTGAAAAGCAACACAAACTCAAAGCAACTATCATTGCGAAACTTGAGTATTTTAATCCGGGCAGGAGTGTGAAGGACCGTATAGGCTTAGCATTGATTGAAGATGCTGAAAGACAAGGTCTTTTACATCCAAACAGTGTAATTATTGAACCAACCAGTGGAAATACAGGAATTGGATTGGCATTAGTGGCTGCCGTGAAAAAATATAAGTTGATTCTTGCCATGCCGGAAACCATGAGTCTCGAACGCCGTAGTTTACTAAAAGCGTTGGGTGCAGAAATTGTATTAACACCGGGTTTTGAAGGTATGGGTGGTGCTATACGTAAAGCAGAAGAACTACAGCGCTTACTCCCGAATGCATTTATCCCACAACAATTTTTGAATGCTGCCAATCCTGAAGTTCATCGTAATACGACAGCAGAAGAAATCTGGCGCGATACAGATGGAAAGATTGACTTTCTGGTTGCCGGAGTGGGAACCGGAGGAACTATCACGGGTGCAGGTGAAATTCTGAAACGTAGAAATCATGAAATTAAAGTTATTGCAGTAGAACCTGCTGATTCACCTGTGTTATCAGGAGGAAAACCGGGACCGCATAAAATACAAGGTATTGGAGCAGGTTTTGTGCCGGGCAACTTTAATCCAAACGTGGTAGATGAAATCATAAAAGTACAAAATGAAGATGCCTTTACCACTGGTCGTGAATTGGCTAAGATTGAAGGTTTACTGGTTGGTATTTCCTCAGGTGCAGCGGCTTTTGCAGCATTACAAATTGCCAAACGTCCTGAGAACAAAGGTAAAACCATAGTTGTGGTACTGCCTGATACAGGCGAAAGATATTTGTCAACTGCACTTTATCAGTTTGACTAAGTCATCTGAATTCTTTTAAACTAAAAATAAAAAATAAAATTCTAACAAAATGAGTAAAATTTCAGTAAACGGAAAAGCACAGGAAGTTGAAACACCAATCTCTATCACTGACCTGATAAAATTAAATGATGTAGCTCAGCCTGAAATGGTTTCGATACAATTGAACGGTCAGTTTGTAAACCGCGAAGAATTTGACAGCACACAGGTTTCGGAAGGTGATGAACTGGATTTCCTTTATTTTATGGGCGGAGGCTCAATTTAATTTACAATTTATCGATTTACAATTGACGATTGAAAAATCGAAATACTAAGAATCAGTTTAATGCAATTGTAAATCGTAAATTTTAAAATCGTAAATCAAACGAATCATGGATTTTACAGAAGATCAAATACAACGATATAGTCGCCATATCCTGCTTCAGGACGTAGGTGTGGAAGGTCAGGAAAAGATAAATAACGGCAAAGTGTTGATTGTGGGTGCAGGAGGCCTTGGTGCTCCAATTGCGCTGTATCTTGCTGCTGCCGGAGTTGGAACCATTGGAATTATTGATGGTGATGTGGTGGATTTAAGCAATTTGCAACGTCAAGTGATTCACTTTACCCCAGACGTAAATAAACCCAAAGTGATTTCTGCTAAAGAAAAAATCAATCTGATTAATCCGGATGTTAAGGTTATTACTTATCAGAAATTGCTGACCGCCGAAAATGCGTTGGAAATAATTCAGGAATACGATTTCGTGGTAGACGGAACTGATAATTTTCCGGTAAAATTCCTCATAAATGATGCGTGCGTTATTGCAAAAAAACCATTCTCACATGGTGGCATTCTGCGTTTCGACGGACAGACACTGACTTATGTGCCCGGCTCGGCTTGTTACCGCTGTTTGTTTCACTCTCCACCACCGCCGAATGCCGTTCCAACTTGTTCGCAGGCAGGAGTGTTGGGTGCAATAGCCGGTATGCTGGGGACTATTCAGGCTGCAGAAGTATTGAAATATCTGACTGGTGTAGGCGACTTGCTTACCAACCGTTTACTGACTTTCAATGCTAAAACAATGGAATTCAGAACCATAAAATCAAAACCAAACGATAACTGTCCGGTTTGTGGCAGTCACCCAACTGTAACAGGACTGGTAGATTACGAACAGGCAGTATGCGATATAGAGAGTCACAGAAAAAAAAAAATAAACGAATAAAAAAATCACTAATAACTCAAATAAAATGGCAACAACAGAAATTAAACTCGATCCCAATACAAAAAAATTGTCCCTGATTGGATTCAGCGGCGACTTCGACAAACTGGTAGCAGTATTTACCTTAGCCACCGGTGCAGCAGCCGTTGGTTACGAAGTAAACTTATTTTTCACTTTTTGGGGATTGGATGGCATTAAAATCAAACAGGGTCGCAGTCCGGTTGGTAAAGGTTTTTTACCCAAAGTGTTTGGCGTATTTATGGGTGGACTGAAAAGTGCTCCGGTAAGTCGATTGAATTTTGGTGGTATCAGCCCTAAAATTTTCCGTTACCTGATGCGCAAAAACAATGTGGCAACGCTCGAAGAACTAGTTGAAGCAGCCAAAGTGCTGAATGTAAACTTCTATGCCTGCGAAATGGCCATGCATATTCTCGGTATTCAGAAATCCGATTTAATATCAGAGGTTAAAGAAGTACTCGGTGTGGCTTCATTCCTGAAAATAGCTGACGGAGGGCAAACACTGTTTATTTAAACCCCTAACCCCTAAAGGGGGATTAGGAAACAAAACCAAAAAATTAAATTAAACTAACTAATAGCTCCCCTTTAGGGGGCAGGGGGTAATATGGCAAACTACACATTAGATATCACAAAAGAACATTGTCCAATGACTTTTGTTAAGACAAAAATAGAATTATCGAAACTTAAATCGGGTGATACGCTCGAGGTATTGCTTACCGAAGGTGAGCCGCTTGAAAATGTGCCACGCAGCTCGACAGAACAGGGATTTACGGTACTTTCTATAACCGAAGCCGAAGTGAAGGGTACTCATAAAGTAGTCATTCAGAAATGATACGCATTCCGGCACATGTTTACGATGCAATAGTGGCTCAGGCATACTCCGAACTGCCGAACGAAGCTTGTGGGTTACTAGTTGGTACTGAAAATGAGGTTGTGAAACAACACGCCCTGACCAATATCGATCATAATCCCGAGCATTTTTCGTTCGATCCGGCTGAGCAGTTTCAGGTATTCCGTTCAGCACGCGCGGAAGGGTTGGCCATTATCGCCAATTATCATAGTCACCCCGAAACGCCTTCACGTCCATCGGTAGAAGATATCCGGTTGGCTTATGATCCGAATATTCTGTACCTGATAGTTTCTCTGGCAGCTGAACTTCCTGTTTTGAAAGCATTCAACATTCAGAATGGAGTCAGTAATGAAGTTCCTATTGAAGTTTTTTAAGAAACAAATCATCCTTTTTTCAAATAGGTAGATGGCAATATATTTAGAGAACCGTCTTGTAACTCTTAACTAAATTTCTTGTAACTAATCATGAAGTCTTCAATAATCAACGTTATTCAAAAAAATATTTCACTTCTAACAAGTGATAATATCAATGAATATCAATATATACCATTACACGACCGGGAATTGCCATCGTTGCAAAAACTGAATAAAATAGTGGACTTATTTCGGTCAATTATTTTTCCCGGTTATTATGGTGATACCATCACTGATAACGATACGCTGGGCTATCACATTGGCTTAAATCTTGAAAGGCTTTATAATTTACTTAAAGAGCAGGTTCAGAATGGATTGTGTTTCAATGCCACCGAAGATCAGTGCATAGAATCTGAAAAACTGGCACCGGATATTGCCAAAGCGTTGATTAATAAACTTCCGGAACTGAAACGCATTGTTTCTACTGACATAAAAGCAACTTTTGATAGTGACCCGGCTGCAAAAAGTTACGGAGAAGTAATTTTTTGTTATCCAACAATTCGAGCAGTTTTTAATTATCGGATTGCACATGAATTGCTAAAGTTGGGAGTGCCGGTTATTCCACGCGTGATTACTGAACTGGCACATTCCGAGACCGGAATTGATATACATCCGGGTGCAAAAATAGGTGAGTATTTCAGTATCGATCACGGAACAGGTGTTGTAATTGGTGAAACAAGCATTATTGGAAACCGTGTGAAACTATATCAGGGAGTAACATTGGGTGCAAAAAGCTTCACCCTCGATGAAAAAGGGAATCCGCTCAATGTTCCTCGTCATCCTATTTTGGAAGATAATGTGGTGGTGTATGCCAATACAAGTATTCTGGGCAGAATTACGATTGGTCGTGATTCAATAATTGGAGGTAATGTGTGGCTTACAAACAGTGTGCCGCCGGGTTCCAGAATTCTACAATCCAAAGCTGTTGTGAGCGCATTTAATGACGGGTTGGGAATCTAATTCGCTTCGCTGATATTTAGCCTTTGGCTGTTATTTGGTTTCTCCTATAGTTGCACTTCTTGCGTTATTGGTAATACTGACTAGGCGAATAATATGAAATAAATAACGTGAGAAAAGCGAACAAATAACATGAAATAAATAATCGCCCGAAGGGCAAAAAACAATAATAACCCTTAAACATTATGGCTAAAAATGATTTACAGCGCAGTATAACCACTGCTACCGCCAGACAACTGGCAACCACGACCAAGACAGCACCTCAGATGGGGTCTATTACTCCCCGTTTATTGCTCAAATTGCTCCCATGGACACAGGTTGATTCCGGAACATTCCGTGTAAACCGCACCAAGGTAGAACTCAAAAGTGCAGAACGTATTGAAGTGGAATTCTTTGATGGAGTACCTGCATTCCGCGTGGAGTCGTTCCGTCGTATTCCGCTGTTTTCGCATATCGACGAGGACATTGTAAATCGTTTGGCTAAGAAATTTCAGGTAGAGCAAGTCGACTTGGGTGGCAGCCTTATTAAGGAAGGAAAAGACCGTCAGAAATTCTTCATTGTGGCCAAAGGTCAGGTGGAAATTCTAAGCAAAGGTACTCACGGTGAAAATCTGCGTATCGCTTTACTTTCCGAAGGTGAATATTTTGGCGAAGCCGATATTATTTCGGATAAACCATCGTCGGTAACTGTTCGTACCATTACACTGGGTGTGTTTTTTACATTGAACAGTGCCGAACTCGAAAGCATTATCAAAGAAGTACCTAACTTCCGTGAGCAGTTCCAAAAAGCTGTAGATTCACATCTACGCCTGAAAGCTACGGTAAACACACATGGCGAAAAACATATCGACCTTGTTTCCGGTCATGAGGAAGATAATATCATCCCCGAAACATATATTGATTACGAAGAAAACCCACGTGAATACTCGTTGAATACTTTGCAAACGGTAGTTCGTGTACATACCCGTGTTTCGGATTTGTACAACAACCCGTACAACCAGCTTGAACAACAAATGCGTTTGAGTATCGAAAGTATCAAAGAGCGTCAGGAGTGGGAACTGATTAATAACCGTCATTTTGGTTTGTTGGTCAGTGTGGAACCAAGCTATCGCATCAGTACCCGTTACGGTGCTCCAACACCTGATGATTTGGATGAATTACTATCGTTGGTATGGAAATCACCTTCCTTTTTTCTGGCTCACCCACGTGCTATTGCTGCTTTCGAGCGCGAATGTACCTGGCGTGGTGTACCACCGGTAACTACCAATGTATTTGGTGTGCCTGTAATTACCTGGCGCGGTGTGCCCATCATTCCTAGCGACAAAGTAGAAATTCAGGGTCAATATTTGACCAACCGTGGAGTTGGTACAACAAGCATTGTTCTGGTACGCACAGGTGAAGCCGAACAAGGTATTGTTGGACTGCATCAAACCGGAATTCCGGGTGAAATTGCTCCAAGTCTTTCGGCACGTTTAATGGGATTGGATAAATTTGGTGTGGCATCTTATCTGTTGACAAAATACTTCTCGCTGGCTTCGCTTACCGATGACTATTGCCGTATTGGAAAATGTGGAAGTTGGATATTATCACGATTATCAAAACCGTAAAGCGGAGAAGTAGCCCCCCTGCCCCGAAAGGGGGTTCAAGGACAAGGTCTGCATATAAATAAAAATCATTTATGTTAGAGTTAAACAATAATACTAATTATAAGTCCCCCTTGGGGGATTTAGGGGGCTCAGATACTTCATTTCCTGATGCCGGGAATTGGAATGGATTTGCCGATAATGCAAGCATTGGAGGCGAATGGGCGGATATAGGCCGACTGAGAGACATTGCGGGTGAATTTTGCCCGGAAGAAGTTCGTCAGATTGCGTCGCAGGTAATTCCCGACGATATTAATTTGGAAAGCGTATTTGCCTCGTTCAGTCAGTTGCAGAATCCTCCGGGCATAAGCTCAGGTGGTTTGATTTTGCCCGATTTTGCAGCCGGATTGCCATTTACCAATGAATTGGGTGGCTTATTTTTTCCAGATATTGAGAAACCGACTCAAAAACAGGATTTGTCAACCGCAGCCCAAAATCAGTTTGCCGATAACTCCTATTCCGATTATTCATTTTTGCGCGATCAGGAATTCAGTTATGCAAATCGTGATGTATTTGATGTACAAGCCATTCGGAAAGACTTCCCCATTTTACATCAAAAAGTAAATGGAAAAGACCTGATTTGGTTCGACAATGCGGCAACAACGCAAAAGCCGGCACACGTAATAAATACATTGACCCGTTTTTACCAGCACGATAATTCCAATATCCACCGCGCAGCACATACGCTGGCAGCCCGCTCAACGGATGCTTACGAAGATGCGCGGGGTAAGGTGAAAAGCTTTATCAATGCTTCGAGTACCGACGAAATCATTTTTGTACGCGGAACCACCGAAGGCATTAATCTTGTAACGCAGACTTACGGCAGGAAATTTATTCAGGAAGGCGACGAAATCATTGTTTCAACGCTCGATCATCATGCTAACATAGTACCGTGGCAACAACTGGCTAAAGAGAAAAAGGCGAAATTGCTGGTTATTCCTATCAACGACAATGGTGAAATCATTCTCGAAGAATACGAACGTCTGCTTTCGCCACGCACCAAGATTGTATCATTCGGACAGGTGAATAACACCTTTGGAACGATACTTCCGGTGAAAACTATGATAGATATGGCCAAACGTTACGGTGCACGTGTGCTGATTGACGGTGCTCAATCGGTAGCTCATACGCCGGTTGATGTTCAGGCATTGGGCTGCGATTTCTTTGTATTCTCTGGTCATAAAATTTATGCTCCGAATGGAATCGGCGTAGTGTACGGCAAAAAAGAAGTGCTCGATATTTTGCCTCCATGGCAGGGTGGCGGAAATATGATTCAGGATGTAACATTCGAAGAAACCATTTTCAATGGACCACCGGCACGCTTTGAAGCCGGTACGCCCAATGTGGGTGATGCCGTGGGACTGGGTGCAGCGCTGGATTATGTGAGCCATATTGGCTTGAACAATATCTCGAAATACGAACATTTCCTTACAGAGTACGCTCGTGAAAACTTAGCCAAAATCAATGGCTTGCGCCTGATAGGCAATCCACGGGAACGTGTAAGTGTGGTATCGTTTGTGCTGAAAGATATTCCAACCCCCGAAGTGGGACGCTTACTCGACAAAGAAGCCGGAATAGCCTTGCGTGCCGGTCACCATTGTGCTCAACCGGCTTTGCGTCGCTTAGGTGTGGAGGCCACGGTTCGTCCTTCGTTCTCGTTTTACAACACAACGGATGAAATTGATAAACTTATAAGTGCTGTTCGTCGGATACAAGCCAATAGCTAAGAAATTTCGATATTCAACTAAAATCGTTGACGGGATGACTCAGATGTCATCCCGTCAATTTTACTTTATGCCAGTCATATTACGACAAATAGAAGAGAAGGATAACGTGCCGTTGGCAAAACTTATCCGTGAAGTATTTCGTGAATTCGGAATAGATAAACCAGGAACAGTTTACGATGACCCTACTACCGATAAGTTGTTTGAACTTTTTCAAACAGAGAAATCGGCTTATTGGGTAGCCGAAGAGAATGAAATACTACTCGGTGGTTGCGGTATTTTTCCAACAAAAGGACTACCTGATGGTTGTGCAGAATTGGTAAAGTTTTACTTATCTCCTCATGCCAGAGGCGAAGGAATTGGTCGGCTTTTGATGCAGGTAAGTAATAATACTGCCATAAGTCTGGGCTACAAGCAACTTTATCTCGAGAGTTTCCCTGAATTAGCAGGAGCTGTTTCTATTTATAAAAAGCAGGATTACAGATTTATTAATGCCCCACTCGGGGATTCAGGTCATCATGCTTGTACTATTTGGATGCTGAAAGAACTGTCATAATTTTTGGTTTTTTCAGTTTTGAGTCGATAATGCTGAAAATGGATTATAAAATACCTAAAACTAGGTACTAAAATGACCCTCAGTAGGTATTTCTACTGTAATTGGTAATATCTATTTTTGCATCGTGAATGAACAATTTTATTTACAGCAAAAAAGTATAGCATGAAACGGGGTATTTACTACATCACTCAACATTCTTTATCGGGTGTGAAGAAACGATATGAAAGATTACCTGAAGGTAGTCAACATTTTTCTTTAACACAACTAACTTTCTCTCAGGAATCTTTTTCCAACTCATCCTCTTCCATGCGAATGTGCCGTTGCACATTATGCTGAACCTCAGCACTTCAAGTTCTCCGATTCAAAACGGACACATTTCACATAAAAAGCCTTAATCAAATTCGCATTCAAATCCTAACGATTTGAATCAGCCAGAAATACAACTATTCAATAATAATATTTTAAATAGATGAAGCCAACTTATTTTTATCAGTTACTTTTCTCACTGTTTGTCTATTCTTCAGGATTTGCAGCTGAAAGTGCAGCCAAAGAACCCATTGTAATCAGTGGAACAAAATTCACTTATCCGTTGATTGAAAAATGGATTTCGGAATATGAAAAAGTAAATCCGAATGCAAATATCAAATTAGCAGTGAAAACAATTTCAGGACAGACAGTTGATTTAAACATCATTGCCCATCAACCTGCACAAAACGAGTTACAACCAACTCAGGAAATTCTTTATGCAGGTAGGTATGCCTTGCTTCCTGTTAGCAATATTAAAAACCCATTATTAGCTGCTACAGCAAAAAAGGGATTAAGTAGAAAGGAAGTTGATAAACTGTTTTTCGAAGTAGTTGATTACGAAAGTGATGAACCGGCACAAAAATCAAAATACAAAGTTACTATCTATTCCCGCGACAATCAGGCCTGTGCTTCAACAGCTTTGGCCGGATATTTTGGTCACCAGACTTCCGAAATAAGAGGGAAAAAAGTATTTGGTGATGATATTTATTTGCTTTCAGCTATAAGGAAAGATACGATAGGACTGACATACAACAACCTTGGTTATTTGTATGATGTGAACTCACGCAATCTGAAAGAAGGAATAGCTTTATTACCACTTGATTTGAAAAAAGAGATAAAACCAATTCTGACAGGTAATCTTGATCAGGTTATTAATGTATTAGAGTCAACAAGAATTGAAACTATTCCGGTGGAAAAAATCGGATTTGTGTATTCACAGCAAAATGCACGAAAAGAAGTTACGGCATTTCTGAAGTGGGTATTGACAGATGGTCAGAGATTTAATCACGAAAAAGGTTTTCTGAATCTGACTAAAGATGCTTTGGTTGAACAAGAAAACCGATTGTCATCTAAACTTCTATCATTGAAATAAGAAAATCTTTATAAAAAAGGAGCGTTCCCTTCTCCGTCGGCAAACTGATTGAGGGAACACTCCTGACAATTCAAAAAATTGTATGACAAATTTACAACTTTTTTTTAGAAACCACAAAATGGTTTCAAGCTTTCGTTTTCGTAAATGTGGAATTTTATTCCTTTTTACTTTTCTGTCTCTATTTTCGACTAATGCACAACAGGTTGAAATTAAAGGTAAAATCCTTGATGAGAACACCAAATTATCAGTTATCGGAGCTACTATAAGAGCCAAGAAGCATCAGGGAGGTACTGTTTCTAATGTAAATGGAGATTTTAGCCTGAAAGTAAAAAGTCTTCCGGTTACATTGATTGTTTCGACTACCGGTTATAAAAATCAGGAAGTTGATGTGTATGAAAATGAACTTGTTACCATTTATCTTGCAGAGGATGTAAATAAACTCAGCGAAGTAGTAGTTGTAGGCTATGGAACTCAGAAACGGAAAGAACTAACCGGCTCAATTTCCACTGTCTCCAAAGCACAATTGGAATATAATGTTGCTCCTTCGGTGGATGCTTTGCTTAGTGGGGCTGTTGCAGGAGTTAATGTAACTCAGGGCTCAGGTCAACCCGGTTCATCTTCAAGTATTCGTATTCGTGGTGGAAATTCTATCAATGCCAGTAATGACCCTTTGTATGTAATTGATGGATTTTTGTATTTCAGTGATAATTCTTCAACAAAAGCGGGTATAAAAGGTATGGATGGGGATTCAAATCCACTTAATCTGCTTAATGCTTCAGATATTGAATCCATCGAAGTGTTGAAAGATGTTTCAGCAACTGCTATTTATGGTTCAAGGGGATCCAATGGCGTTATTCAAATTACTACCAAAAAAGGGAAAAAAGGAAGAAATCTGGTGAACTATCAATACTCATCGGGTTGGAGTCAGTCTGCAAACAAACTGGACTTATTGAATGCTTCGCAGTGGGCACGGTTGCAAAAAGATTATTTTCTGAATAAACCCGGATACACTGATGCTGAAATAGATCAGTTAGGTACAGGTTACGACTGGCAAGGCGCTGTTTTACGAGCTGGTGTTACTCAAACTCATTCCATCTCCATCAGTGGTGGAGATGAAAAATCGCAATACTTTATTTCAGGAAACTACCTCAATCAGCAGGGAATCATTATCAATTCAGGTTTCGAAAGGTTTACAGGGAAGTTGAATTACGACCGGGAAATTTTTTCAGGATTCAAAATCGGAGTCAATCTTACCGGAAATAAAAGTACTCAGGATGGTCTTACCACATTCGAAGGGGTTAACTACAACAGTTCGCCATTTTCAAAAGGAATTGCTAATTCACTAACCTATGCTTTGTACATTCCTCCTGTTGTTCCAATTTACAACAGTGATGGCAGTTATAATTACAGTAATCCTTTTGAATATGCTTATCTTCGGGAAGGAAGCAAAACAGCAAATCCGGTTTCGGATTTGAATAACAGCGTGTCACAAACCGTAAATACTACTTTTCTGGGTAATTTTTATGCCCAATACGAAATAATCAAAGGATTGACTGCAAAAATTAGTCTGGGAACTAATTTGAACTATACTACCCAAAACTATTTTGCACCCGAATATACCGCTTTAGGATTAGAGCCTAATGGTATAGGTGGAATTGGAAACAAAAAAACAGAAATTAATTTATCTGAATTTACATTGGCTTATGCAAAGCAAATCGGAATTCATTCTTTTGATATTTTAGCCGGTGTTACCTACGAGAAATCTAAAACTAATTATACTTCAGGAACAACCTATGGCTTTACTGATGCCACATTAGGTGTTAATAATCTGCAGGATGGTAGTCCTTATGGCAATACGCCAATTAGCAGTGGTATAAGCTTTAGCGAACTTTATTCAACACTGGGAAGAATTAATTATACCTTATTAAATCGGTATCATTTGACAACAAGTTTTCGCTACGATTATTCCTCCCGGTTAGCTATTTCGCACCGTGGAAATTTTTATCCATCCATCGGATTATCATGGAATGCAAATGAAGAAGCATTTTTAAAGAATGTCTCCGAAATTAACAACTTGAAGTTGCGTGCCAGTGCAGGAAGTGTTGGTAATCAGGAGATACCGGACGATGTGTTCGATCAGATTGTAGGGGTAGCCAAATATAATGGACAAACAGCCTATAAAATTGTCAATAGTGGTAATCCGAATCTGAAATGGGAAACTACCTCGCAATATAATATTGGATTGGATGCAGGGATTTTAAATAATCGTATAAGTGCCACTATGGATGCTTATTACAAAAAAACATCCGATTTATTATTACTTATTCCTCCGACTTTAGGAAATGAGAACAAACAATTGGTCAATGTCGGGAACGTAGAAAACAGAGGTGTAGAATTCTCTGTCAATGCTCAAATTATTGAAAAGAGAAGATTTAGTTGGTCAGTTTCCGCCAATATTGCTAAAAATCAAAATAAAATTACAGAATTGGCTGGCAATGGTGATATCATCGATGGCGTAAAAATCCTACGTGTTGGAGAGTCATTGGGGTCATTTTACGGGTTGGTATTCGATGGTGTTGTTCAGAAAAACGAAGATGTAACCAAATTGCCGACTACTCCGGCTTATACCAGACCTCAACCGGGAGATCCAAAATTTGTAGATACAAATAAAGATGGACATATTGGTTCTGATGACAGGGTAGTTTTGGGTAGCATTCAGCCCGACTTGACTTACGGTTTCTCATCAACGTTGAAATATCATGGATTTGATTTATTTGTGTTGCTTCAAGGTACACATGGAAATAAAGTATATAATCAGTTACGACGGTTTCTCGAAAGCCCGACCGATGCTTATAACGTTTCAGCGGCATTACTGAATGCATGGACAGAAACCAATCCATCAACTACAGTTCCACGTATTACCAACGTTCCGCTATCATCTGAATTGGATAGCCGCTATGTGGAAGATGCCTCTTACCTGAGACTCAAAACGCTAACATTGGGCTACACCCTAAATAAAATTGCTTATGTGGCTTCAAAGGTTCCACTTAATCTCAGGTTTTATGCAACCGTTCAAAATTTATTCACTATAACGGGCTACAAAGGCTACGACCCCGAAATTTCAAAAGGATTAGATTTAGGTGCTTATCCAATGGCTCGTACCTTATTAGTTGGAGCAAATATTTCATTTTAATAAAAGCATTCAAAATTCAAATAAATCAATCAACAAACAGTTTATTAACAATTAATTTAAAAAAGTATGAAGCAAATTTTCAAGTCGATAGCTTTTATAGCTATAGCAACAAGTTCGGTTCTTCTGTCTTCTTGTACCACTAAGGCAGATGAACCACAGGTAATTACGGGTGAGTCAGCATGGAAAACTGACCAACAGGCTCTGGCAACAGTTAATGCTGCCTATTCTCCATTGCAACGTTTAAGTTCTTCTTATTCGTTTTTGCTCGAATCGCAAACTGATGCGACTGTAAGTTTTGAAGGTGCTGATGACCAAAATGGTCCATTGGTAAGTCTTTTTAAAACTGATGTAAACAATTGGTATCCAACTAAAATTTTCAATTACGAGTATGTAAGTATTGGTGAAGCTAATCGTACCATTGAAAAAGCTGACTCAAGCCACGTAGCTGATAATCTGTCTCAGGCAACAATTGATTTGGCTAAAGCACGTGCAAAGTTTATTCGTGGGTTAGATTATTTGTATCTGACACAACTTTGGGGTGAAGTGCCACTTATTTTAAGCACAAAACCTACATCTGCAGAACAAACAACCCGTAGATCCATCGATGATGTGTACACTCAAATTGTAAAAGACTTGACTGAAGCTGAAGCTGTTTTGCCTGCTTATGATCAAATCCGCTCAAACCCAAGCAAAGGTGCAGCTAATGCAATTCTGGCACGTGCGTATTTGAGCTGGGCAAGTAATCCGCTAACTCAGGCACAGATAGCTGCTATTGCTACTACACAAACCGATCCGGCTGCACCAACCTGGGATCAAACCAGATTACAAAAAGCAATTGATTATGCCAACAAGGTTATTAATAGTGGCAATTATGCATTAGAAGCTAATTTTGAAAGTAACTGGGGTGTATCTGCCGAAGATCGTTCTGTAGAACATATCTTTACTATCCACCACGATGGAGATGGTATTGATGCTCAAGGTAACCACCAGACTCACTGTCCGTTTACATTCCGCTTCGATTTATATCAGGATAATCATATCGGACCAGCTGACGTGACTTTGAAGAATCTTTTCGCAGATTCCGACAAACGTAAACGTTTCTCAATTCTGGATAGTTTGAATAATCAGGATGAGCCTCTTATTGCTTCACCTAAGAAAACTTCTGATTATAAAGTGTATAGATATACTTTCCCTGTTACTTCACCACGTATAGGAAAGTGGATTCACAGAGCAAGTACATCTTTACCATTGGTTGCTCCGGGCTCAGCTGCCGCACAACTTAATGATATTAACCGTATCGAAATCCGTTATGCAGAAGTATTGCTAATCAAAGCAGAAGCATTGTTCTATCAAAATAAAGCAACTGATGCGGCTACGGTTATCAATCAGTTACGCACAAGAGCAGGTGTAATCACTTATACAACTCTTACTCAGGATCAACTTGAAAACGAATGGAATCTGGAGCTATACTTCGAACAACATCGCTGGATTAACCTGACCCGTTGGCATAAGTTAGTAAGTACTGTTAAGACTAACGTACCTACCTATGAATATTACAAAGCTCAGTATGCAGATGCAGCAACTATTGCAGCTAACTTTGGCGCTGCAACAAGTACTACCAATTATCCTTTCTTTTCGAAGATTTATAAACATCTTCATTCAAAAGTGGATAATGTAAGCGGTAAATTCTATCGTTTCCCAATACCAAAAGGATTATCGGGTAATGACCTCGGAATTACTCAAAACCCTGGTTATTAATTGATTGGAAATTGATCAAACTAATCAATATAATTATGTGATTACTATTTAGGATCTGCTGAAAAACTCAGTCAATATTTAAACATAAAATTAGACGAGAATCGTCTGTTTGGTTTATAAAAGATATTCTTTTGAAAAATTTCGATAGATTTCGGAAATACGTTTTCA
>CAIKVR010000161.1 GCA_903830915.1 uncultured Bacteroidales bacterium
ATTACCGATAAAAATGAAAAAACGCAACTTTACTTTGTTTTGCAAGCGTTTTACAAAGAATCTCGGGAGTATTTAAAACAGTTTAAAAACAAAAACAAAAAATTACCCTCACAACAACAATACCATAAAGATGCATTGGAATTTGAGTCGCTGAAATTGTAAAATCAGCAAACATCCTTGAAAATTATTGCTTTAATTGACATAAGAATAAATAGTATAGCAAATAAGCAAAATAATATATACATTATCTGGTTTTCTAACCTATTTTTGTAGCATAAAAACATCTGAATTTCAAACCTCTTAAAAATTGTACAAAAATGAAAAACAAATTACTCACTTTATTAGCCCTTTGCTTGACAATCGGCAGTTTTAATGCAAAGGCTGTATCTCCGATAACGCCTGACCCTTTGATGCTTTCCAACTGGGATGCCACCTATAATGCTGCCTCTTATGCTTGGACAAATACAAAAACCTTAATCGTTGATCCGGATAATGCTTTAAATCATATTATTAAGCTGGATAGAAATCCTACTGTAGCAACTTATCAAGGCATGCAATGGGCTAATAGTTTATTTACTGCCGGTGTCCCATTTGGTTTGACATCTGCCTCCCAATATCGTTATATTGTTGTAAAAGCAAAAAAATCAACGGCTTATGATATTAAAGTTAAGTTGGAACAACCACAAACTGGAACGCTTAACGTTGTAACACTTACTTCGATAAATGCATCTGTAGCAGGACAGTGGGTTACATATATTTTTGATGCCGGAGTAGTAAACAATACTAACAAACTTTTCGGTATATTCCCGGAATTTGGTGGGAACACGGGTGCTGTAACCACTTATATAGATGATATTTATTTTACAAATACGCTACCAGCTATAGATTTTTCTTCATATAAATTTCCGCTAAATTATACCACAGGAACCGGTGGTACAACTGTAACAAAAACGTATGATATTGCTCGTACTGGAACAGGAATTGATATTACGCTACTTAATACTCAACCAATTCCGGGAGCAACATCTTATAATGTATATGATGGCGCAACATTATTAACGTCTACTTACGATGCTGCAAAAAATGTAATTAAAATCATAGGCTTAACAAGAGGTACAACTTACAATCTTCAAATTGCAGCAGTTAATGCCAGCAGTGTAGAATCAGCAAAATCGGATATAATTACATTTAACACTCGTTCAAATACAGGAACGGGTTATGAAGTTATGGATGATTTTGAAGGTGGTAATCTTGGTTGGACTACTTATGGAAATCCTTCAATTAGTGCTACTGCTACAAATCCACTCACAACAGGCATTAATACCTCAGCTAAATGTATAAGTGTAGCAGTAACTACAGGTAGCAATTACTATGCAATGGCTATTTTGCCTAATGAAAAGATTTTGGCAGGATCTACAACAAATAATTACAGGTATTTGCATGCAAAAATGAAGAGACCTTCGCAAGCTACTGGTACTGTGGTTTTAAAATTAGAAAAAGGTGGTGGCCAGGTAAGTACCGCCGTACAGGAAATAATATCTATTTCAACTGCATATAACGATGATGTTTGGCATGATTATGTGTTTGATTTAGGTGCTGCTGCAGTTACAAATGAGTCCTATTATCGGCAATTTGATTTTATGCCAAATAAATTAGCTTCGGGCAATCAAACAGCAGCCTTTACAATATATATTGATGACATTTATCTTAGCAACGATGCTACACTATCTACAAGTAATTTATCTACTGTAAATATTCCTGTAACAATTACAACTTCAGGTTCTATAGCATCTGCAACTGGTGCAAGAGGTTATTTAAGTGGCGATATGGCGGTTGTTACAGCAATTCCAAACTCCAATTGGCGTTTTACCAACTGGACATTAGGATCTGCTGCCGGAACTGTAATGTCAACTAGTCCAACTTACTCGTTCCCTGTTTCGGCTTCAACGTCATTGTATGCAAATTCTATTGCAACATGGACTTATACTGCTACTTCTAGTGATGTTACAAAAGGAACAGTTTCGGGTACCGGAGTATATGATGTCGGAGCTGCAGTTACGCTGATTGCTACGCCAACTACCGGATACAGTTTTGTGAATTGGGCCGATGGTAGTGTTGGTGGCACTTCTGCTTCAACATCTGCAAGTTATGCATTTACTTCAGGAACTGCTCATAAAAACTATTTTGCAAATTTTGCAATCAATACTTACGCCATCGCAGCATCAGCAAACGATGTAAGCATGGGTAGTGTAACCGGTTCAGCAACTTATAATTACGGAGCTTCTGTATCACTCGTAGCAACGCCTTCTTCCGGTTTTCATTTTATAAACTGGACAGAAGGTACTACTGAAGTATCGACCAGTGCCAGTTACACTTTTACAGTTTCTACAGCACGTTCATTGGTGGCTAATTTTAGCTTTAACACAGGTTTAAACCAATTATCAGAAACGAATCTGGTAACTGTCAAGGGACGAAATATTCAGGTAAATGTTGCCGGCGAAGTACAAATTTATAACAATGTAGGTCGTTTGATGATTTCTCAGAAAGTAGTTGATACTCCTGTTTTGTTGAATTCAGCCGGTATATATGTGGTAAAAATGCTTACATCACAAGGTATTAAAGTGCAAAAAATTGTGGTTTATTGATTGGTTTATTGATTTAATTTATGGTTGAAGTTGGGTGGTAGTTTCTACCACCCTTCTTTTTTTGAAAAATTGAATTGCTTTTCATCCATTTTAGCATCTAAATATTATGAGAAAATCAGTTATATTTCTACTTATATTGATTGGTGGAAATATCGTTTTTGCACAATCTGATTC
>CAIKVR010000162.1 GCA_903830915.1 uncultured Bacteroidales bacterium
GTAAGTCTTGCGGTTACACGTCCGTCCGATGCATCTTTGCCTAATGCCCGGACTGCATCACGCAATAATTTACCTGAAGAAGCTGAATTACCAAACTCAGCACCGTTTTCACGGGTTCGTGCAAATCCCGGATCATTGGCGATTCGGGAAGCGTCCACACCACCCTTTTCGCGTGCAAGATACCCATCTTTTGACTTGTAGAATGAAATTCCACCAATGGTTCCCTGCAATTTTAGAATACTTTTTTGTCGTGCCATAATACATGTTTTTAAAATTATCGGAACAAAAGTATAGTTGCAAATTCCAATTTGTAGCACAGGCACTTCCGCCTTTGTCTATCCTTTCCGATTTTTCCTAAATGGACATAGTTGAGTATACATAAAATTTGTATTTTTGCATAAAATAGTGAGAGAAATGGAAGTAAAACGCATTTGTATCTATCCGAAAGATATCCA
Source organism: uncultured Bacteroidales bacterium (assembly GCA_903830915.1). Lineage (GTDB taxonomy): Bacteria > Bacteroidota > Bacteroidia > Bacteroidales > Paludibacteraceae > Paludibacter. Next base: position 456 of record CAIKVR010000162.1, read on the forward strand.
GCGAATCACAGGAAAGAGTGAACGTTACGGAAGGTTGTTGCTTGCTAAGATAAAAGAACGCAACGACAAAGAAGAACACCAGTTCGTAACTGTTGACGAATTTTGCCGGTACACAGGATTAAACATTGATCAGGTTGCCCCGTTTATTGCGGGTTAGTTCCTCGTGTATGGATGAAGTATGGCAAAGCCATATCAACACCCAACATAATGTATGAAAAAAAGCCGTATTGGTTACAACAATACAGCTTTCATTATAATCTCACAAAACACCTCTCTATTCCTCTTTCTGAATATAACCGATTGGATTCCTCGGCTTATTATCCAATTCCTTTTGGCTTGCCAGTTCCGTCAATGCCTGATAAATATCATTAAACTGCATATTAGTGTCTATCATAAACTCCTCCAGCTTGCGGTTTAGTTCCACATACCCTAAAGCATATTGGCGCAGTATTACAAATGCCCGCATAATTTGTACGTTTACCTCAATAGCTTTTTCACTTCGTAGCACGCTCGAAAGCATGGCAACACCTTGTTCTGTGAATGCAGTAGGTTTTATATAGCTGTATTTAATACTTTCGGGTAGGTGGTCACAAATTGTGACCACCTCTTCCAATTCTACTTTGGTAAGCTCAAACATAAAGTCCGGAGGGAAGCGATTGATATTTCGCTTTACAGCTTGCTTCAGTACTTTTGTTTTTACTTCATACATTTCGGCCAGATCAAAGTCCAGCATAACACGTAGTCCTCTGACCTCAAAAATTTTGTTTTGGATTAGTTGTAGCTCCATAAATATTATTGATTATTGTGTGATTTATAATTGGAAGGCGTTTTCCATTTCTTTGAGTTTGCCTGAAAGAACGCCCATATCATGTCCAATTTTATTATCCGTTATCCTGGCATAAATCTGAGTTGTTTTGATATTTGTATGGCCAAGCATTTTCGATACTGTCTCAATGGGCACGCCCTGTGACAGTGTGATTGTGGTGGCAAAGGTATGTCTGGCCAAATGGAAAGTCAGATTCTTTTTAATTTCACATAAGTCACCGATTTCTTTCAGATAAGCATTCATTTTTTGATTGCTGGTTATCGGTAAAATTTTTCCTTCAGGCAACTTGCCTTTGTATTTTTCCAGAATCTTTTTTGGAACTTCAAGCAGCGGAATGTTTGAGTTTACATTCGTTTTCTGACGTTTAGTCATAATCCAGAGGTTGTCGTCAAATGAGGTGCGGATATTGCTCTGTTTTAAATTATACACGTCAATATAAGCCAGTCCGGTAAAGCAGGAAAAGATAAAGATATCACGCACATATTCAAGTCTTGGTATTTCAATTTTCTTCTTAAAGATTAATTCTAGTTCTTCTTTAGTCAGGTAACCCCGGTCAACCTTGTTCAATCGTATCTTATAATTGGAAAAAGGATCATGAGGCATCCAGCCATTATTCCGGGCAATCAAAATAATTCGTTTAAAGAACTGCATAAACTTAGCAGTTGTATTTGCATTGCATAGGCAGTCTACTCGTAAGTAGGTTTCAAAGTCAGAGATAAACATGTGGTTTATTTCTGCAAATGGAATATCGGATAAATTATATTTTTTTCGCAGAAAGCTGGTAGTGTGTTTCAGTGTTACCTCATATTTTTGATGTGTAGCTTTGGATTTACTTATTCCGATAAGGCTTTTTACATCAGCATTATGTTTCTTGAATAATTCAAGCAGGGTTTGTTGCTTCGTATTGATCCCCAGAAAAATATTCTTTACTTTCTCTGCGTTCACAGATTGCATTCTTTCCAGCTCCTGATGGTAGATTCTGTTTAAAACAGATTTTGTGTTGTCGATAAGACCATTGATTTCAAGTGCCTTTGCACTTCGTCCAGTCATTTTTCCCGATTTTACATCCCAGTGACAAGGATCAATGTCGGTTTTCATACTAAACCGAGTCTCATTTCCGTCAACGGTGATGCGACACATTAGAGGTACGTTTCCGTTCTTTTTCTGTTTGTCTCTTTTTAGAAAGAAGAGTACGTTGAATGTTGTTTTCATAATCTCAAATTGAATTACAAAGTTAGACTTAATAAATTGTTTATGAGAGTTATGCAGGCTGCCAATATCGGACAGGAAAGTGCCTATTTCGGACAAATCGTACCCCTTTTGGGGAAAACAGAAAAGGGGTATGAATTAGGAAAGAAAGTAGGTCGATTTTTGTCTTTTTTCTGTCCTTTTTGTGGGAACGTACAACAAAGAAAAAACCCTACAAATCACTGAATTTGTAGGGTTTGACTCCTTTTTGTCGCTAACTTTCGTAGCTATTTTGCGGAGAGGGAGGGACTCTCGAAACCATTTTTTAATGATTTTGCAAAAGATATTTACTTGTATATCAGATGTTTAAAACTTTAATTTTTGTTTGTTTTTCAAGGTAGTGCCGCATTACTGCCGCAGTATTTTGATTTTTTCAGATGCTAATTACCTGTTTTTTAGTTGCTTATAAATTTGATTTTTTATTGATAATATTTTCATTGATTATTTATAATACCCAAAAATCTCGGACTTTCCCTGATCTAATCAATGAAATTGCAAGCTTTCTAATTGGGCAAATTAACCTACTTTTGCAGCCCTCACATTCGCCACTGCACCTCCGTTTTCGTTTTCCAAAATTTTAGTTTCTTTGTAGAATTCAGTTAAATTTCTATGTAATTCTATATTCTCTTGTAATAATTCAATCCATTTTTCTTTATAATCAACCTCAATTATTCCAATTTTATTTCCTTCATTGCCATTTTCAATGCCAAATAATAACCAATTTGCGTCAAGTTTAAAAGTTATTATAATAGATTCTACAAATCCAAGACTTAGCTTGCGTTTACCATTTAGGTAATTATTTACCGTTTTTTGTTCGCAATCTATCCGATTTGCAAACTGGGACATATTTAAATTCTTTTCAGAAATTAACCCCTTAATCCTTTGTATTATTGCTACTTCCATAACAAGAAATTTTTATTTGAGCTGAAATGCAGAACGAATGTTCTGCTAAATTCCGTAAAACGTTGCAAAGTTAGTACAAAATAGGTAACTTTGCAGTATGTTTTAAGAAAAAAATACGACATTGTTACATTATTTATATAAACAACAAAGATAGACTATTATGATGAAAATGCCAAAAGCAAAATTACCAAAACCTATGACTCCAGTCACAAAAGTTGATGTGATAGGAACACTTGACATTCTAGAGGTTGGACAAGAAGAATATATCCTATTTAGAGATATAAAACCTTCGACTTTGAGGACAACCTCATCAAGATTGAAAGGTAAAATTTTCGATATTTCTGAATTGGGATTAATGGATAGAACTAGAGTTTTAAGAAAAAAATAGAAATTAACCTCTCACAATAAATATACATATACAATATGCCAAATCGGACAAATATTCTCATAGCAAGCGGAAACCGTACAGTAAAAATTTCGTCATCTGTTAATGACTCTAAACAAGCCAGCATCTTTGCAGACAGAATAAACACCCTCTCTTATTTAAAAGTCTTTGAACGAAAATACAATTATCCCATTGCTGAAGTGTCAGCTTATATTATCCCTGGTGACTTTACAGTTGAAAAATTACATATAGATGTAAATAAATTATTTGACCTTTAAACCACTAAAAATGAGAAGAATTGACAAACTACAAACCTTCAAACCAAATACAATGCATGATACATGTACCTTATTTCACGACAAAGCAGGATTGAAGATATTAAACAACAATCCAAATGCTTGGAAAATTGATCAATTTGGTAAAAGAATATGCAACACAAATGGTATTCAGAAAATCACCATAACAAGCCTATGTAATTATCGCTTTGGAGAGCAAATAAAATTAGCAGCTGACATCATTGCAACAATTCTGAAAATTGAGATTAAACGACTTAGTGACATTACTGAAAGCGAAGCAGTATGCTCAGAAATTGAATGCACCGAGAACAATACCTACAAAAATTATTGTCCCCAGAAATACAATGCTAATTCGTTGGAATTAGAAACCAAAACACCTTGCCTTCCTAATTTTGAAACAGCACTTGGCTCATTTCATTCCCTTTGGATGAAGAAACATGGAATAGCTGAAATATATGCCAATCCCTGGGTTTGGCAATACAGCATAAAATATGATAAAATAAGAAGTGAGAAAAAATGATAGCCTACAAAATTGAGCAGACAAGCACAAATACTAGTTACCTGACATCCGATCTTTTGGACGTATTTGATACAATAGGAACGGTGAGCGATGGAACTCCGGTACTTATCACAACGAAAGAATTGACCGTGGCTGAATTTGAAAATGAGCTGAAGATGATCGCGATTAATAATGAAACAATCACCAAATTATGAAAGAAAAATGGGAACAATTTAGTACTGAAGTCGAAAAGTCAAACAGCGAACTAAATGAATTTCTTTTCAACGGTGGATTAAACACACTGGTACTGAAAAAGGCTGAAAAGTTTGTCAAACAATGGAATAACACAAAAAAACTAGCCCTCGAAATTGAAAAATACATAATGGTGGTTGACCCATTGGAAATACAATTTCCATTCAAAAACGAAAGGCTTACAGAAATGTGGCAACGTTGGAAAGACTATTTGAGCGAACAACACGGGCAACTAATCCGCACCCGGAGCGAAAAATCGGCCATTGAACACCTATTGGAATTAGCAAAAGGAGATGAAGAAAAGGCAGTGAAATTTCTACGCTATGCCATGACCAATCGATACAAAAACTTTTTTGCTATAGAAGATAAGGACACTAAGCAACCCGACAAAAGAGAAACAAAAGGAAGTGATTTTGATTAATTGACACAAACAACGATGAATCCCAAAACGATAACCGAACTCATTACAATAGCACAAAGTGAACATAGTAAACAATTGAAACGCATGATAAGTATGCGGAATCTTGTTTCAATTGACGATTTTAAAACCCTTTTTATTGCACGGGCACAACAAACCATGCATGAACGAAAGAATTTTAGTGGTTTCGTTGTGGATGATGCTAACAAGGAAGTAATCAACCTCATGTACCGGTACATTATGAAATCGAAATGTGAAATAAACCCGTATGTTGGCATAATTCTAAACGGTAGATTTGGTTGTGGAAAATCGGTATTGATAGAGGCGTTTTGCAAAGTGCTGAATGACCTAACACCAAAGGAAAGTGACCGGATTGAAACAATACACGCTATCGAACTTGTGGATCAAATACGACTTAATGGCGTTATCCCGTATTCAAAGAAAAATCTTTGCATACAGGATTTAGGAAAAGAGAAAATTGAGATAAATGACTTTGGTACAAAATACAAACCCATTTCGGAGTTATTGGCGGTTCGA
>CAIKVR010000163.1 GCA_903830915.1 uncultured Bacteroidales bacterium
AAAAAACATCTAATATGCTTAATCAAAACCAGGAACAAATTGCACGTGACAATATCGATAAGCAATTAATTGCTTGCGGTTGGGTGATTCAGCATAAAAAGAAGATTAATTTGCATACCAGCATTGGAGTTGCTGTAATCGGAGAATATCAAACCGATGTAGGCCCTGTTGATTATTTGTTGTTTGTGGATGGCAAACCATGTGGAGTTATTGAAGCAAAAAAGGAAGAAGAAGGATTTCATTTAAATATCCATGAGGATCAAACTGAAGGATATGCTAAAGCAAAGCTTAAACATCTAAATAACGAACCATTATCATACGGTTATATAAGTACCGGTGAAATTACCCGGTTTACTGACTTTACTGATCCAAAACCGAGAGCACGTGAAGTCTTTAGTTTTCATCGTCCCGAAACCCTGCGCGAATGGATTAAAAAGGGTGATTCATTGCGAAGAAGATTACTGGAATTGCCTGACTTACCAACCGATGGTTTGCGCGATTGCCAAATAAATGCTATCACAAAGTTGGACGCTTCGTTTAAAGAGAACCGACCCAAAGCTCTGATACAAATGGCTACCGGTTCGGGTAAAACCTTTACTGCCATTACGTTTATTTATCGCTTACTCAAATTCGCCAAAGCAAAACGTATCTTGTTTCTGGTTGATACAAAAAACCTGGGAGAACAGGCCGAACAGGAATTTATGTCCTATCTGCCCAATGACGACAACCGTAAGTTCACCGAACTATACAGCGTACAGCGATTAAAATCGAGTTATATAGCTACCGATAGCCAGGTTTGCATTAGTACTATTCAACGCTTGTATTCAATTCTGAAAGGTACAGAACTGGAAGAATCGGCTGAAGAAGAAAATCCAAACGAACAAAAATACCAGCCAAAATCAATTCCACCCATTGAATACGATGGAAAAATGCCCATCGAGTTTTTCGACTTTATTGTGATTGACGAATGTCACCGTAGCATTTACAACCTGTGGAAACAGGTTTTGGAATATTACGATACTTTTGAAGTAGGACTAACGGCTACACCCGACAAGCGAACTTTTGGTTATTTCAATCAGAATGTTGTGAGCGAGTATTCGCACGAAATGGCGGTAGCCGATAATGTGAATGTGGGATATGATGTGTTTATAATTGACACCAAAGTAACCCAACAAGGTGCAACGCTTTGGAAAGGGGAATACATAGAACACCGCGAACGGCTGAGCCGCAAGAAACGGATGGAATTGCAGGACGAAGATGAAAACTACTCGTCGCAGCAACTAGATAAAGACATTGTAAATCCAAACCAGATTCGAACGATTATACGCACCTTTAAAGAACATTTACCCGATATGTTTCCTGACCGTTTTGCTCTTCCCCTTGTGGGGGAAGTTGGAAGGGGGTCTTTTGAGGTTCCTAAAACCCTGATTTTTGCTAAAACCGACAGTCACGCCGATGATATTATTCAAATAGTACGCGAAGAGTTTGCCGAAGAGAATAATTTCTGTAAAAAGATAACCTACAAATCGGAAAAAGACCGCAAGGATGCCGATGAAAATGTAATTGAAGAAGGTCAAAAACCTAAAGATACCTTGTCCGATTTCAGAAACAGTTATTACCCACGCGTTGCCGTTACGGTGGATATGATAGCTACAGGAACGGATGTGAAACCACTGGAGATTTTGCTCTTTATGCGTGATGTGAAAAGCATCAACTATTTTGAGCAAATGAAAGGACGCGGTACGCGTACTATTGAACTGGATACATTACGAAAGGTAACACCAACAGCCAAATTTACCAAAGATCATTTTGTGATAGTGGATGCCATTGGCGTAACCCGAAGTTTGAAAACCGATAGCCGTCCGTTGGAAAAAAGACCGGGTGTACCGTTGAAAGACTTATTGCAAGCTATTGCCGTGGGAGCACGCGACGAAGAATTATTTACTTCGCTGGCTAACAGATTGACCCGACTGGACAAACAAATTACTGAAAAAGAACATACCAAATTTGCTCAACTGGCGAACGGGAAAACCATTACACAGGTAGTAAGAGGCTTATTAAATGCCTTTGACCCGGATATACTGGAAGAACTCGAAACGCAGGTACGAAAAGAACATGCAGGTTTTGCTCCTGTTGAAATTGAAAAAGCAATTAAAACAGCTACCGAGAAATTCCATAACGAAACTGCCAAAGTATTTACCGGCGAACTGAACGAATACATTGAAAATGTTCGGAAGGCGCACGAACAAAAAATAGACATTACCAATCCCGATGAAGTGATTCATGTGGGTTGGGATAAAGAAAACAAAGACAAGGCAGCAGAACTGGTAAAGGATTTTACCGAATGGATGCTGCTCCACAAGGATGAATTGATAGCGTTGCAGATATTCTATAACCAGCCTTTCCGCAGACGTGAACTGACCTATAGCATGATAAAAGAAGTGCTAGAGAAACTCCAAAGTGAAAGACCGGCACTAGCACCTATGCATATTTGGCGCGCTTCGACTACGCTCAGCGGCCAAAGCCGGTCACTGAGCGAAGCCGAAGTGAAAGGCTCACCTCTGAACGAACTTACTGCTTTAGTAGCTTTAATCCGACATATCTGTGGAATTGATACGAACCTGACTTCATACGATAAAACAGTAGATAGAAACTTTCAGGAGTGGGTATTTAAAAAGCAAGCAGGAGCTACCAAGTTCAACGAAGAACAAATGAACTGGCTGCGTATGATAAAAGACTATATAACCAATAGTTTCCATATCGAAAAGGATGACTTTGATTTAAACCCTTTTAATGCGCAGGGTGGCTTGGGCAAAATGTGGCAATTGTTTGGCGACGAAACGGAAGAAATTATAAATGAATTAAATGAGGTATTGGCAGCATAAATGCTTGTCTATAATATATATAACAACTAATCGACAATATATATTATACATATAGGTAAAACATATAACACTATTTAACCTCATTGTACTATACAAGCTGTTGTTTTTAAAAAATAAAGTATTACTTTTGCAAATCAATTGAAATGGAATTTAGATTCGATAACAAAGACTTAGAAAAACTATATACCGAAGGCAAGTCAAAGAAATACAGGCTGCCTAACGATATTATCGATAAGTTCTTTGCTCGGATACAACAAATTGAAGCCGCAAATGATATATATGATTTGTGGAATGATAAAGGATTGAATTTTGAAAAACTTCAGGGCTCCGATTCGAGATACTCGATGAGGCTCAAACTGAAGTA
>CAIKVR010000164.1 GCA_903830915.1 uncultured Bacteroidales bacterium
ATTATAAAATGGCACATTTCAGCATAGAAAGAGATCGGAACGAGCTAATTCCATACATAAAAGCAGCAATGAAATTTCAGCCAAAGCTTGGGGTTTGGGGTGTTCCATGGTCACCACCCGCATGGATGAAAACCAATGGACACTATAAAGGCGGGGAAATGAAACAGGATAAACAGACACTTTCAGCATATGCGCTTTATTTTTCAAAATATGTTCAGACCTACCGTGCAGAGGGAATCAATATTTATGCCGTTATGCCACAAAATGAGCCAATTTATAATAACAATATTTATCCACAATGTCAGTGGAGTGGTGTGGAGTTAAATGTTTTTTTACGCGATTATCTTTTCCCACGTTTAAAAAAGGACAAGGTTAAGGTTGAGGTTTGGCTCGGTACCATTGTAAGTAAATCAATGGCTGAATTTACAGATCCGGTGTTGAGTGACTCCGTTACAAACGCTGCAATAACGGGCGTAGGTTATCAATATCAAGGGCAGGATCTTATGTTGGCGACTCACGAAAAGTATCCAAAAAAGAAAATAGCTCAAACAGAGACGGAGTGTTTCAATGGAGCAAATTCATGGGTAGAGGGCATGAAAACCTTTAGTAAAATCATTGAAGATACAAATAACTTCAGTTGTAGTTACTTCTTTTGGAACATGATTTTAAATGAATCAGGTAGAATTACCTGGAATTGGTCTCAGAATAGTTTGATTACTATTGATAGGAAGACAGATAAAGTTCTTTGTAATCCGGAATTTTACGCGATGAAACATTTCTCTGGAACAGTAATGTCCGGCGCAAAAAGGATCGCTGTGAGTGGAGGATCGTTCAAGAATGTGGTTGGTTTCCTGAATCCGTCTGGCAGTAAAGTAATCATTTTTCAAAATGATTCAGACCAAATCATTTCCACTGAACTTGTAGTCGGTAGTTCTTGCTTTAAACTTGATGTGCCAGCTAACAGTATGAATACAGTCATTATGCACTAGAGGTAAATAATACAAATAAAGTCAAAAAGTCTAATTATTATAATTTTTTATTCAAAATGAAAACTATCAAAACCATTTCGTTCTTTCTCCTTTTAACAATTGGAAGTATATTTTCTTTTGTCAAATCACAAACTGCACTTCCAAAAGGGGATGCAAGTATTTTTCCTCCAGAGATAGAAAATCCTGAATGTTTAGGTATTAATAAAGAACCTGCTCACGCAACACTCATGCCTTATTTGAATTTAGAGGAAGCTTTGGTAGCTAATCGTCATGCTTCTTCCTATTGCCGAAGTTTAAACGGAAATTGGAAATTCAATTGGGTGGCTTGGCCAAATCAACGTCCAGTGGATTTTTACAAACAAGATTTTGATGTTTCAGGTTGGAAAGAAATTCCTGTCCCTTCAAACTGGCAGGTTCAAGGTTATGGCACTCCGTACTATCGTAATTTAGGATATACTTTTCAAGTTGATTTTCCTCATGTTATGAGCGAACCTCCCAATAATTTTACTGCTTTTGAAGAGCGGAATCCAGTGGGTAGCTATCGTCGGGATTTCGAAGTTCCTGCTAATTGGGATGGTCGTCGAATCTTCATTACTTTCGATGGCGTAGATGCAGGATTTTTTCTATGGATTAATGGTCAAAAAGTGGGTTATAGTACAAACAGCCGCAATGCTGCTGAATTTGACATCACTAAATATTTAAAATCTGGTAAAAATACCGTGGCAGCAGAGGTTTATCGCTATTGTTCTGGTAGCTATCTCGAAGATCAGGATATGTGGCGTTTAAGCGGTATTTTTAGAAATGTTACTATATGGAGTGCTCCTCAGACACATATTCGTGATTTCTTTATACAAACCGATTTGGACAAGGACTACAAAAATGCAAACATGTCTGTTCTTGCAAAAGTAAAAAATTATGGTTCTAATTTAAGCTCCGCCCATAAAATCTCAGCCTCGCTTTACAATGGTGATAAGTTGGTTGAAGGTGTTGGGGCAACCGTAACTGTTCCTGCATTAAAAGCTGGAGAGGAAAGCGTTATTTCCTTGAAATTTGTAGTAAGCAATCCTGAAAAATGGACTGCTGAAACACCTAAATTATACACTACGGTGTTGAACTTACAAAATGAAAATGGAATTGTAGAAACATTGTCTTCTCGTACAGGATTCCGTAAAATTGAAATTAAAGGTCGTCTATTCTTAGTAAATGGTGTCCCGCTTAAACTAAAAGGAGCAAATCGTCACGAGAACTGGCCGGAAACCGGACATTATGTTTCAGAAGCACAAATGATAAAAGATCTGGAAGTGTTGAAGCAAGGAAATTGTAACCACGTCCGTACTTGTCATTATTCTGACGATCCACGTTGGTACGAG
>CAIKVR010000165.1 GCA_903830915.1 uncultured Bacteroidales bacterium
ATTGCCGTCCCATTTATGGGGCGGAATATAGTATTAAATTCACAGGGCTTTAGCCAAATTATAAACACTATTTGGCTAAAGCCAATATAAATCTCTATTCAGCTATCCGTCCCATAAATGGAACGGCAATTGATATTACCCGTTTCATTGATCTGATTTTTCTGAAAAGATACGTGCAATCAATGAACCTTCGTACACCACCGGATAGGTTCTGAGGGTGAAGAGCAGTCCATCAACAGGTGATAAGACATCCTGCAATACCACGCCTTCAAAGGGGTCGACAATGCGGCAAAGGAGGTCGCCTTTACGTACATTCACCGAATGTGATACAGTAGGAATGATAATTCCGGATGATTCGGCATTCAGAAAAACCACTTCGCCGGTAGTCGATAGTCTGGGTTTACTCATTTCGGCAGGTTTAAAGCCTTTGAGCATCTTCATGTTTTTCATCAGGTTGAGGATGCCATCCACCAGGCGGTTGCCGTAATCGAGGGTTATGCGCATACCGATGCCCATTTCAATCACAATGGTCGGGGTTTTCAGTACGTTGAGTGAGTGTGCCAGCGTTGATTCGAGCACCGTGGCTGCATCGTGTACCCAGATGAAATCAATGTTGAGCATTTGCGCATAGGGAATGAGTTTTTTGCCCATCTGAACGTTGATACGGGCCTGAGGCATTTCGCGCAGAAAGATGTTGCTGGCATGAATATCAATCACCATATCGGCCCCTTTCAGATCCTGAATGATTTGCCAGGCGGTGTGTTCAATCAGATGTCCCCTGGGATCGCCGGGGAAAATGCGGTTCATGTCCAGGTCAAAAGTGGGAATACCACGTGTTACGGAATCGACACCCAGCGGATTCAGGGCCGGATAAACATCCACCGTACCGTCGAGCGCTTCGATATTTTCATTCAGTCGCCGAATGAGTTCGAAGCAGACGTATTGTCCTTCAAGTTCGTCGCCGTGTGTACCGGTTACTATACATATTCGTTTGTTGCCAGTTCCGTTTTGGATTGTTTGTTTTCTGATAAGTAGCTGCTCATCGACAGGCAAACCTTCTGAGATAATCGTTTTAGTCATTATTGTTTAAATTCCGGGATCTGTTTTTTTGTTTTATTGTTGCAAATTTAGCTTTGTTGACCGTTAGTTTGCAAAGGCAGTAATCGGGTTTGCCGCTAGGCTTGCCAAGAAATTTTCGCAAATTACATTTTTATAAATGCTACTATATCAGTAATTTATATTTTGTGTAGATTTGCGGTTTTTGCGTTCTTTTTTTCTTTTTATATGCCCTCAAAAGTGAACTTATCCCCCGGTTGTGCTTCGCTTACCGGGGGTTATTCACATTAAACTCCTACGGAGTTTTTCAGCAAACACTACTTCTTACTGCAACTATAAATTATAAACCAATGCCGTTTAGTTAAGCATTAAAAATAAATAAGGGGGAAATCAGGTAGTTTATTCTCTCTACAAAGGGTTAAGAATCAATATAAATCAGGGATTTAAGCCCTTAGTAGATAAAATTAAACAAGCAAAAATACCCTTATTCCCTTATTTGTATCTTGCTTAAATTTGAAATCGCTTAACTAAACGGCATTGAACTATAAATTATAAACTTCTGCCTACTGCCACTGCCAACTGCCTACTGATTAAAACTTCCTCCTAACAAATCCGGTTCTGCTTTCAGATAGACTTCGAGTTTTTGTTGGGCGAGGCCTCTGAAAACGCCTTTATCCACTGCACAGTCAGCATAATCCCGTCCATGGGCTATCTTGATATAGCCGTTTTCTATTAATCGGTTATGTGTTGGGTCGTAGCCATACCAACTGCCTTTGCAGTAATACTCCAGCCAGGCATGTGTAAAGCCTTCGCCTTCCATAAATCCGCTGACGTAACGGGCTGCCACGCCGCTCAGGCGACACAGGGCTATGCTTAACTGAGCAAAATCCTGACAGACACCCGCACCCAGTTCGAGCGCACTACCGGCTGTGGTTTCTACGCCTGTGCTACCGGTTATATATTGCAGTCGGGTACCCACCAGGTCGGAGATACGCGCAACCCGTTCATGTTCGGTTTCATTTCCGCTGAAATGAAGCTCGTCAGCCAGCTGCCTGATTGATTGCACGGGTTGGGTATATTGTGAAGGATAGAGAAACAGACGGTTAAGGGCTTCGGTGATGCGGTATTTGAAAGTCTGCACTACTCCTTCCGATTTGAATTCAAAATAATCGTGAAAGCCTTCGATACTACCGGTTATAATGGTATTTCCAAACCAGTCGGTACTCTGTGTATAGGAACATTCGGGCTGAATGGAGAAATAGCTTTCCATGGTTTGCTGAACGGAACTCATTGCAGGCATACACCTCAGTAAGAAATGATGACGATGTATCTTTTCACTGAAGCTGATTCGTGTGATATAACTGTAACGTAAACGGGCAGCAATTCCGGATTCAGGCTGTAAATAAACCATTGAGATAATACAGTGTTTTCTCTTCGTTGAATTTATCGAATGTAAGCTGGTTTTTGAGCGCGATAAGTTTAATCTCATCGCATAACTCAGATTCCTTCTCTATCGATTCCTGCAACCGCCCGTTGATGCTTATGATGCGTTCGAAGGGGTAACCAAACCGGATATGCAGATCCATAGATTCCACAAATTTACCATATTTTATTGTCTTTCGGATGCTATAGTTTGAAATTCGTTCGTCCACCGAGCCCCAAAATGCCAGCATATAGTCGGTTATAGTCTGTAAATCAACGAGTCCCATGCTTTTATCCCTGGCATTTTTCATATAGAAAATTGACATTTGGATGTACGAAAGTGTTTCGCTCATAATCTCTTCGCGCAGCAACATGGCATTATCGTGTACCAGTTCGAGCATGTTGATGATGGAATCGCTGTTCAACTCGTCGTAGAGATAACTTTCGATAAATTGGGCGGGAGTGCTGTACTTGTTTTCTATACGCATTTTGCTGCAAAAATCATTGTAGGCGTTGTAGTCTTCATCTATCATCTGATCGTGATATTTGCGAAGCATGTGTAATGCCAGGTACACGCGTTCGGCATAACGCCCCATCCAATAGAGCCTGTTGGCTTTGGCTGTTGAAATTCCGTTGTTCATTTTTTTTGTTGTAATGGTTGTTTGCATAGTGTGTTTTGTTTTTATCCCGGTTTTAATTGGGTGTTATTTATTTTCAAACCCAAGGCGTTGCCATTGGGATATTGTTTCTTTTTACCCAAGGCGTTGCCATTGGGCTGAGATATATTGCCACTTCGTGGCGAATGTTGTGATAATTATGATTTTGTCTACGAAAAAGAATGTATTTTGGCTATAAACTATAAATTATAAACTCTTAAGAAACAAATAATGAATAGAACGCTGATTTTCGCGGTTTAAGCTGATTTTAAACGGATTATTAAAATGCAAGCATTTTTGATTTTGCTCATTAATCAATACCGATTTATCGGTATTTCTAATCCGTTTTTTTTTATCCGTTATATCAGCATAAATCAGCGTTCCATTCTCTTTTCTTTTGTTTCGTTTAATTTTTAGATTGCTATTCCCAATCTGTAATGCTATAAACTACTTTCTGCTCTCTGCCTACTTCTTCAATATCCATGTATCTTTAAATCCACCTCCCTGTGAGGAGTTTACGATAAAGGATGTCGGGTCGCGGGTGTAGCGGGTAAGTCCGCTGTGCCATACCTGCGTTTCAGCACCGGTGACCACGTAAACCCTCAGGTCCGATTTACGCATTATTTTTTCATCGCCATCTATTATTTCGAGGTCGATAAAGTCGATAACCTCCTGAGCTATCCATCGGCGCGATTCGGTTTCAATCAGATGCCGAATCTCTTCCAGTCGTTCGGGACTCATATCCCTGCCAAACATTACCCCGTAACCACCTGCTTCGGCCACATCTTTGATAACGAGTGTTTCGAGGTTATCGAGCACATATTTCTTATCTTTTTCGTAATAAGGAAGATAGGTGGGTGCATTTTTCAGAATAGCTTTTTCACCGAGGTAGAATTCTATCATTTTAGGCACGAAATAATAAATTCCCTTATCATCAGCAACCCCGTTGCCAAAACCATTCATAATGGCCACATTCCCTTTGGCATAAACATTAAAGAGGTTAGGCACACCGAGTAACGAACCGCTTTCGAACACCACAGGATCCATGTATTCGTCGGAAATACGGCGGTAGACCACTCCTACCCGCTCTTTTTTGTCGAACAGCCCTTTGTAATACAGCATGTCGTTTTCCACTATCAGGTCGTCGGCATAAGCGAGCAGCACACCTGCTTTTTCGGCGAGGTACGAGTGCTCAAAATAAGCCGAGTTATAGCGTCCGGGGGTAAGTATCACTTCCAGTCCGTCGGCAATGTTGATATGATCCATGGCTTTACGCAAGAGCTGTGAGTAATTGCGGTTGTCGAAAATCTTGCTTTTCTGAAAAGTCTCCGGCGACACTTTGCGGGTTACACTGCGTGCAATCATGGGGTACGAAGCCCCCGAAGGTATGCGAAGATTGTCCTCTAAGATAAACCATGTACCGTCCTTCGCCTGCACAAGGTCAATTCCCGAGATATGCGAATAGATATTGCGCGATGGTGAGATTCCCTCACACTGGTGCAAGTAGCCCGAAGAAGAATATACAAACTCCTCGGGGATAATACCCGCCTTAATGATTTTCTTGTCGTGATAAATATCGTCGAGAAACATGTTCAGCGCATTGACACGCTGGATTAGTCCGGTTTCAATCTCCATCCAGTCGGAATGAGAAATAATACGCGGTATCGGGTCGAAAGGAAATATCTGCTCCTTGAATACTCCGTTTTTATAAATACCAAAGCGAACCCCGAAACGTTCCATCCACCGGTTTACAACATCTTTCTGTCTTATCAACGATTCATACATAATTTACCTGTTTAGTTATAAATAGCATAATGATAATATATGATAAATATAGATTACATAATGCCAAATAAATATACAATAATATAACTATATAATGCAAATATAGATAAAATGTTTACATATTGATTATATTTATTGTGATTTTAATGACATTGTAATATTGTAATGAGTTTAAAGCCCTGTTTATCAACCGATAAGAAGCTAAATATAATTTGATGTATTTAGGGATATTCCTGAAAATTAGGAGAATAGCTGATAACCGGAGTGAATTTATATGCAG
>CAIKVR010000166.1 GCA_903830915.1 uncultured Bacteroidales bacterium
AAAACATATATAATAACATAGTTTAGTTTCATTCAATCGTAAAAAGCGTATATAAAATAAATGCGCCTGCCGAAATTCGGAAGACGCATACTATCGTTTTATACAAACTATCGACTATAAACTATAAACTTCTTCTCAAAGCTTTATCGCAAATTTCTTCAATCTGGCATCCAACATGTGCGATGGAATAATCTGTTTTATACATTCAGCCACTGCATTAAGGGCAGCTTCACGCACAAAATCATGACGGATAACCAACGAAATTTCACGGGTAGCTTCCGGTTTCACCACTTCACGCAGGTTTAGTTTCTGAGTTTCGTTAAGTAAATCCACATGTAGTTCGGGAATAACGGTATAGCCACCGTTTAAATCCACAATTTTCACCAACGTATCAATACTTCCGGCTTCGTAAGTTGAGGCTTGGATAGGCTTATCGTTACAGAAATTAAATACCTGATTTCGCAGACAATGACCTTCTTCCAGCACCCAGAGTTTATCCAGCGGCATATCGTTAGCCGAAAGCTCTGTACGGCTGTAGATAGGTTCAGAGGGCGAAATATAGGCCACAAAACGCTCGTAATACAGCGGAACTTCCAGAATCTTCGGGTCTTCGAGCGGTGTGGAAAGAATTGCCATATCTATTTCGGCCACTCGCAACTTTTCGATGATGGTACTCGTATGCATTTCGCTTACTTTCAGTGCAATTTCAGGATAAAGACTCTTGAAAGAAGCAATAAACTGTGGCAACAAATAGGGTGCTATGGTTGGAATTATTGCCAGATGCAACGTGCCTGTCAGTGTACTTTTCTCGGAACGAACACTTTCTTTCAGTTGATTAGCCTGATAGAGTATTACCTGAGCCTGATCGATAATCTGTTTGCCAATTTCGGTGGTTTCGATGGGCTGACGCGAACGGTCGAAAATCTTACAATCAAGTTCATCTTCCAGTTTCTGAATCATGGCACTCAAGGTGGGCTGAGTTACGCCACAAAGTTCGGCTGCACGCACAAAATGGCGGGTTTTTTCCAGCGATAACACGTATTCCAATTGTTGTAAAGTCATATCATATAGTTTTAATCTATGCAAAGATACTGATTATACGATAAACTATGATTAATTTAGATAAATTAAAAGTAAGCTTATTTTAATTATGAATAATGAATAATTAGAAATGAATTACTTAGCTACCTTTGCCGAAAATATTATTTTTTTTTTTATGAAGAAAACTTTCCTGCTGGTATTATTTGTAATAAGCTGTTTTTCATATTCTCAGGCACAGCTGCTTTGGAAAATTACCGGAAACGGGCTAAAGCATCCCTCCTACCTGTTTGGCACGCATCATTTAATTCCGATTCAGTATCTGGATAGTATTCCCGGTTTATTTAAAGCATTCAACGAATGTGAAACTGTTGTTGGTGAGATGGTGCTTAACAACCTGGATGCTTCTGCAAAAATACAACAAGCTGCCATAATGCCCAAACAAACAAAAATGAGTGATTTACTGACCGCTGAAGAATACAAACTTGTTGATAATGAACTGAAGGCAACGCTGAAATTCGGATTAAAAGAAGTCTCTGTAATGAATCCAACGCTGATACTCACTTTGTACGAAATGGAAAAGTACAAGAAACTTACCGGATTCAGCGATGATAAACAATCAGATTCCTATTTTCAGTTGGTGGCTGAGGAGAAAGATAAGAAAGTACTTGGTTTGGAAACCATTGACGAGCAAATAACTATACTTTTCGGTAATGGAAGTTTAAAACGACAAGCCAGCGTATTAGTGGAAAGTATCCGCAAGAAAGATACTATGCTTCAAGAAATGATTCAGCTAAACAGACTTTACAAAGCCGGAAAACTGAATGATTTGCTGTTACTTTCCAAAGGCAAAGGAGAAATTACCGACATGACCGATGAAGAATACAGGAAAATGGCAGATAACCGAAATGCCAACTGGATGACTAAATTACCAAAAATGATAAAAGAATCTTCCTGCTTTATTGCCGTGGGAGCATTGCACCTGCCCGGACAAAACGGACTACTGAAACTACTTGAAAAAGAAGGATATAAGGTAACAGCCCCCTAACCCCCTGAAGGGGGATTCTCTACTTGGAGAAGTTAGGTGCGGTCTAAAAAATTTTCCTGTAAATATGGCAATACGGACTTCCGTGCTTCTTTTCGTAATACTCCTGATGATACGCTTCTGCTTTCCAAAATTCAGGTGCTTTACGTAATTGCGTTGCCACTTTATAGCCTTTTTCAGTCAGAATTTTGATGTATTTTTCTGCCATTAGCTTCTGACTATCCGATGTATAGAAAATAACCGATTGGTATTGATCGCCTATGTCCGGTCCTTGTCCACCAACCTGAGTAAAATCGTGGGTTTCGTAGTACAGTTTTACCATATCTTCAAACGTCGTTTTGGTTTTGTCGAATACCACTTCTGTAGTTTCTATATGGCCTGTTTCGCCAGTACAAACTTCACGGTAAGTAGGGTTTTTGGTATGCCCACCCATGTAACCTACTGTGGTTGAAATCACTCCTTTGGCTTTCATAAAATGATACTGCGTTCCCCAGAAACATCCGGAGGCAAAATAAGCTGTTTCCATATTCGTATTGTTTTCTTTATTTTCGGTTGCAGGAATAAATTTCATAGAAATTGAATTTACACAATGTCGGGTATTTTTCTGCGTAAATCCTTCACCCGTAAATACATGACCCAAATGCGCCCCGCAATTAGCACAAACAATTTCAGTGCGCTGACCATCGGCATCGGGTATTCGTTTCACTGCTCCCTCAATTTCATCATCAAAACTCGGCCATCCGCAGTGGGACTCAAATTTAGCCTCTGAGCGATAAAGCGGTTCATTACATTGTTTGCAAATATATATTCCTTTATCCTTATTGTCTACATATTTACCTATAAAAGGTCGTTCAGTTGCTTTGTGAATGATTACGGCCTGTTCTTCAGGAGTTAACGGATTGTATTTCATGTTCTTTTTGGTGGTTTGACTGCAGGCACTCTGACTAAATATCAGCGTAACTGCACTGATTATTAAAATTATATTTCGGCTCATAAAAGTTTATTTTCATCAATAAACAGTTGAGAATGGAATTAGTTCGGTAAGTATAAAACTCAAATCAAAATTAGTATTATTACTTGAATATTTGAATATCAATAAACATACATTTGGAATTTTCCATCACCTTAGAGAAAATCAGAAACTGGTTTTACTGACAAAAACGGAAGTATAATGTAACAAATTAATTTATATGTACATATCGATAACGCAAGCCGTATTAAATCGAAAAAAAATTACAGCATAAATAACAATCTTTCAATACATCTACAAACCTTTATACTAATCTTGTGTTATAATATAAAAACTGATTTGATTTCTAATTGACACATTAGAATTCTAAAATAAAATTTTAAGTCGATGTTGTCAATTTAGACAGAATTAAAACAGGAAAGCAAAATAATCTGGTAAAAGTAGAGTTCAATATTGATGTTTCACCTAAAATTAAACGTTCTAAAATAGATAACTTCTTTATTACCAACCCGAAAATAATCCGATTCGATGTATGACACTAAATAATCTTTCTCTGACAGTACTAATTGTTGTAATATTAATTTCCTGTACTTCAAAACAAATTTCAGACACTAAATCATTAACCGATGCTGACCGTTATTATTCGGCTCTTTCGGCTGAAAAAGGTAGAAATGCTGCTTTTTTGGAATTTTTTGATTCAACGGGTGTTATGCTTAGTCAGCATCATTTTCCAATTGAAGGACATGCTGCCATAAGTAAACAATTGCTAAATCACAGCGACACAACTTACACGCTGACTTGGGAGCCTTCATTTGCCAAAGTTGCCCAATCAGGCGAACTGGGTTACACCTACGGTATCTATAAACTCACCGATCGCAAAACAAAAAGCTTACTGGAGAAAGGTACTTACACTACATTTTGGAAAAAAAATACCAAAGGTGAATGGAAAGCATTACTTGATACCGGTAATGAAGGACTAAAGTAATTCATAGGTATGAATAGCACTGAGGCATGTTCAATTTCGGTTTATATATATTTTGCAGATTTACAATCATTAATTATAGCTTGATTATTATGATTAAAAAGTTGTTGCAAACGTTTTCTTACTAAGTTTTATATAAAAAACAGTCAAATAGTTGTATTTATGAAATAAAGTAGTAAATTTGCAAAGTTTTCAAATAACAAAAGCAGTCCTGTTTTTGTCTCAACAATCATTTATTTTACATAACATTCACATTCACAACGTTTTCCGATAAGGAAACCTCGCCAAAACGTTTATTCATCCTTTTATGAGTAATTACACAATTCTGCAGTTAAATGCAAAAGATTTGTCCGAACTAAAGGACATCGCAACAGAGTTAGGTCTGAAAGTCTCTAATTCAACAAAAAAAGAAACATTAGTTTACGAAGTTCTTGATCAGCAAGCTATTGTAAATGCCCAACGCAAAGTTATTTCAGCTGAAAACCAGCAGGCAGATCGTAAAAAACGTATGCGCGTTACTATTAAAAAGAATGGTGACACTAAACCTGCTGCCGAAACACCTGAAAAGCCCAAAAACATTAAAGCTCAGACTCCGGTAGTTGAACCTACTGAAAAAGCAACTGAGCCAGAAGCTGTTTCTGTAATTGAGAAAAACAAACAAGAAAACAAACCGGCTAAAGCAAAACCAAAACATAAAAGTCCGAAACCTGTTATTCTTAAACCATCGGAAACTACAGCTGAGCAGCTTGAAATAACTGAAGAAGAAGTTCCACGTCCTTCGAAAATTATTGTGCTCGAAGAACGAACAGAATTACCCGAATCACAGGAAGAAGAAACATTATTTGTGACTGAAGTTATTACAGAAGATACTCAAAGTGAAAGTGCTCCTGAGGAAAATCAGGCAGCCGAAGAGTCAGTAGAGATTAAACCAATCAGACAGATAATTAATCCTAACAATCCGGCGAACGGAAATAATAACAATAATAATCGCAATAAATTTAATAACCGTCCGGATAAAGGCGAAAAACAATTCGACTTTGATGGTATATTGGAAGGAACCGGAACATTAGAAATGATGGCCGATGGCTATGGTTTTCTACGTTCTGCAGATTATAATTACCTTGCTTCACCTGATGATATTTATGTATCTCAGTCACAAATCAAATTATTTGGATTGAAAACAGGCGATACTGTAATGGGTGCTATTCGCCCTCCAAAAGAAGGTGAAAAATATTTTCCTTTGATAAAAGTTGCAAAGATAAACGGGCGGTCACCTGAATATGTACGTGATCGTGTTCCGTTTGAGCACCTCACTCCTCTTTTCCCAGATACAAAATTCAATCTGACAACCGGTAAAAATGATAATTTATCAGTGCGTGTGGTTGATTTGTTTTCGCCGATTGGAAAAGGTCAGCGTGGTTTGATTGTAGCACAGCCAAAAACAGGTAAAACTGTATTGCTAAAAGATATAGCCAACGCCATTGCTGCGAATCACCCTGAAGTATATATGATTGTGCTTTTGATTGATGAACGTCCTGAAGAGGTTACCGACATGGCTCGCAGCGTGCGTGCCGAAGTGGTTTCTTCTACTTTCGACGAACCGGCAGAACGCCATGTACGTGTAGCCAGTATGGTTCACGAAAAAGCAAAACGCATGGTTGAATGTGGTCACGATGTAGTTATTCTACTCGACTCAATAACCCGTTTGGCACGCGCATACAATACTGTTTCACCTGCTTCAGGCAAAATCCTTTCGGGTGGTGTAGATGCCAATGCACTGCACAAGCCTAAACGTTTCTTTGGAGCTGCCCGTAATATCGAAAATGGTGGTAGTCTGACAATTATTGCTACTGCACTGACTGAAACCGGTTCGAAAATGGACGAAGTAATTTTTGAAGAGTTCAAGGGAACTGGTAATATGGAGCTTCAACTCGACCGTAAACTGTCAAACAAACGTATATTCCCGGCTGTAGATATTATGGCTTCAAGTACCCGTCGTGACGATTTGTTACTCGATAAAGATACATTAAACCGTATGTGGATTTTGCGTCGCCACCTAGCCGATATGAATTCGATGGAAGCAATGGAATTCCTCAAAGAACGTATTGAACGTACCGAAAATAACGATGAATTTTTGGTATCAATGAATGGGTAAATTCACTTTCTGAATTACAATAGTTCAGTATAGAAAGTAAGATTAAGCAGGACTTGCTGAAAAACATATAAAACATATCTAATCAACTTTTTATGTGTTTTTCAGCAACTGCTAAATAGAAACCTGTTACAATCCGTATACATTCTGTAATAAATTGTTTTATACCAAATTGTGTGTTTTCTTACACCAAACTTACACTTTATTACATTCTTTCGTAAAGCCTACCCGGTATTCGTTTCAGAATGGCTGCAATTACTCTCCAACGTTTAGTAATGTATATAACTTTCTTTTTCTTTTCAATTGCAGCATAAATTTGTCGGACTGTTTTTTCTAAGGACATTACCCAAAATAACCCCTGCCCTTTTGCCATTTCGGTATCCACAAGTCCCGGACGTATGTCGGTAATATAAATTTGCTCCTTGAGTTTAGTCGCTTTCTGTCTTAAACCCTCCAGGTAATTAATCTGATATGCTTTTGTTGCATTATACGAAGGCGACTGTCTGCTTCCACGAAGTCCTGCAATCGAACTTATAGCCACCAAATGACCCTGTTTCTGATTTTCAAAGTATTTGAATGTCCAATCAGCAATAAAAGTCCATCCGATTACATTCGTATTAATTGTGCGGAATTCAATCTCAAAGTCTAACTCTTCGTTAATATCACCTGTACCTGAACTTATAACAAGCAAGTCAACACCTCCAAGTTCCAGAGTTAGTTCTTCCAGTTTCACTTTCGCCATTTCTACATCATTTACATCGAATGTCTTTACGATGTACGAATTTGGATTTTCGGATTTTAAACGTTCCAGCAACTCCATCCGTCGACCGCTAATTCCGACTTTATACCCTTTGTTTACGAGCAACTTAGCCAGTTCGTTACCTATTCCCGAAGTTGCTCCAATTATGATTGCTTTCTTCATTTTTATCGGAGTTAATGTGTTACTTTGCTGATGACTTGAAGTCATTCTATAAAATTTTCAATAATTAATTGCAGTATATTCACTCATCTGATGAATCTCACTCAAAAAGCACATGAAATAATCTTTTAGCGTTACAATACTTTAATATTCGGATCTTGATAACAAAAGTGAATCATTTGATATCATGAGTAACATTAACCTTATATTTCCTTATTAATGCTTCGTTATTTGGGTAAAGTTTTAATCCTTTTTCCAAAATTGCTTTGCAATTCTTTGAATCTTTGATTCGGTAGTAACATGATGAGGCTGCACTATATACTTCCCCTGCAAAAACATTCTCAACTTTAGCATTAAATTTATCATTGAATCTTTCAAAACTATCAAGATATTTTCTTCCTTTTACCGCATCTGTATGTTCAAAATAAAAAAAAGCTTTTTGCAAATAATATGTAGACCCAATTCTTAATACATCTGGACTCTTTGTTAAGCATGAATACTCTGTCAATGAGTTGTTTAAAAAATCAGAGAAATCAATATCATTTATTTTTGTTTGAATTTTTGCTAAAAACAATTGTTGAAATAAACCGATAATATTTAAATTCTCAGGGTTCATTTTATAATCCTGCTTGATAAATTCATAAGCTTTATCCATTTCGCCTTTTATAGAATAAGCTCTGGCACTTTCATAGTAGTATTCATCTGA
>CAIKVR010000167.1 GCA_903830915.1 uncultured Bacteroidales bacterium
CAATTTTCAATAATGGTTTGCTTTTCGTGGAAAAGGGTTTCCTGCACCCGTTGGCTTTCTTTGCTCAATGGATTGTACTCAAACAAGTGTCCATCTTCGTCGGTAACAATCAGTTCGTCGTTTTCCACTTCCACGCGGTATTCTTTCAGGCGTTTGCCTTCGCGGTCACTCAGTATGCGAAGTTCGCTTTTTATGGCTATTATCTCGTTGAGTGCCGATACCAGAAAATGTCCCGAACCCACGGCTGGGTCACACAGTTTCAGTGAGTTGATAATGGTATTGGCTTCTTTTCTATCCTCAATTTTATCGTACAATTCATGCAAGTCTGCACAATTCCAACCCTTTGTTTCGTTGAATTTTTGCATCACGGCTCTCCGTATGGTTTCACGGCACATGTACATGGTGATAAAGCCGGGCGTAAAAAACGAACCGTCTTTGTAGCCATTTATCTTTTCAAAAATAAGCCCCAGTACCGAAGCATTTATCAGCCGTTTATTGTCTTCCTGAATTTCTTCGCTGCCTTCACTGCTAAAATCGTAGGCATTCAAAAACTCAAACAGATATTCCACGGTGGTCATTTCGCCTGTACGCTTTTTGCCGGTAGCATCTTTTATTACTGAGTTGGAAAGCACGGGCAATTTCCCATCTTTCAACTGACTTATCGTAAAACAAATATGTTCTATGTCGGTAGGTTCAAACAGCGAACTGTTGAGGTAAGGTACATTGGCAAACAATTGTTTTACTTCATCATCACGCTCCGCAGGGAGTTTCGCCAGCACCTGAAAGAACAGGGTATTCAAATCGTCGAAACCCGTTACCTTATCAGTATTCAGAAAAGCATAGGTTTTATCGCCCTTGTGGTATTTTATGAGTTGTGCTTCCAGCAGTTTCAGAAACAGAATGCGGTTTATCCACGTAATACTCAGTTCTAACGCCACATTAAACAGTCTCTCTTCGGTTGTGTCGCCATACTGCGAGGGCTTATCCATGCGGGATAGTTTATCCAGATTATCCAGTTGCACGATGGCACTTTCGAGCAGCGAAGCTGCATTGCGTTGTCCCTTTTCTTTGCGTTGAATCAGTTTCTTGCCGCCTTCTTTGGTTTCGGTAAGTCCGATAATGTGCAGCAGTTCGGTATAGAAAACTTTATCCAGACTGTTGCTGTCGTTGGCAAAAGGCAGTTTGAGCAAATGTTCGGGCGACAGCAATTTAAACAAGGCTATTAGCGCATTATCATCTTTCTTGTCGTTGTTGCGTAGCGGTTTATCGTATTCGCGAATATCGAAGTGGGTAAATGTAATTTCGTGCGGCAGGGCAGCAATGGCTGGTGCAGCAATTTCGGAATAGAAAAACTCGGTTTTATTGCCACCCGAGCGACCTTCTTCAAATTCTATGAATTTCTTTACTAACGGTTTATTCTGTGCAAACAATTTTTCGAACAAATGTCCATCGAATATATACCACTCGTAAATGTTGGTGGCAATCAGGTGCTTTATTTCGGTGTTTTTGTTGGTGATTCGCTCCCTCAGGTAATACAGCACCAGTTCCTGAAAAGCTTTGGTATTGATATTGTCCGGTCGAAGCATTTCGGCTTTGTTGCCAGGTTTTTTGGCTTCAATAATTACCCCTACGGTACTGCTTGCGGTTGCACCATTGTGAATCACCAAGTCATTCCGCCCCTTGGTATTAATAAAATGATTTCCGGCATAATACGTATTCTTCAGAAAATCAGAAACCAGATTCTTATGGAA
>CAIKVR010000168.1 GCA_903830915.1 uncultured Bacteroidales bacterium
GTAATGGATACTGACAATCTTCTATATGAAAATGGAAAAGATTATAGCCCGATAAAAGCTTATGGACGTTCGAAATTATCCAATTTGCTTTTTACCTACGAGCTACAACGATTCTTTGAGAAAAACAAAATTGACACCATCGCTGTTGCAGCACATCCCGGTGTTTCGGATACTAATTTGTTTAATCATGCTGCACCCCAATGGTTGATGAGTATACTTCGACCATTGTTTCTGTTTATGATTCAACCGGCTTCGATGGGTGCTTTGCCCGAAATTCGTGCTGCGGTTGATGCAGATGTAAAAGGCGGTCAGTATTATGGACCGGACGGTAAAAAAGAAATGAAAGGCTATCCTGTGGTGGTAGAATCAACCGAAGCTTCACACAACAAAGAAGATGCCCGTAAACTCTGGGAATTATCAGAGAAACTCACCGGAGTAAAATTTAAATGATTAAACAACTAAAATCCGTTTTTTATCCCGATCAATATCAGGGTTGGGGAAAAACCAAACGCTATTTTGAAGGCTGGTATTTTAAAGTGGTTACTGCCGATGAAAGTCGTGCCTTTGCATTTATTCCCGGCATTGCCATGGACGAAAATGGCAACCAACAGTCGTTTATTCAGGTTTTGGATGGAAAAAAACAAACTGCTGAATACCACAAATTTGATGTAAATGAATTTGTTCCGACATTGGGCAAATTTAAAATTAAAATTGCAGATAATTATTTTTCCATAAACGATTTTCAACTCAATTTATCTTCTGTACAAGGCAAACTGCGGTTTTCAGGGCAAATTCCGTGGCCTAACCAATGGTATTCGCCCGGAATAATGGGACCATATTCGTTTGTGCCTTTAATGGAATGCTACCACGGCATATTGAGCATGAACCATCGCATTGATGGAAAGTTGACAGTGAATGGTGAAGCGATAGATTTTACTAATGGTCGGGGTTACATTGAAAAAGATTGGGGTCATTCATTTCCAAGTGCTTATACCTGGTTGCAAACCAATCATTTCAGTAAATCCGGAATTTCCCTGAAAGCTTCTGTTGCTAAAATACCGTGGTTAGGAAGTTCATTCGTTGGTTTTATAGCAGGAATTTGGATAAACGACCAATTAATCCAATTCACCACCTACAATGGTTCAAAACTTCTGAAATCGCATATTGATCCCGAAAAAGTGGAGTTGATACTGGAAAATAGAAAATACAAGTTGGATATAATGGCTCGTCGTGAAAAATCCACTCAACTGGCTTCGCCAATTTCAGGATTTATGGATGGCCGGATTGAAGAAAGTATGACTTCAGAAATTGAAGTGAAGCTTTTCGATAAGAAAAATAACATTTTCCTGTTGAATGACATAGGCAAAAATGCCGGTCTGGAAGTTGCCGGAAATGTTGAAGAAATAATAGTTATGCCTCAGGTTTAAAAAAATATTGTACTTTTGCACCCAAATTATTATTAATGACAATTGTAAATTGAAGATGAGTGTTGTAGAAAAAATAAAGACCGCCAAATCCACCGCCTTTTCGTTTGAATTATTACCGCCTTTGAAAGGAAACGGTATAGAAACTGTGTGCAGAACGATCGACACCCTGCGTGAATTTGACCCCAAATATATCAATATTACCACTCATCGCAGCGAACTTGTTTTCAAGCAAAAGACAGATGGGCTATTTGAACAGGTTGCTGAGCGTCATCGTCCGGGTACGGTTGCTATTGCAGCGGCCATTCAGAATAAATACAAAATAGCGGTTGTACCGCATGTAATTTGCAGTGGTTTTACCCGCGAAGAAACAGAATATGCCCTGATTGACCTGCAATTTTTGGGAATAACCGACTTACTTTTGTTGCGCGGCGATAAAGCCAAGCACGAACGCGATTTTTCCCCAACTGGACACAAACATGCCACCGAATTACAGATTCAGGTAAATAATTTCAACGAAGGACTGTTTTTGGATGGTTCTAAAATGAAATCGCCGGTTAAACCGTTTTCGTATGGAATGGCCTGCTATCCTGAGAAACATGAAGAAGCCCCGAATCTGGAGTCGGATTTGATTTACGCGAAACAAAAAGTGGACGCAGGAGCTGAATATCTTGTAACACAAATGTTCTTCGACAATCAGAAGTATTACGATTTTGTGGATAAATGCAGAGTAAACGGTATTAATGTGCCTATTATTCCTGGTATCAAACCAATTACGCTGATGAATCAATTGACCGTGCTGCCAAAAATATTTCATACTGATATACCCGAGGAATTTGCAGCTGCTTTACGAGCTTGTAAAACTGATTCCGATGCGGTAGAAGTAGGAGTGGAATGGTGCATTAAACAAGCTAAAGACCTTAATGCTCATGGTGTTCCGAGTATTCATTTTTACAGCATGATGGCTACTCAAAGCGTGAAGCGGATAGCAGAAGCGGTGTTTTAATACTCCCCTAACCCCTAAAGGGGAATTAAACAGCATGTACTTTTAACAATATTAATACAAAATAAAAGGAGACGAAACAAACCCGGTTCTCCGTCAACTGACGGACTAGGCGTTATCTTTCTATTTTATTAATGTTTTCATAAATTCCATGCCTTTGAGCAATCCATAACTCCCTTTTTCCGCTGCAAATTCATCATAAACCATTACATCATCAGCTTTTTCACCCGGACGATAAATAATAAACGGAACAGGTGAACAGGTATGCGTTTTATATACACAAGGTGTAGGGTGATCGGGTAAAATTGCAATGGTTACTGGCTCGCTCCAGGTTGAAACTTCTTCATAAATCGGTTTTACAACTCTTAAATCGAGGTATTCGATGGTTTTTATTTTCAAATCCACATCTCCCTCATGACCGGCTTCATCGCTGGCCTCGATATGCAAATACACAAAATCATCGGTACGAAGCGCATCGATGGCTGCATGTGCTTTTCCTTCATAATTAGTATTATAAAGTCCGGTAGCACCATCCACGTAAATAACTTTCAATCCGGCATATACGCCTATTCCGCGTATTAAATCCACTGCCGAAATAACCGAGCCGCTTTTCAATCCATAAAGTTCCTGCATGGTTTTCATAGCCGGTTTATAGCCCGGCGACCATGGCCAAATACTGTTGGCTTTGTCTTTTCCGGCAGCAGCCCGTTTCAGGTTTATCGGATGGTTTTCTAGCAATTCCTGTGAAAGCAAAATCAGTTTATTCAGTAATTCAGCAGTTTCTGTTGCTTCGTCAGCTTCTGCTTTTATCATCACATCTGCAAAAGGCGTTCCGGGAACATCGTGAGGTGGTGTACAATTCAACTGTTTTTTTCCTCCTTTAATTTTCAATAAATGACGGTACGAAACTCCGGGAAAGAAATTAATCTGTTCATTACCAAGTTTATCCTGCAAAAAAAGAATCAGTTCGGTGGCTTCTTCGTTGCTGATATGCCCGGCCGAGTGATTCTTTATTTTTTCTTTTTCAATGCAAATAAGGTTACAGCGCATGGCCATTTCGCCCTCTTCAATTGCCACGCCCATGCTTGCCGCCTCCAGCGAACCGCGCCCTTCGAAAACTTTCGGTACATCGTAACCCATCACACTCATGTTAGCAATTTCGCTGCCCGGTGCAAATCCTTCAGGAATGGTATCGAGCAATCCACTTCGTCCCAATGCAGCAATTTTATCTATTGCAGGCTTATTGGCAGCCTGTAGACAAGTTTTATTTCCAAGTGACGCGATTGGCTCATCGGCCATTCCGTCACCAAGTATAATCAGATATTTCATGTTATTATTAAAATGTTTCGACTCTAATTATTCCAAAAAATCTTTATAATCAGGCAATGCATCTTCAAATTTCTTAACCGTTTCGGCTAAAGTTGAAAAACTTTCACCACCGGCAGCATTCAGATGCCCGCCACCGTTAAACAATTCGGCAGCCACTTTGTTTGCCGGAAAAGTCCCCTGTGAGCGTAACGAAATTTTTATTTTATCTGTATCTTCACGCATAAATACAGAAAAATCAACTCCGGCAATAGATAATGGAATATTTACAAAACCTTCAGCATCACCATTCTGAAAATTAAACTGATAAAGTTCCTTACTTGTGAGGGTAATTAAAGCCGTTTTGTAGTCAGGGAAAATTTTCATTTTCTGAAACAAACAAAATCCCATCAAACGTAATCGGTCGGCCGAATAAGTATTAAAAACCTTACGGTAAATTTCGTCTTTATCAATACCTAGTTTTATAAGTTCGGCAATAATAATATAAATTTCCTGACCGTTCGAGTTATAGGTAAAACCTCCTGTATCTGTCATCATGCCGGTATAAATACATTCGGCACATGCCAGATTGATTTCCGAAAAATCACCCAAACGACAAATTAACCGGAATATCAATTCGCTGGTTGATGAAATCTCAGGATAAGAAATAGCAACTTTGGCAAAATCAGCCGGATGTAAATGATGATCGACTAAGATTTTAGGGGCTGGAGCATTAATAACCGCATCAGCCATATCAGCCATGCGTTTAGGAGTATTGAAATCAAGTGTAAAAATCAATTCTGCCGAAGCAAAAAGTTCATCTGCTTTAGCTTTATTATTCTCATAATCAAGCACACAATCAGCACCCGGCAACCATTTCAGAAAATTAGCAAACATAGTTGGAACAATCACAACCGGTTCCTTACCAATTGTCATCAGATAATGCCATAAAGCCAATGTAGAACCCATGGCATCACCATCGGGTCCGACATGTGTTACAATCACGATTTTTTCGACACTGTCTATTGCTTTTCTTACCTTGGTAATTAAATCCTCGGCAATTATTTTAGAAATCATTTTTCTATTTTTAATTTGACTGCAAAAGTAGCAAAAAAATACGATTTTGAGGGTAAGATAACATTCTGATATTTATTCTTTAATATTAAGTATGTATGCTCCTTGTTCGGCAATGGAGTAGAAAGCAATTTTTCGTGCTTTACAAGCATTTCGTATATCGTTGGTGTACCATCGAGAAATACTTTTATCAACAATCATTTTTCGGGGATGAACACAATCCAGAATTTGCGAAATTTTAGGTTTTAACCGGTTGCCAATTATCAGATAATCGAGTTCCATGGGCGTTTGTGTGGTTTTTTTCTTCAAAAAATCATCCTGCAAAATCAACACTTTTCGTCCTTCAAAACATACGAAACCATCAGCATACCAATTGGTATTGCCCAAATATATTGGTTTTTCAAATTTTTGCCTTTGCCAATAGGTTTTGGCAATGCGCTCAATTTCAGCTGAATCTGTAGAGTAAACAAAGTTCATATTTCTGTTAATAAAACTAACATGAACGTTTTTTTGTCCTGCATACACAATAATTCGTTTGCTTGTAAGTGTCTGGTAATAAGTCTGAATATTTAGTAAACAGGTTATCAGAAGAGCGATTAAACCAACAAAAAGCGGAGCAAATTTCTTGCTAAAATAATACCCTGAAAGACAGAAAATGGCCAAAAAGAAGAAAAAAGTCTGCCTTATATCCAGCGAAATATGCCATACTGAATCTGGTAAATTCTGAATAGTCACAATTACATAATTCAGCAACCAAACCGACCATTTCAGCAAAAATCCCATGGCAATAGACAAATACGGCAACCACGAAACGATCAGCAATCCGATGGCCAGGTAAATAACCAGACTCGAAAGCGGAATGGCAATAAAATTTGTGAGCAGAAAATAATTTGGGAATTGCTGAAAATAATACAGCGTAAATGGAGTCGTTCCAAGTTGAGCAGCTATAGAAACAGAAAACATTTCCCACGTAAAACGACTTATTTTGTTGGTCGGTTTATACAGTTTATCGATAATCGGTTGAAAGAAAATAATGCTTAAAACAGCTGAATAACTTAGTTGAAAACCAACATCGTACAAAAAATTCGGATTATAAATCAGCATCAACAAAGCTGACATAAAAATTGTATTGTAAATTTGCGATTTACGCTCCAGACAATAGGCAAACGCCACGAATGAAAACATCAAAGCCGCACGGATTACCGCTGCCGACATGCCCGACACAAAAGCATAAGCCCACAAAAACAAAATAATTATTATAGATTTGAGAATTTTCTTCTTTTGCGATTTATCCAGAAAACTGAGCAAAAAGGCAATCACCACGTAAACCACACCAACATGCATCCCACTCACGGAAAGTATATGCATAGCTCCCGTTGCTGAATAACTCGACCTCAAATCGGGCTGCAGGTCATCGGTGTAACCCAGTGTCAACGCAGCAAGTACTGCAAATTCATCACCCTGAATATTGAATTTCCGGTAAATATTCAACAGGTAATTTCGCCACTTATCGGCTTCGCGACGAATTGAAAAAGCATTGCTGTGACCAGTCAATTGCCAACTGCCGTCAGATATGTAGGAAGTCGCCCCAATTCCCTGCCGTTTCAGGTAAGTGGCATAATCAAATGCATCAGGATTCAGTGGTATTTCGGGTGATGCAAACTCCGCTTCCACCATCAGGCGGTCGCCAAACAAAAGTTTGGATGCTGATTTGTCTTTCTGAAAATACAAAATTGCTTGTCCGTGAGCGGGTTTCCAACCTGAATTATAAAATTGCAGCACATCGGCTTTGCACATATAAGATTTAGCCTTTTCGACCGGTGCAGAAACAATTTCTACCCGATAAATCCCTTTTTGATGCAATTGGTCAAATGCGGTTGACTTTTCATTTTCGGAACTCAACAGGTATGCCAGCGAAAACATATACAAAAAAAATCCGCAGCCAAATAGCCAACGGAATTGAAATTGCCGTTTTGGAATACGAATTCCAAAAGACAAAGTGACAAGTACAAGCGACAAACCAACCAACGTCCACAAACCCCACGACTGAAACTCCACAAAGCGGTACGCCACGATACCCAGCATGAACGGAAGCAACAATCTGAGAAACGGAGTTCGTTGCAGATAATCCATACCCTCTACACGTTTAGCAATTGATGAATCGCTTCAACCGGATTAGCGGAATTAAAAACAGAACTACCTGCAACCAATACATTCACACCCGCTTCGTAAAGTTTCTGAGCATTCTGTGGGTTCACACCACCGTCAATTTGAATCATGCAGTTGGCGTTTCTACTTTTCATAATTTCACGCAGTTCTGCAATGCGGTCGTAGGTTTCTTCAATAAATTTCTGTCCTCCATAACCCGCATAAACCGACATAAGCAGCACCATATCAACTTTATCAACATACGGTTCTAACATACTTACCGGAATATCAGGATTCACCGAAATACCCACCTGAATTCCCTCGGTGCGGATTAAATCAATCACTTCCTGCGGATTTTCAGCCGCCTCGCAATGAAAGGTTAACATACCTGCACCGGCTTCGGCAAAGCGTTTCACGTATTTTTCGGGATGCACAATCATGATATGCACATCGAGCATTTTAGTGCAATGCTTCCGTACCGCTTCCAGTACCGGAAAACCAAAAGAAATATTCGGCACAAAGCTTCCATCCATCACATCGATATGCAGCCATTCCGCCTCACTGGCATTAATCATTTCACAATCAGCTTTCAGATTACCAAAATCAGCTGCTAACAAAGAAGGAGATATTATTCTTTTCATGTTTGATTAAAATTTAATATGCAAATATAATAAAAAAAAGACTTCCGAAATAATCGGAAGTCTTTTTTTAGTTCAAGAACAATTCAATGTACTGATTTTCTGAAGTTTTCTGTACCCTGTAAGCAGCTGCAAATTGTAAAATTCGATTCAGTGTTTCTTGTTTGGGTTGCAGTTCCGGAGTGCTTTCCGGACGTTTTGTTTTAAATAAATCAGTTTTGTTCGACAGTGTAGTAATTCTTTGCATAGGCACTTTAAAATTTTAGAAGTATATACCTAAAACGTAAGTGATTGCAAAATAGTATAAATACAGTTTATAGTTTTTAGTTTATAGTTTATAATTTATAGCCTATATACTTATTATTCTGATTATTACAAAACAAACCAGTTAGCACATTTAACTAATCAATTGGAGATTGAATAATTGGAAATCACTTTATTTCCAGATAAACATCTTTTTCCTGAGCAATGCGGCGCATATTCAGCAGTGCATAGCGCATACGTCCCAAAGCTGTATTAATGCTCACATCGGTTCGTTCGGCTATTTCTTTGAAGCTCAAATCTTCGAAATAGCGCATACGAATAACCTTTTGTTGCGAAGGTGGCAGCAAATCAATCAAGTGAACCACATCGGCCAACACCTGCTCGTTCGAAATAGTTTCCTCAATGCTTTTTTCAGAAAGCTTGGCATTATTAACTATATCATAATCAACAGCATCTGCCGAGAAAGTATTTTCGTTTTTTACACGACGGAAGTGATCAATAATCAAATTGTGGGCAATACGGTTTATCCACGCCAAAAACTTTCCGGCTTCGGTGTAACGCCCTTGTTGAATGGTTGAAATGGCTTTGATAAAGGTGTCCTGAAATATATCTTCGGCGAGTTCCCGACTGCGTACAATCA
>CAIKVR010000169.1 GCA_903830915.1 uncultured Bacteroidales bacterium
ACTCTTTCCCTACACGACGCTCTTCCGATCTAGAACAGTCGTTACCTTGGTTCAAATTACCTGATTGCGGGAGGATTCGACTATGTAAAACTCAACAACGGAACGATAGGATATATATATTATGAGGACTTTTCAAATGGTTTTACTGATACTAATATGGCTTACATTATACGATATTTCATAAACTGCAAGGGTTTGATTATAGATGTACGAAATAATGGTGGTGGTTCACTTGATTATTCAAAAAAACTTGCTTCCTATTTTTTCAAAGAAGAAACGGTAACTGGCTTTATGAGTCATAAAACAGGTGATGGTCATTCCGAATTTTCAACTCCAGTTGAATTAAAAACCCCTGCCGATGAGAATGTACAATGGCAACGACCTGTTATTGTACTGACTAACCGAATGTCGTATAGTGCTACTAATGATTTTGTGAACCGTATGAAACAAGCTCCGAATGCCAGAATAGTTGGAGATAAAACCGGTGGCGGCGGTGGTCTACCTCTTTCAAGTGAACTTCAAAATGGATGGTTGGTGCGATTCTCATCTTCACCCATGTTTGATTCCAAAATGCAAAGTACCGAATGGGGAATTGAGCCTGATGTGTGCGACAGCGTGAAGGTTTCCGATCAGGCCAAAGGTATTGACACCATTATTGAAACGGCAATTAAACTATTAAAATAGCGACAAACAGTAAGCGGTAATCAGCAGGATTTTTTGCTTACCGTTTACTTGCTTACCAATTTACTGCTAATTTATGAAGAAACTCAAAATAACCGAAATGAATCGCCTCACTGTGGAGGAATTCAAGCAAGAAACAAAAACTCCTCTCATTCTGGTGCTTGACAATGTGCGTAGTTTGCACAATGTAGGTTCAGTATTTCGTACCGGCGATGCATTTCTGGTGGAATCGGTTTATTTATGCGGTATTACCAGCACGCCACCTCATGCAGAAATTCACAAAACGGCACTGGGTGCTGAAAATACGGTTGACTGGAAGTATTTTGAGGATACACATGAAGCGGTTAAATATTTAAAATCTGAAGGTTACACAGTTTTTGCCATTGAACAAGCCGAAGGAAGTACTATGCTGCCCGACTTGAAACTGGATAAATCAAAAAAATACGCTGTCATTCTGGGCAACGAAGTAAAAGGTGTTCTGCAAAGTGTGGTAGATGCCTGTGATGGTTGTATCGAAATTCCGCAATTTGGAACTAAACATTCGCTGAATGTGAGCGTTACCGGTGGAATTATCATCTGGGAATTTTTCAAAATGATTGCTTCTAACCCCTAATGTGGGAATTGTAAATAGTAAATGACAAAATAGTAAATCGTTTTATGGATTGGAGAGATAAATTAAGTGGTTTAAAATCCGAATTACCACAAGTTGAAGAAACACCAGTTATTGCGAGCGCAAAACCTGCAAAAAAGCGTCAGTCAGAGCCATTACGGGTGGAACTTGACAAACGCAATGGCAAACCAGCTACGCTAATAACCGATTTTAAAGGAAAAGACAATGAACTGAAAGAACTGGCTAAACTACTGAAAGTAAAATGTGGTGCTGGAGGCTCTTCACGCGATGGCGAAATACTAGTTCAGGGTGATT
Organism: uncultured Bacteroidales bacterium; assembly: GCA_903830915.1. Taxonomy (GTDB): domain Bacteria; phylum Bacteroidota; class Bacteroidia; order Bacteroidales; family Paludibacteraceae; genus Paludibacter. Next base: position 1,607 of record CAIKVR010000169.1, read on the forward strand.
TTATGGTGAAAATTGTGGATATTTTACTCGAAATGGGATTCAAGGTGAAAAAAATAAATTTTAAGTAATTGTATAAACTATATTAATATTGTCGTGAAATTGAATTTTAGTTACAACTTTATGATAAATTTGCCGTTATAATATCAAATTTACAATTAATACAATCCCAGTTATGAAAATCGTGAGTAAAAAGTCAGTCTTGGTTATTTCAGTGTTTGTTCTATGTTTGTTTGCTGCAACAAGTTGTACTACCCAGAATCCTCCGGTTAATGCATATACAGGAGCAACAACTACAACGCCTAAAAAATAACTGTAAAATTCCAATCGGAATACAATATATTAACAGTATCGGCTGAATTTCAATGTTGAAGTTCAGCCAATGCTGTTTTTGCATTTTATGAAACAATATTGTATCTTTGAGATAAATTTTCAGATATGCTCAACATCTATCGCGCCTCTGCCGGCTCAGGCAAAACATACAGGCTGACAAAAGATTACATAAAATTACTGTTCGAATCTCAGCGAGAACAGGCACATCGTCGTATATTGGCAGTTACTTTTACCAATAAAGCCACCGATGAAATGAAAACGCGCATACTAAAAGAACTTCATGCGTTATCATTGGGAGAAAAATCTGACTATCGGGCTGATTTAATTTCAAAACTCTATCCAACCGAAGAAGCTGTAAACATCAAAGCCAAAAAGATTCTCACGACCATTCTTCACGATTATTCTTCATTTTCAATAAGTACCATCGATCGATTTTTTCAACAGGTAATCCGTTCGTTTGCCCGCGATATTGGTGTGCATGGAGGTTATAATCTCGAACTTGACAATTCACAAACGCTGGAACAATCCGTTGATAATCTGTTTCTCGATTTATCAAAAGAGGAGAACAAGCAATTGCTGCAATGGCTCACCAGCTATGCCGAAGAACGTGTGGAACAGTCGGAAAACTGGAATATGCGTGGCAATATTATGGATTTGGGGCAGGAAATTTTTAAAGAAAGCTACCAACACAAAGCCGAAGACACCAATCGTAAGCTGCATGAACGTGAATTTTTGTCGAATTATCGAAAAAATCTGCGTCAAATAAAAACTGAATTCGAAGCTAAAGTAAAGCAAACCGCCACCAATGGGCTGAATATCATGGCTCGTAACGGTTTGTCGCACGAAGATTTCTCTTATAAAACAACTCAGACATTAGAAAAGCTGATCAAAGGAAAACTAGAAATCAGTGCCCGTTTCACAAGTTTTGCCGAAGATGTGAGCAATTGCTACACCAAATCCAAACCGCAGGATGTAAAGTCAGCCATCGAAACCGCTTACAATTCAGGGCTTCAGCATTGTTTCCAGCAAATCGTTGACTTATTTAGCATCGATATTGTAACCTACAATTCAGCATTGATGGTTTTGAAGCATATAAATACACTGGGAATTCTATCAGATTTGGCAGTTCAAATCAAAAAGCTGACCGATGAGCAGAATACTATGTTGATTTCGGACTCCAACATGCTGCTCAACAAAATTATCGACAACAGCGATACACCTTTTGTGTATGAAAAAACGGGTATACATATCGATAATTTTATGATTGATGAATTTCAGGATACATCGGTGCTGCAATGGAAAAATTTTCATCCACTCATGGATAACAGTCTTTCGGCCGGCAAGTTTAATCTGGTGGTAGGTGATGTGAAACAAAGTATTTACCGCTGGCGAAACTCCGACTGGAAATTGCTGGACGAAAAGATATTGTCTGATTTTCGTTCCGAGCAAATTCATGAGGAAAACCTTGATACCAATTGGCGAAGCGATAAAAACATAATTGATTTCAATAATTCCTTTTTCCGAAGGGCTGCTCTCACGCTTCAAAGTAAACTGAATGAAAATCTTCAGCCCGTTTTAGCACTTTATCCTTCGCTGCAACCGTTGACTCGCAAAATTGAACACGCATACGCCAATATTCATCAAAAAGTTTCTCCAAAAGCCGGTGTTGGAAGGGTTCAATTCAGCTTTATCAATGCTGACGAAACTGATGACGGTTGGAAAACGGAAAGTTTGAACCGATTACCAGCTATATTGGAAGATTTGCAGGACAGAGGCTATCGTCCAGCTGATATATGTATTTTGGTGCGAAAAAATGCTGAAGAGCAGGCTGTCATCCATAAATTACTGAACTACAAAACCACAACGGATGCAAAACCCGGATATTGTTACGACATTATGGGTAACGAAGGTTTGCTGATAGGTGCAGTAGCCTCTGTACGTTTTGTTTTAGGTATTATGCAACTTTTTATCAATCCGGCAGATAATATTCAGCAAACCATAGTTAACTATGAATACGCCCGCGGAAAGTTGAATAAATCAGAAAATGAAGCACTTAATATCTGTTTTGTGAATCAGGAACCGAACGAAAATATTTTCTCGGGATTATTTACGACGAATGAAAATGACCGTTTGAAAGAACTTCGTCACAGTTCGCTTTTCAGTATGGTGGAGCAGATTATTTCGCTCTTCGATATTGGGAGTTGGCACAACGAGGCCGTTTTTGTTCAGGCTTTTCAGGATGTGGTTTTTCGCTATACAACTGGTAAAACTGTCGATTTGAATAGTTTCCTTAACTGGTGGAAGAAAAATGGCACAAAACAATGTATTTCCACACCCGACAATCAAAGTGCGATGCGGATTATGACCGTTCATAAATCTAAAGGTCTTGACTTCAATGTAGTTATCATGCCATTTTGTGACTGGAAACTGGACAGTAATATGCGTAATATCCTGTGGTGTGAGCCAACAGTAGCCCCATTTAATGAATTGCCCTTATTGCCAATCGAATATAGTACTAAGTTAGGTCAATCTATTTTTGCCGAAAGTTATTTCGACGAACAAATGCATTTGTTTATCGACAGCCTAAACATAGCCTATGTCGCTTTCACCCGTGCCAAACATGAATTGATTTGCATGGCACCAGCTCAAAAAAAAGAGCCTGAAAGCCTTGATAAAATCAATTCGTTGTCAGCTTTACTCACGGTTTGTTTTAATATAGAAACTCCCGGACTGAATGCTGAAATAATTCCACTTTCAAAAGTGTACAATCCTGTTTCAAAAGTTTTTGAATTAGGAGAGCCTGTAAAAATGCAATATAGTGACTCCAAAAATGCAGAAAAAAATGAGAAAATCAGCAACTATCCATCTATAAACAGCTTAGACCGTTTGCAAATCCGCCACCAAAGCCTTGATTATCTGTTGAAAAACCAAAACCTGACAGAAAGTAGGCTTAACTATGGAATTATAATGCATGATATTCTGAGGCAAATTACCATAAAAGATGATCAGGATGCGGCTATTGAAGCAATGATTCGTGAAGGTCGAATAAGCGAGTCGGAAAGTGTAACTGTGGCAAAAGAAATGAATAAATTCTGGCAACTACCGGGAACAGGAGCTTGGTTTGCCGATGATGTCAGGGTACTCAATGAAACCACAATACTTACTCCTTCGGGTGAGCAATACCGCCCTGACAGAATAATAATTAAAGACAATGTTGCTACTATAATTGACTATAAGTTTGGCGAAATTGAATACAAATCATATTCGAATCAAGTAAAACAATACATGAATTTGATAGCTGAAATGGGTTACCAAACGAATGGATTTATATGTTATGTGAGTCTCGAAAAAGTAATAGTTTTATAATGGTTTTTTTCATTCATTTGAACGCCAATTAACAACCCGTTGACATTAGCAATTAAACTGAATTTATATGCTAACTTGCTAATATAATGAAAAATAGACTATTTTTAAGTATTATTTATAACAAAGTTACAAATGAGTATTATTCAGTTACTATTTGTAAGTCAATGACAAAAAATTGTATATTATTGTTGAAAAAATTCTTCAATCACTATGTTTTTGCTCAATTATATATCTTTTGTGTCTGTTTGTTAAGTTAAATAACACTCTACTATTAAAATATTGTGTTAATTATTTTTTTCTTTTTATTTTATTTACAATTACCGAATTGAGCGTTAAGTGATGAGTTTATTTCTAAATAAATATCTTTAAATCAATGTATAACAAAATATTAACCTTAACGTATTAACGACAGATAAACATCATTTTTGACATTATTTTAAATTTTACCTACAGAATGAAATAAAAATTCTGCATATTTTTTCTTTTTATCATCAAAAACACTTGTTTTTTAATTATTAATACTTTATTTTTGCCTGTCGATAAAGTAAACTTTCTTTAAAAAAAATCAAATTAAAGAAGATTAATAAACAAAATGTTAAATTATGAGAAAACTAACGTTCTTATTGGCTTGCCTAATAATGGTAAGCGTAGGTGTGGTTAATGCTCAGTCAAAATCTATTTCAGGAAAAGTATTTTCTGCAGATGACGGGCAACCTATTATTGGTGCTTCTGTAAAGGTAAAGGGCACAACTGTTGGTACAATTACAGGTACTTCAGGTGAGTTTAAAATCAACTTACAGAGTAATGCAAAAAATCTGGTCATATCCTATGTGGGTATGAAGTCTATTGAAGTTGAAGCAAAAAACAACATGGTAGTCAGATTAGATGCAGACACCAGACAAATTGATGAAGTAGTAGTAACTGCATTCGGTATTAAAAGAAATCCAAGAGAGTTGGGTGTATCTACTGCAAAAGTATCAGACAAAGAGTTAACTAATGGTGGAACTACCAATGTAATGAATGGTTTAACCGGTAAAGTTTCAGGATTACAGATTAATACCATCAATAATGGTGTAAATCCTGATACAAAAATTACTTTACGTGGTAATCGTCACTTCCTTGCATCGAATCAGGCATTGGTTGTTTTGGATGGTGCTCCGGTTAGTGCAACGTATTTAAGTTCAGTGAACCCTAACGACATTGAAAACGTGAATGTACTTAAAGGTGCTAGTGCTGCAGCTTTATATGGTAATGATGCTTCAAATGGAGTACTTATTATAACTACCAAACAAGGTAATAAACAAAAACCAACAATCAAGATTAGTAATACAACAACTTTTGAACAGATTTCATATTTACCAAACCTACAAACACGTTTTGGATCTGGTTCTGGAGAGTCTGTAGGGTCAAATGATCCTAATTATACTTTTTGGATTGGACCTGACAGAAATACGGATCCCTATACATCGTATGAAAATCAAAGTTTTGGGCCTGAATTTAATGGACAAATGGTTATTTTAGGTGGTAAGTTAGTAGATGGTTCTTATCAAATGGTTCCGTATTCAGCAGTTCCAAATCAAAAAGCTAACTTTTTCAACACCGGAGTAACTTCTCAAAACGATATTTCTTATTCTGCAGGTGATGACAATAGTCACTTTTATTTGTCTGCCCAGGATGTTAATACATCAGGTACCACACCAGGCGATAAAAATAGGAGAAGTGGTGTCCGTATGTCAAGTGGCAAATCATTTGGTATTTTCGGTGCTGATTTCACAATTGGTTTTACTCAAACAAATACTAATACATCAGGGGGTGATATGTACCAGCAAAGAGGTGTATATTGGAATGTATTAAATACTCCAGCTCAGGTACCTTTAACCCGCTATAAAGACATTGTAAATGACCCTTTTGCAGCAGTCGATGGATATTTTAACGCTTATTACCCAAATCCTTATTGGCAAATTGCACATGCGCGTCAAATTGATCAAAAAAACAATGTATTAGGTTCTTTAAGCCTGAATTTAAAACCTGCAAAATGGATTGAATTCACGGATAGGGTCGGCTTAACCTACGAAGGTGAAAATTATAATTCATATAGAGATGCAGCTAATTATAGTGCATATTCAAAAAGTGATCCTTGGGGTGGTGGTCACATGGGTGTATCTTCTCCATATTCAGGAACCTCTTCCTACAATATGTATTCAACCATGAATCTATCCAATGACTTTTTGGCAAAAATAAATGGTAAATTTGATGATTATACTGCAAAATTAATTTTAGGTTCTTCATTATATTCAACTACTATTTTCGAAATGCTAAATACTGCATCTGCATTAGTAATTCCTAATTTTTATAACCTTAGCAACCGTGTGGGTGAAGCATCGGTTGCTCAATATACTTTAGGAAGAAGTTCTGTTGGTGTATTTGGTGATTTAACTGTGGGATATAAAGATTATGCTTTTATTCATGCATCGGCTCGTAATGACTGGGATTCCAGATTAGCTGCTGCAAATCGTTCATTCTTTTATCCTGGTATTGATGCAAGTTTCGTTGTTTCGGATATGATTGCCGATTTTAAAGACAACACTCCATTTTCTTACCTTAAACTAAGAGGTGGTTGGTCTAAAACCGGTCAGATTTCATTAACGAATTGGTATGCAACAATACCTTCTTATGTTGCTGGTACAGGATTCCCTTATGGTTCGAATGCTGGTTTTAAACTAAGCAGTTCGTTGAGTAATCCAACCTTAAGACCTGAAATTACCGATGAAATTGAAGCTGGTGTTGAAATGAACTTTTTGAATAACAGAATTCAATTAAATTTAGATGCCTATAAATCAAACACAAAAGATCAGACAATCCCTGCTTCTATTTCTGCAGCAACAGGTTATACAACAGCTTATATTAATGCTGGAGAGTTGGAAACCAAAGGGTTCGAAGCAGATTTAAAATTCACTCCACTCATTTATCTAGGTGGGGTAAAATGGGATATGTCTATCAATTATACCTACATTACAAACAAGGTTCTCTCAATTTACCCAGGATTAGATGAACTACCAATTAATGATGGTACAAAATATGAAATTAATCGAAGTGTATCTTACGCTGTAGTTGGTCAGGAATTTCCAACCCTTAAAGTAACTGATGTTATGAGAGATCCACAAGGGCATATCATTGTTGATCCTACTACAGGGCTTCCATCAAAGAATTCACAACTTGTAACCATGGGACATGGTAATCCAAACCACTTATTAGGAATTGTAAATAATTTCTCTTATAAAGGATTCACATTGAATATCGTATTAGATTATCGTGGTGGAAATAAAATCTTAAATGATGTGGGTAGTGCATTAGATTTTACCGGTATTTCTGAACACTCTGCATTAAACGGACGTCAACCATTCGTAATTCCTAATTCAGTTGTCAAGAATTCTGATGGTTCTTACACACCAAATACTAATATATTGGTAACTGATGCCTCCAGAGCATTTTGGAATACTTCGGATTATTACAATGTACAAAGTACTTATCTGACTAGCGCTGCATTCTGGAAATTAAGAGAATTATCAATTACCTACGATGTTCCGGTTAAGAACATTCCTGCTTTGAAATTTATAACAGCAGCTCAATTGAGCTTAGTTGGAAGAAATCTATTGATGTGGAGACCTGTAACTAATGTATGGACAGATCCTGAGTTCAATTCACTTAGTAGTACCAGTAATTCTGTAGGATTCACAGATGAAGATCAGACTCCTCCAACAAGAGTTTATGGTTTTTCTGTAAAACTAACATTCTAACTTTAAAATTATATAAAGATGAAGAAAAATATAATAATAATACTCTTAGCAGTAACTTTTATAGGAAGTTCATGTACTGAATTCCTTTCTGTAAATGAAGTAAACCCAAACAATGCTTCTAAAGTAGATGCTGCTTTGGTTTTACCTGCTGCCCTTAATGACGTTGCATATACAATGAATTATCCACGTCGTTTTGATTTTGCGTACTTATGGCATGGATTGTGGTCAATTAGTAAAGGTTATACTCAACCTGCTAACTTGGTAACATACAATTTAATAAACAGTGATTATCAAGATGCTTTTACAGAATTTTATAGAACAGCGAATAATTTAGATGTAATTGAAAAAGGGTCAACTGATGTGAAAGCATGTAATTATGCTGCAATATCAAAAATCATGAAAGCGTATATTTTCCAGAATTTGGTTGATTGCTGGGGAAATGTACCTTATGCTGATGCATTTAAAACCGCTTCAGGAGTTTTAAAACCCACTTATGATGACCAGCAGAAAATTTATGAAGATTTGGTTGTTCAGTTGGATGCAGCAATGGCTTTAATTCAAGGTGCACCTGCAGATGCTACTGCGATACCTGCTTCAAGTGATATAATGTACGGAGGTGACATGGGATTATGGTTAAAATTTGCAAACACGCTAAAACTAAGAATTCTGATTCATCAATCAGATATGGCTGGTCGTACTACCTATATTAAAGATAAAATTGCTACTACAGCCACCATTGGTTATATTGGAGCAGGTGAAAGTGCTTTAGTTAATCCAGGGTTTTTGGTTTCGGCAAGTAAAATGAACCCTTTTTATGGTTATTTTTACAATGCAGCCGGTTCTTCTAATTCTGATGGTGTAACTTATTATATGGCTGGAAAAGATGTGGTTGAATTTATGAAAGCAAACAATGATTTACGTATTGGCAGCTTCTTTAATTTACCTTCCAGTGGTACTTCCTATATTGGAAATGTTTTTGGAGTTCCTAATAGTGATGCATCTGTTCTTGATCAAAAATTCACATCTCCACTTGGATATAGTGCAGGCGTTTCAACAACAATGATTGGGACAGCTAAAAAATCAGCACCCATATTAACAGACTTTGAAAGTTTATTCATTCAAGCTGAAGCTGTTCAATTAGGTTTGATTGCTATTGGTGATGCTCAAGCTCTTTATGAGAGTGCTGTAACACAGTCTTACATATATTCAGGATTGAAGAATTCAGATGCTGTTACATTCTTATCTCAATCGAATTCTCATACAAATTTCACAATGGCTGCTAATAAAAGAGAGCTAATTATTACTCAGAAGTGGGAATCCTTGAATGGAGTTGCTCCAATTGAAATTTGGACTGATTATAGAAGGACAGGATTTCCTTCATTATTACATTTTAGTACAACTACAGGTAAAAAGAATGATACTCCACCAGTTCGTTTACTCTATCCACAAACTGAACTTACTGTGAATAATGCTAATGTTGTAGCTGTTGGTAAAATAGATGCTTTTACTTCTAAAATATTCTGGCAAAATCGCTAATATTAATTTAATCATAATTAAAATTAAGAAGATATGAAAAATAAAATAATAATAATGTTGACAATCATTGCAGGGATGTTTAGTTTTACTTCCTGTTTAAATGATACTGCAGACAACTGGAAAGTTGATGTCGCAGGGAAAATGTATTTAACGGTAATGAAACCTCAGTTGCAATCAATGGGATTAAAACCTAAAGTGGATACAGTATCGTACTCTTTTTTGATTAATGTTGCAACAGATGCACTTCCAACAAAAGATATCACTATAACTTTAAAAGTTGATTCAGCTGCAGTAGCTGAATATAATATTTCTAAAGGCTATAAACAAGATTCTACAGCTGCATTTAAGTTATATCCGCATATTAAGATTTTGAACCCAACAATTGTAATTACAAAAGGTACAAGAACTGCAACTGTGAATGTAGAAGTATGGGGAGCTGAAACATTAAATGCCTGCGATAAGTTTATTTCTGCTGTGACAATTGCTACTGCAAGTGACAATGTTCCAATAGCAACTAATATGAAATCTTATTTACTTTCATTACCAATTTCAAATCCTTATGAAGGTACATACCATTCTACAGGTACATTTACTCACCCAGTCAATGGACCAAGAGCTATTGATGAAGTTAAAACTTTATCAACTGTTGATTGCCAATCTGTAAAAACTACAATTGGTGATTTGGGAGATGAAGGAGATTATTTTGTAGTATATAAAGTGAATGATGATAATAGTGTTACAATTTCAGGATCACAAAGTGCAACCCAACCATTAATTCAAGAGGGAGTTAATTCATATAATCCTGCAACCCACACTTTCACAGTAAATTATTACTATGCTGGATCGGGTGGTAATAGAAAAATATCTGAAACTTTAGTTAGAAATTAATTATGTAAATTTAAAAAAATGAGAATATGAAAAAATATAATATATTTCTAGTAATGTTGATTGTCATAGCTGGTGTATTTACTCTGCAAAGTTGTACTCAGGACGATTCGCCAATTCCAAAAGTTCAAAACACTTATAATGTTCCTACTGCAACAGCACCTCTGAGCGATGCTACAATCAGTCCAACTACAAAAACTGTATTAAATTGGAATTCGACTGGAGGTAGTACTAAATGGAGTGTGTATTTTGACAATGGTTTGGGAGTAGATAACTTAAAACAAATCAGACAAAATCACAGTTCAGATACAGTGAATGTAGCAGTTGCAGAAGGTAAAACCTACCATTGGCAAGTAGAAACTGTTGATGCAAATGGTGTAATAACAAAAAGCTCTATATTTGCATTTACGGTAGATGTAACACCAACGCCTAAAATCGTTTATAATATAGATGATTTTGTTGGAACTTACAGTGTTATGGAAGGAACTTATGGACCTTATACTGTTCATTTAACCAAAGTAAATTCAAATACATTACAGAATGATAATTTCTGGGATAATGCTCCAAATCCACTTTGGGTTATACAATATGTGTTTGATGATTATGGTAATGTAACTTTAACCCCAAGCACTTACAGAACTGCAGCAACTTCAATGACAGTTTATTCTGTTACAGGTTCAGGAACTTATAATGTTACAACTAAAGGTTTATCGGTTGATTACACGGTTATTAAAAATGTCTATACATTGCATGATGATGGAACGACAACGACAGTTAAAACAACTGCTGATGCTGCGACTGATGTTATGACTAAGCAATAATTTAAATCAATTAATTACAAAAACAAGGCTATTTCAAATTTGAAATAGCCTTGTTTTTGTAATTAAAAATAAACAGTTAATCCTTTACTCTTCCAACGTACTTAAATCACCATCTGGCAATCCTAACGCACGGGCTTTCAGTACACGGCGCATAATTTTACCGCTTCGGGTTTTGGGTAATTGATCTACTATAGTTATGGCTTCCGGTTTGGCAATTGGTCCCATGTGAGTAACCATGTGATTGATAAGGTCGTGCTCCATTTCCAGATTTGCTTCGTAGCCGTTGCGGAGTATCGCAAAAATATGAATGCAATTTCCTTTAACCGGATGTGGTAATGCGATAGCAGCCGATTCGGCAATTGCCGGATGACTAATCATAACACTTTCAATTTCAGCACTTCCAAGTCTGTAGCCGCTCACTTTAATTACATCATCTGTACGTCCGATAATCCAGAAATAGCCATCTTCATCTTTTTTGGCTGAGTCACCGGTTAGATACCAGCCTTGTTTTTTGTATTTCGACCAGTAAATATCCAGATAGCGATCAGGATCTTTGAAAATTCCTGCTGTCATTCCCGGCCATGGAGATTTTATTACAAGGGTTCCCTCCTCACCTGCTTTCACATCAATACCTTCGTCATCAACAATAGAAATTTCGTTCCCAAAAAACGGTTTCGTTCCTGAACCGGGTTTCAGTGGTGTAATTGGCAGCGGCGTAATCATAAAACCACCTGTTTCGGTTTGCCACCATGTATCCATTATCGGACATTTGCTGTTACCAATAACTTCATGATACCATCGCCATGCCTCAGGATTAATAGGCTCACCTACAGAACCCAGCAGGCGTAACGAACTCAAATCATTACGGTTAGGCCACGAATCGCCAAAACGCATCAAACCACGAATGGCTGTTGGCGACGTGTATAAAATATTGATGCCGTAGCGTTCCACCATTTTCCACCAACGATCGGGATATGGATAGGTTGGTGCTCCTTCGTACATAATAATGGTGGCGCCGTTCATCAACGGGCCATACACGATATAACTATGACCGGTAATCCAACCCGGATCGGCAGCACACCAGTAGCGGTCGTCGGGTTTAATATCGAACACCATGCGGTGTGTGGTAGAAGTGTAAACGCTGTAACCGGCATGGGTATGAATCATCGCTTTGGGGCGACCTGTAGAACCTGAAGTATAGAGCAAGAACAAAGTATCATCCGCCTCCATCACTTCCGTATCGCATTTTGAAGCTGCAATTGGCAAGGCAGCCAAATCGTGATACCAGTAATCTCGACCGTTTTCCATGTAAACTTCCACATTGGTTCGCTTTACCGTAATACAAATTTCCATAGTAGGCGAAAGTTCCATGGCTTTGTTTACCACCGATTTCATTTCAACCACTTTACCGCGGCGAAAACCACCATCGGCTGTAATTACCACACGACTATTAGCATCGTTGATGCGATCGGCAAGCGCTTCGTGACTGAAACCACCGTATACCACACTATGAATGGCACCAATTTTAGCACAAGCCAGCATAGCAAAAAGCTGTTCCGGAATTTGCGGCATGTAAATCGTTACCACATCTCCTTTTTTTACGCCCATACTTTTCAGAATATTGGCAAACTGACAAACCTCGCGATTCAGAGCATGATATGAAAATGAACGAACATCGCCCGGCTCACCTTCCCATATAAGCGCCAATTTATTACGTACTTCGGTATGCTGATGACGATCGATGGCGTTATGAACTATATTAGTCTGCGCACCTGCAAACCATTTGTAAAACGGTGGATTAGAGTCATCGATTACCTTATCCCACTTTTTGTACCACGAAAGTTTATCGGCCTGTTCAGCCCAGAATTGCTCTCGGTTTTCAATCGAAAATTGGTATAACTTGTCATACTCTTTGATATTAGCCTGATCGATTACTTCCTGAGAAGGCAGGTAAATTTTTTTCTCTGTTGGATTACTCATGTATTGATTTTTTAAGTATTAAATGATTCGTTGTTTGTTTCTATTATTGAAAAACAAAATTAAATCTGATTAATAAAACAATCATACTTAAACTATTGTTTACTTTCAATTTATAATAAATCTAAACGAATTACTTAAATATTTCTTTAATAGAAATTATATTTATTACATACATTAATAATATTGGCATTTGCGCATTTCAAAGCCTTTTCGCCATACAGTCAATTCAGATTTTGATTTACACTATCTTTTGCGTTAATATTACAAAGTCACGACAATAATAAAGCCGGCAAACTGAATACTTCAGTTTGCCGGCTTTATTAAATAAGCAAGTATTTCTATGCTTTACAAAGTCTTTCTGACTTCTGTTTCTTCGTAACTTTCAATCATATCACCCACTCGGATATCGTTGTAGTTTTTGATATTCAAACCACATTCATAGTTTGTACTAACGTCCTTAACATCTTCTTTGAACCGTTTCAGAGAATCCAGTTCCCCGGAATAAACCACAATGCCATCACGGATAATCCTGATTTTATTGCTACGTTTGATTTTTCCTTCGCGAACAAGACATCCGGCAACGGTTCCCACTTTCGTAATTTTAAATACTTCAATAATTTCAACTGTAGCCGTAATTTCTTCCTTAATTTCAGGAGAAAGCATACCTTCCATAGCCGATTTGATTTCTTCAATCGCATCGTAAATAATTGAATATAAACGGATATCAATTTCTTCTTTATCAGCCATTTTACGGGCAGTAGATGTAGGACGAACCTGAAATCCACAAATAATGGCATTTGAAGCTGCAGCCAACATAATATCCGAATCGGAAATAGCACCCACCGCTTTATGAATTACATTTACCTGAATATTTTCGGTAGAAAGTTTCAATAATGAATCTGCTAACGCTTCCACCGAACCATCCACGTCACCTTTCACAATGATATTAAGCTCTTTGAAATCACCAAGCGCAATTCGTCTACCCAATTCGTCCAGCGTAAAGTGCTTCTTGGTACGAAGACTCTGTTCGCGTTGTAATTGTTCCCGCTTGTTGGCAACCTGACGAGCCTCCTGTTCAGAAGCCATCACATTAAAATTATCACCTGCCTGAGGAGCACCATTTAAACCGAGAATCAAAGCTGGCTCTGCCGGTTTTACTTCGGTAATACGTTGATTACGTTCATTGAACATGGCTTTTACCTTTCCAAAATAGGTACCGGCCAATACCACATCGCCCTGACGCAATGTTCCGTTTTCAACTAAAACAGTTGATACGTAACCGCGACCCTTATCAAGCGTAGATTCGATTACAGAACCGATTGCACGTTTATTCGGATTGGCTTTTAACTCAAGAAGTTCAGCCTCGAGCAATACTTTTTCAAGTAATTCTGCAATGCCATCGCCTTTTTTAGCTGATATATCCTGCGATTGATATTTTCCACCCCAGTCTTCGACCAGATAATTCATTTGTGCCAGCGTTTCTTTGATTTTTTCAGGATTTGCACCGGGTTTATCCACTTTATTTATGGCGAAAATCATTGGAACATTGGCAGCCGCAGCGTGATTAATTGCCTCAATGGTTTGTGGCATCACATTATCATCAGCAGCTACAATAATAATGGCAATATCGGTTACTTTAGCTCCACGTGCACGCATGGCGGTAAACGCTTCGTGACCCGGTGTATCAAGGAATGTAATTCGTTGTCCGTTTTCGAGCTTCACATTGTATGCGCCAATATGCTGAGTAATACCTCCGGCTTCACCTGCTATTACATTGGCTTTACGAATATAATCGAGCAACGAAGTTTTACCGTGGTCAACGTGACCCATCACAGTTACAATTGGTGCGCGCGGCAGTAAATCAGCTTCGGTATCTACTTCTTCTTCACCAATGGCTTCTATTACATCAGCACTTACATATTCTGTACTGAAGCCAAATTCTTCAGCCACTATATTGATTGTTTCAGCATCCAGTCGTTGATTGATAGAAACCATCAAACCAATGTTCATACAGGTAGCAATAACCTGATTTACACTTACATCCATCATCACAGCCAATTCGCTGGCAGTTACAAATTCAGTAAGTTTTATTACGCTTTCATCATCGCGTTCGCGCTGAGCTTGTTCTTGTTGACGAGCACTAACATTATCGCGCTTATCACGACGATATTTCGAGCCTTTACCTTTTTTATTAGCACCCGAAAGTCTAGCGAGCGTTTCTTTTATTTGTTTCTGTACATCTACCTCGTTAACAACCGTTTTTATTGGTCGTTTAGCTCCATTCTTATTTGGTTTAGCTCCACCAACACCTGCACCTCCAGTTGTACCAGGAGTAACTTTTTTGGGTTGTGCAAATCCCTGAACATTAGTTTGAGCCGCTTTTGTAATATCAATTTTTTGACTTGAGAAGCGTTCACGCTTTTTCTTCGGATGTTCTGAATCTGAAGTAGATGTTGTACCGCCAAGAACTAACTTCTTGTCATTTATCGGTGGTTTTTTGCTATCTGAAAATACTTTATTTTTTTCTTCGCGTTCTTTGCGTTTTTGTTCTTTTGTTTTAGCCTTCGGACGTGTGCTTTGATTCAATAAGTCCAAATCAATGGTTCCTACCACCACTGGCGAAACATCGCTAATCGGTTTTCCTAATGTAAAAATAACCTCTTCCTCTACTTCAACCTTCTTAACTATTTCTACAATTGGTTTCTCCTGAACTTTTTCAACAGGTTTTTCAATCTGTACAGGTTCTTCCTTTATTTCAACCTTTGGAGAAACGTGTACTTTTTCAGGTTGTTTATCTAAAACCTTAGGTGCTGGTTTTACTTCAGGTACAGGCGCTTCCTTTACGGGTTCCGGTTTTGGCGCTTCTACCACTTTAGGTTCTTCGACCTTTACTGGTTCCGGTTTCTCAATAACAGGTTTTGGTGCTTCCTTGACTGTCTCTTGCTGAACTTTTTCAATTGGTTTCTTCGGTGCAATTGGCTTTTCAGTAGCACTAAGGTCAATATGGCCAACAGATGTAAAATGAGGTAATTTATCTTCGGGAACAGAAACAGGAATGGTTTCAACCTTTTTCTCAACCGGTTTTGGCTGATTGCTGTAACCTTCGATAGCTACAGATGGAGCTTTTTCTTTCAACGAACGTTCCTGACTTAATCGCTCCGATTCCAGTTTCAGAGCCATATCCTTGTTAAACTCCTTGGCAAGTAAAAGGTATAAATCATCCTCTAATTTCAGGTTAGGATCCTGCGGAAATTTATGACCTTTCTTCGCTAAAAATTCGATGGCGGTATGCATTCCGACATTCAAATCTTTACAGGCTTTACTTAATCTTATAGGCATATTTTATTTTGTTTTTTTCTGTTTTAAAAAAGTCCGGTATCAAATTTTCGGCTTAGTACCGAATGAGACACATGAAAAGTTGAACGAAAAGCTTATTCCTCGTCTTCAAATTCAGTAGCCAGAATAGCCAACACTTCATCAATGGTTTCTTCTTCCAAATCGGTACGGGTAATCAAATCCTGACGCGAAATATTAAGAACACTCTTGGCGGTATCGCAGCCTATTGCTTTGAGCGCATCAATAACCCATTGATCGATTTCGTCGCTGAACTCATCCAGGTAGATATCTTCCGTATCTTCATTTTCATCCATTTCGCGGAATACGTCAAGTGTGTATCCTGTAAGCATACCGGCCAGTTTGATATTCAACCCTCCTTTACCAATTGCCTGAGAAACTTCTTCGGGTTTCAGGTAAATTTCCGCTTTTTTATCCACTTCATTCAGGCGGATAGAAGATATTTTTGCAGGGCTTAATGATCTGGAAATAAATAAACTGAGATTGTTTGTGTAATTGATTACATCGATATTTTCGTTACGCAACTCACGAACAATTCCGTGAATACGCGAACCTTTCACACCAACACAAGCTCCAACTGGGTCAATGCGATCATCGTAGGACTCAACAGCCACTTTAGCGCGTTCGCCCGGAATACGTGCAATTTTCTTAACAGTAATCAAACCTTCGTGAATTTCAGGCACTTCCAGTTCAAAAAGTCTTTCAAGAAAAACAGGGGAAATACGTGAAAGAATAATTTTCGGGTTATTATTTTTATTTTCAACCATGGCCACCACTGCACGAACTGTGTCGCCCTTGCGGTAAAAGTCAGATGGAATTTGTTCCGATTTAGGCAAGTAAAGCTCGTTACCTTCATCATCAATCAGTAACATTTCTTTCTTCCATATCTGGTACAATTCGGCACTTACAATTTGTCCAACCATTTCGCTGTACTTTGTAAATACGTTGTCTTTTTGAAGTTCCAGAATTTTTGAAGAAAGTGTTTGACGCAAGGTAAGGATAGCCCGACGACCAAAACCCATAAAGTCAACTGTTTCAGTCACTTCTTCACCAATTTCAAAGTCTTCATCAATTTTATATGCTTCTGTGAGTGAAATTTCCAAATTCGGATCCTGAAGATCTTCATCTGCAACAATCGTACGGTTGCGATAAATTTCAAAGTCACCTTTATCAGGGTTGATAATCACATCATAATTTTCGTCTGTTCCAAACAATTTTGTAATCACATTGCGGAATGACTCTTCCATTACACTTATTAATGTACTTCTGTCGATGCTTTTTAGTTCTTTAAATTCCGAAAAAGTATCAATTAAGCTAACTGTTTCTTTTTTGCTCATGACTTATTTGAATCTAATAATATATTTTGTATGTTTTATTTCTTCGTATTTAAACGTAACGCTTTCTATCACTGTTACTTTTCGTTTTGAACCTTCTGGTTTTTCTGTTCTTTCAATTTCCAGCACAAATTCCGTTTCACGTACTTCAGCCAGAATTCCGCTAAACTTCTTACCCGTTTTGGTTAGCACTTCTACCTCATTATCAATGTTTTTCTCGTACTGTTTAATCACTTTGAACGGCTCGGTAAGTCCGGCTGAACTCACTTCAAGTTCAAAATCTTCCACTTCACGGTCAAACTGAGCTTCAATATGTTTATTTAGCTCGGCACAAAAGTCGATGGAAACCCCTTCAAAAGAATCAATTTCTATTGAAATCTGATTATCCGTAGTAATTTTCACATCCACCAAATAATAGTTCGTTTCAATAAGATAATTTTCAACTATCTGATTTATAGCGTCTTTTAAAATCATATTTGGGTTATTACAACAAACGAGGGGACTGTTGTCCCCTCCTCCATATTCTATTTCGGGTGCAAAAGTACAAAATAAATCTTTATGACACAAAGATTTATAAATAAATATTCGATTTTGTCTAATGTTTTAGCGAACGGCAAACATCTAATTACACTTATATGTTAATAATAGACGTTTTACCCATAAATCAAATTCACGATGGTTTCGATTTCATTTGCAATTTCTACTTCAATTCGGCAGTTGCTCGCTTTTCCCAGGTCACGAATCACATGCAAACCTAATCCATGTTTTATCCCAATGGTTTCTTTGTCGTCAAAAAGGGCTTTTAAGCGACACGTTTGAAGTTCTTTGCCATTATTGGTGATAGATAAACAGATCAAATTCTCTGAATTTATATATGCTGTCCATTTCACATACGGCTTATCGGTAAAAGCTGAAGCCTTCACGGCATTATCGGTTAAGTTTCGGGTGATAGCTTTAAGAAAATCAATATCTGTATTCAGCGATATCTCCGACTTCAGTTCGAATTGAATGATTTCCTGATAGTTAGAGAAGTATTTTTTCAGGTATTCGAATAATTCGCTGATGGAGACAGGTGTTATTTGAGGAGCAAAATTATTCATCTGTCCCTTTCCCCACAAAAGCATATCTTCCATCGACTCAAGCAAATTTTCGGATTGTGCAAGTGTTGCAGATTCGAGCCGTTGTAATGTTTGTAGGTCAAAAATTTCTGGATTCTCATTTTTTTGACGAATAAGTCCAATAATACTGGCAATGGGACTACGTAAATCGTGATTCAGGATATTGAAAAAACGGGCTTTGATACGGTTAGCTTCATCAAGTTCTGCATTCAACTGTTGTAACTTTTCGTTGGTTTTCTTCCTTTCTTTATTCTTGAAATAGGTAAAACTACTTATCCCAATGACTATCAATAATACCAATAACAAAACAGCTATTTGCGATTTTGATTTTTCTTCTTCAAGTTGCTGAATGGTATTCCTTGCTTTTAACGACTTGATTTCCTGTAACTTAACATCATTCTGAAATTTAGCTTCAGCATTTGCTATATTTTTCTTGGCTGATTCTTTTAAAATCGTATCCTTTTCGAGAGAATATGCTGTTATGTATTGATACGCTTTATCACTATTTCCTGATAATTTATAGCTTTTTGCAATTACATTTAATATTTCCGCGTAATTCAATTTGTCATACAATTTTGCATCATTCTGTATTGAAAGCAGAAGTTCAATTGCTTTTGAATACTCTTTCATTCCATAAAGAATCTTTCCTTTAGTGGATTTTGCTTCTATTACAACCTCTTGGTTTTTAGATAGGATTCCTGCTTGAATTGATTTCTCAATATATATATTTGCATCTGAGAGTTTATTTATTCTCAAATAATTTTCGGCTAAAGCACAAAAAGATTCCCCAAGACAACTCTCTTTATCGAAGTAATTTTCTTTCAATGCTTCTATCTTTCGTATATATTTTTTTTGCAATTCAATTTGTCCAAAATCTGAATATATTTTCACATAATAGCTATAAATATAAGCCAGATTAACTGATTCCGGCTCACAATACCTTTCAGTTATTGCACAATACTCCAACGCTTTATTAAATTGCCCCATTTGAATGTATGCACCAACAATATTTCTATACAGATTGGCGATATTAATGGTGTTTTTTTTGTTTTTTTCGAGTTTATGATCATAAACATCGATAGTTTGAAAGGCATAATTTATAAACTGTTCATATTCATCGTGAAAAAGATAAGAGTTACATATACAAACTAAAAAACTTGCTTTCACTTCCCAATTTTTAATTGAATTTACTGTAGATTTTACATAATTAATCAATGTGGCTTCCCGATCATTCATTTTATATAAAAAGTACAAATAATATAACCTTCGAATTACATTGCCAACCTGATCCAAATCCCCTTCTTTTTTAGCTAAAGTGATACTTTTTTCGTAACAGATAATAGCCAAACTATCATTTCGGATAGAATATTCGTATGCCGTGCCCTCGTAATAATAAAAAAAGGATGAATAACGATTGTGACCTTTTGACAGAATAATCCCTTGTTTTGCACTATTAAGTAATTGTGAAAAGTTCTGGTTTGCACACAAATTTCTACAATAGTTAGTCCATACCCTCAGTTTTGTGGTATCGGCCATTGAATTATTAAGGGTTGGAGCAGTTTGTCCTTGTGCGAAGAAGGAAACAAGAAATATGAAAATAGTTGTGATAAGCTTTTTCATAAGTTAATTCTAATTTTCATATTACGATTAGAATGTACTTTAAAAATTCATTCTTCCGGTTCATTTTTTTGAAAACATGATTCATATCAAAGTAAATCCATAGTTCCTTTATAACTGCGCCCAAACGGTATGGAAATACCATTTTCAAGTTCAATTTTATTTGACAGAATTTTATGTATGTACTTTCTTGATACAGCAAAGCTCCTGTGAACTCTTAAAAACGAGCTGAAAGCATTCTCATTAAGCAAGTTGCCAAATGAGATGGAAACACAATACTGTTTGTCTGTCGTCACAATTCTGGTGAAGTCCTTTAAGGCTTCAATATACAAAATATCGTTGATAATAATCTTAACTTTCCCATGCCCCTCCTTTAAAAAAACACTCTCATTATCAAACTCTGGTTTTGTTGCTTTTGTCCTTAAATCCATATAATCACAGATTCGACTGATTGATAGTGTAAAACGTTCCAAATCAACTGGTTTAACTATAAAATCCAGTGCTTCCACCTCAAATCCTTCAACAGCATACTCTGCATGCGATGTGATAAATACACAAACTGGTATCTGTTTCATAATCCGCCTGAATTCAAGACCTGACATCTCGGGCATGTCGATGTCAAGAAACAGAATATCTGTAGGGTTACTATTTATAACCCCTACAGCATCAAGCACATTGGAAAAAACACCCAATATGGAAATCTGATTAAATTTTCTAACATAAGTCTCGACAATTATGCGATCCAATTCATTGTCATCAATAATTACACAGGTATAGTTACGCACGATATGTAGTTTGGTTTGCAAAAATACGATTTTGAGTTTGATAATTGTACAGATATATTAAAAAAATGCCGTTTATCGAATAAAACTGCAGTCTGTCGACTCATTGATACACTTTTGTAATAATTACATTTTATTTGCGTGATTTTTGCTAGTAAGCTTATATATTCTAAACAAATAATAACGATCAAATATGAAAACTAAAACGCTTTTCTTCCTTTTTTGCATGATATTCATTCATAACCATCAAGCATTTACCTACACAATCAGTTTTGCCGGCACAGGTATCAGTACTACAGTTGATAGTGTTATTGTACAAAATCTAAATAAAAAAACAACAACCGTTGTGGCATCGGGATTGGATTTATGTCTTACTGATGTCACAACAGGAGTTGAAAACTTGAACGAATTAAACTCAGACATAAGCATCTCACTTACATCAGGAAATGGCAACTATATTCTGAAGTACTACGCGCCAGAAATGGGTTCAAGCAGCGTTTATATATACTCAATCAACGGGAACATTGTTTCTGAATATACTTCCAATTTACAAACCGGTGAAAATTCCTTTGAAATTTCCGCACCAAAAGGCATTTATGTAATAAAAGTTAGTGGAAATAGCTATAGGTATTTCAAGAAGTTTATCTGTCAATCAACCGCGGGTATAATCCCCAAAATAACATTCAGGAATCATAATTTACGAAACGACATGATTAGAACTAAAACAAACAATTTTGTCACCATGCTTTTTTCTCCGGGCGATCAATTAATTTATTCAGGCAAATCAGGTAATAATTGTACGCTTGTAGCCGACATACCCAATGCGGATAAAACCATTACTTTTGAATTCCATGAATGTAAAGATTTGAACGGGAAATATTATGCGGTAACCAAAATAGGAACACAAATATGGATGGCGGAGAATCTGGCATATTTACCTCAATCTGCAACGGCTGACGCAACTATTGGAGCTGAAGATGCTGGCAATTCTGGAAAAGCATTTTATTATATAAAAGATTTAGCCAAATATGGTGTTCTCTACAATTGGTTTGCTTCACAAACCGCAGCTCCGGATGGCTGGCACATACCCTCCAATGCTGAGTGGAATGCGCTTACAACTTATTTAGGTGGCAACAACGTAGCTGCCGGAAAATTAAAATCAACAACTAACTGGAACAATCCAAATAGTGGAACAAACGAGAGTTGCTTTTCAGCTACAGGTGGTGGATATCGCGATACGGGTGGCATAATATATGTGGGTTCGTACGGATATTGGTGGAGCTCAAGTCAGAGTGGACCCTATGCCTGGTTTATTATGTTGAACAATACTTCAAACGGATTAAATATGTATAATGATTACACTTTCGTTGGAAGAAGTATTCGATGCGTTATGAATCAATAACAGAACAAATTTGATTTGCCAATTTGCTATCAATCGTAAAAATAACAACTAGAATAAATCCTCACAGTATCCAAAAATTCCATTTAAAATTTTCAATCAAAGTTATTATTAGAAAAGTAAAAAAATCAATATGAAGAAAATATTATTATTACTGGTTAATGTACTGATTTCAATCCTAACCTACGCACAAACTGTAGTTCCTGACGCCCAGTTCAGAACCTTCTTAACTTCGAAATACAATATTCAGTTCGATAATCAACATGCAATTATCCCAAATTCGGTTGTAGATACACTCACCTTGATAGATGCAGGACTGCAGAATATCGAAAATCTCAAAGGAATAGAGGCTTTCAAAAATTTAAAAATACTGGTTTGTGCGAAAAATAAGCTGCAAAATCTCAATCTGTCTGAAAACACTAAAATCACAAGCCTTGATTTTTCCGGTAATAATCTTTCGACTATTGATCTGACTGCAAACACAGAGCTGAAAATACTGAATTGTGGGTCGAATTCATTCGAAACACTGGATTTGAGCCATCAGAAGAACCTTTACGACTTGTACTGTATGGAAGCACCTAATCTATCTTCCATCAACATTGGAAAAAATGACAGTCTGGTAATGATTTGGGTTACATCATCGCTTATAAATAAGTTGGACGTTTCAGGTTGCTCGAATCTGCGAGCACTTGAATTTTCAGGCAACAAATTAAAAAGTCTGGATGTATCAAAAAATCCCTTGCTTCAATATCTCTCATTTAAAAATAACGAAATTGATACTATCGATTTATCAAACAATACGTATTTGTCGAACTTTGAATGTGGTGGTAATAAATTGTCGAAACTGAATGTTTCAACATTGCCAAATCTTTCGATGCTTAATTGCTCCGGTAATCAGCTTCAAAAATTAGATGTTACTCAATGTAAACAACTTATCTATCTCGATTGTAGTAACAACCTGTTGACTAGTCTGGATATTGCAAATTGCCGAAACATGAACATGATGGACGTTTCAAATAATTACAATCTGACACGATGCTATGTTTGGACATCCCCATTCCCTAAAATTGGAACAACAGTAAAAACACTCAACTCCCCGGTAAATTACTTTATGGCTGGTAACAAGTTGAAAGGAATTTTAGAAAACATATATAGCTCCTCTACCGAACAGAAAAAACAAATTACCGACAGCATTATAGCTACAATAAGTTCATTCCCATTAATTGAGAATGACACACTTGCCACTTTTATATATCGCGGAAAAGAGAAATCAGTTCTGTTGACAGGGGATGCTTTTGAATGGTCGACAACAGGCATATCACTGACCAATATTCCTGAAACGGATTTGTGGGTTCTCGGGCAACATTATGAAAACGATGCCCGATTGGATTATAAATACATAGCAGACGGCAACTGGATTCTCGACCCGCTCAATAAACTTACCTGTGCAGGTGGTTTTGGTAATAATTCGGAACTCCGAATGCCGAAATATCAGGTTACGCCCGAAACTGCGTATTATCCGGGTATTCCTCACGGTCAGATTATCACCCAAAGCGTTTCAAGTATCAATCTGAACAACACAAGAACCATCAAAATTTATCTTCCTCCCTCCTACTCCATTGCAAATAAGGATAGTTTTCCTGTAGCCATTTTTCACGACGGATTGGAATATATTTCGCTGGCAAACGCTAATAATACATTGGATTATCTGATTGAAAACAAGAAAATAAGGCCTATAATCGGGGTATTTATTCCTCCGGTTGACCGACCAAACGAATACGTAGGTAGTCTGACCGCTAAATTCACTAAATTTATTTCTGACGAAATACTTCCACTCGTTTCATCACAATTCAGGATATTAAGTGCTCCAAAATACCGTGCTTCCATTGGGATTTCGAATGGTGGTGACATTTCGCAACATTTGGGATTCAAACTTAGCGATAAAATTGGAAATGTAGGCAGTTTCTCAGCGGGGGGAGGATATACAAATGAATACTTGTCGGTTTCAAAAATAAACCTTAAGTATTATATTGATGCCGGTACTTACGACCAGGCGGGATTTTTGGGTAACAATCAGAATTTTGTGAATTCTGTTTTGAAAGCAAAAGGATATGATTACAATTTCAAAATTTTCCATGAAGGACATAGCTGGGGAAACTGGAAAGCCCATTTACACTATGCGTTGGAAGATTTCTTCCCATACGAAGATTCGTATCAGGCAGTAAATCAGATATATAATGATTTGTACAGCAATGTGATTGTTGAAAATTTTCCAAACCCATTCCGGGCGACTACCACGATACGATACAATTGTGTCAATACTAGCATTGTAAAAATAATAATTTGCGACGCAATGGGAAGAACCGTAGCCAACCTTGTTAATCAGCTAATGCCGGCTGATACGCACGAAGTTGTTTTCAACGCATCAAGCGTAACTAATGGTGTCTATTTTGCAACCATTTATAATGGGTCAAACAAGACAAACACCATTAAACTGATTCAGATAAACAACTAACCGAATGAGTTTGTAAAGCCCGCAAACTTAATACGAACTATTTTTAAAAAACTCGTTTTTCATGAAAAAAATTCTATTTCCATTCTTACTATCATTATTTGCAATTTCACAAACCAACGCTCAGTTTACTAAATTACACGAATTTGATGGCAGAGAGTTACATAATCCTACCCGACCAGAGTTTGACGGCACATATTTGTATTCCACGGCCACTTCTAAAGTGGATTACAGTGACGTAATATTTAAAATTAAACCGGATGGAACAGTCTTTACAAAACTTTATGTAAACCCCAATGGTCAAACCGTGGGACATTTGGTGCTTTCGGGTGGCATATTATACGGTATTACGTATGAAGGTGTTATTTACAAAATCAACACAGATGGAAGCGGTTATACCAAAATAGCCAGTGTTTATGGCGTTGCTCTTAGTCCTCTTACTATTTCCGGGAATGTTATATATGGAACAACAGACCAATATGGCACGTATAACGCCGGATTTATGTATAAGATCAACACGGACGGAACCGGTTATACAAAAATTTTGGATTTTGAAAAATATGGCAATCCCGCAAATCTGAATCCATCAATTTCTTCACCTGCAGGCGACTTAAGTGTTAGCGGTACTGCAATTTATGGAATAGCCAAAGCATACAGACAGGGCTATGGTGCTGTTTATAAAGTCAACACTGACGGCACCGGTTGTACAATACTTTATAGTTTTATACAGAAAAAAGGAGCATACCCCACAGGCGAATTACATCTTTCCGGAAATGTTTTGTACGGAGTGACTTCATACTACACTGATGCTGCTGAAACTGACCCGGCATCCATTTTTAGCATCAACACCGATGGAACAAACTACACTCAATTACATACCTATTCGTCGACTAACACGACAATTAGTTTCACTGTTGATAATTCGGTTATATATGGTACGGACTACGCAAACAACTCGATTTTTTCATTAAACACGGATGGAAGCAACTATCAAACTCTTTTTAATTCATTTAATGACGCAACCGGTGCTCCTGCTTATAAAGGAGTTACCAAAGTCGGCACTATCTTGTACGGAGCAACAGATTGGAAAGCAGACGGCAATGGAGGTTCGCTTTTCTCATTCGACCTGAACAATTCGAGCTTTACAAAAATTGCAGATATGAATCCGACACCCACTGCAGGTATTTTCCCAAGTGGCAAGCTTACAGCTTCCGGTTCATGGCTTTATGGAATAGCCGGAGGAGATCTCACCACCAAATACAATGTTAACTTTCCAATTGTTCCTGCATCTATATTCAAAATAAACAGGGATGGAACAGGATATACCACATTGCTCGATTTCAAGAACACAATTAATGATTCCACTGCCTATTGCAATGGGAATTCATTAATTATTGCAGACCAAACAATGTATGGAATGGCTACATACGGCGGCAACAGTATGGGATGTATTTTCAAAGTCAACACGGATGGAAGTGGATTTGTGGATTTACACGACTTCAATATTACCGAAGGAGGTCATCCGTGCGGATCATTAACTCTTTTAGGAGGAAACTTATATGGAATGATATCAAATCATATTTTTAAAATAAGCACAAATGGTTCTAACTTTCAGGTGTTATATGATTTTCCCAGTGTCACTTTGGGTTCTTTGATTGCCTCAGGCACAGCGCTATATGGCGTAATTGCCGGAGGTGGGAACAATAATAGTGGCTCTGTTTTCAAATTCGACACCAACAATAACAGTTATACAGACATGCACGATTTTGATGGCGTAAACGATGCCAATTCTACGTGTACGTTATCACTTGTCGGAAATACATTGTATGGAACAACCAGTGCTTATCTATCACACACAGAGATGCCAGATCCAATTGATATTGATACCTGGTACAATGTTGTAACTTCATACGGTTGTATATTTAAAATCAACACCGATGGAAGCGGGTATGCCCATGTATATGATTTCGATGGTATAAATGGCTCAAAGCCCTATGGTGCTGTAACGGTTATCGGCTCGGAAATTTACGGAATGACAAGTGCAGGCGGTTCCAAAGATAAGGGTGTTTTGTATCAATACAATTTGAATACAAACGTTTACACAAAACTTACCGATTTTGATGGTAATAATGGTTGTGTAACAGTAGGAGCATATACTAATCAGCTTCTTTCCTATGGCACAGACCTCACATTTAATAATAAAACCCTGTATGGCATGACCCGGTATGGAGGTAGCAGTAACATTGGCGTTATTTTCTCTTACACACTCCCTACCTATAACGTGACTTACGATGCCAACGGAGGCGACAACACCACCGTAGTGGATGGCAATTCTCCTTATCTGGAAGGAACAACAGCTTATATATTGTCACAAAGTGGCTTAGCACGTTCGAATTATGACTTTACAGGTTGGAATACAGCGCCCGATGGTAGCGGTATTAAGTACGATTCATTTTCACCTCTAACTATACCTAAAAGTGATATAACACTTTATGCTCAATGGATAAAATCCTTATCAACAGGCGTTTCGACAACAAAAAACAACCAACCGATTGATGTGATTTATTCCAATCAACAAGTATTTATTTCAAATCCTGAGTCAAAAAATGGAGAAGTTCAGGTATTTGACTTCACCGGAAAACTATTGATACAACGGAACACGTTGGATTCGTTTAGTTTTACAGCACTATCGGGTTACTATGTAGTTAAAGTTTCAACTCAAGACAATACGATTGTGAAAAGAATTATTGTGAAATAAGTATTTGTAAACAGATTGTTGAATGTGGCTAAGCATATCAATATTTTCAATACAAAAGCCCCTGCAACTTCATGCAGAGGCTTCTCTTTTGAAAAATTGTCAGATAACTATGAAACTGTCAGGCTTCCTAGGTACTGACTGGTAGACACGATAGTCGGATCATTTTCTGATCTGAAGTACAGGTAAAATAGCAGATTATCACCTGTTTCGGCATAAGGTAAAGACAATGTTCCGGTTTTACTTCCTCTTGTTACAGCACCATCCGAATAGCTGATTTCAGCTTTGTCGACATTATATACCACCATCACAGCCTTATCATTAGGTTCGCACAATCCGTTTTCAGAAATATCATCCCAACTGAATGAGATTTTATTTTCAAGTTTTTGTGCACTTGCCACTGCTTCACGGGATAATGGTCCCTCACTAATCAGCACTTTACTGTAATCCAGTTCAAAATCGGGTGCTTCGCCTGCTATGGCATTCTTTAAGGCATACTGACATGCGTAATTATACGGTGTCATAGCGTCGCCTGCCACTTGTTTAAAACTGAATTTAAGTATAAAATTAATAGCCTGCATAAATGCTGTTACTAATCCAAACTTGGTACGTTGATTAGCTTGTCCTTTACTGTTTGAATTACGTGGTTTCTTTGATTTGACGCGAATTAAATCGTCGCCTTTACGATTACCTGAACCTATTACGGTTCCAACTGTTCCTGTGAATCCTCCAAGGATTCCCATATTTAATTTTCCCATGGTTTAAAATTTTTTTAATAGTTTGTTATTATTATTTGTATTGCCACTTTGTAAGTGGCGTTTTATTTTTGTAATCATTTTTCTTTGAATTTATTCAATTAATACTAATTTGCAAAATATTCATTGGTTGTCTTTTGGTGGTGAGCGTGACCTCGGTCTCAAAGAGTCCCAAGACCTTTGAGTGTCTTTTTCGTAAACAATAAATTTTTCATCCATATTACTTTATTTTTTAGCACTGCCAAAAAAAATGCAGCGCAATAATTAAATTGTGCTGCAAAGTAATATAAAATAATTCCTCTAATAATCAAGCGTTTACTTGTTTTTTCTTGTATTCAAGATCAAACAAGTTTAATCAAGAATAATCAAGCTAAATCAAGCTATTCTACTCGTTTTCTACTCGTTTTCTACTTTCCTTAACAGGTGGTTCAGTCTGATATCTACACCTTCCAGATTCGTTTTCTGATTGACTATGTGACCGATTACCGATTGATAGGAGCCGATATCCCTGTTGAAGTATGCCAACAATGACTTATAAATTTCTTTCCCCTTCCTTTTGCCAATTGTAAGCAACGGAGGTGTATTTAGTTCCATAGCACCCAACAGTAATCTTATTGCTTTGCCTTTTTCGGTCGAAAATTCTTTGCGAATTTCCATTGCTAACTGCTCCCTTTTCTCATGAAGTATAAATTCAGGGAATGATTTTAGCTCTTTCAATTTTATTTCTAAATTGCCATTCGATTCTTCGGGTGTAATTGCTTCAACTTTTTCGAATTGGGTGTTCAGAAATTTTCCAAATAAATTTAAAACATCCTCTTTTGATACCGGACTAGAATGATACTTGCTAACAAAAAACTGTTGATCAGCCATATTTTGAAGTAACAGGTTAAACTCTTCTTTTTTATTATCTGCCAACTTAATTTCCTTTAAATCCAATACCTCCGATAATACAGGATGTCTTTTCCTCTGTAGCTCAGTCTCTCTTTTTTCTATTTCTTCTTTCAGTTTATTCAGTTCTAATTTTGCTACAAACAAGCGGTGTGAAATCCTTGTATAATAATGTTGTAGCTCAAT
The DNA here is from genome assembly GCA_903830915.1 of uncultured Bacteroidales bacterium. Lineage (GTDB taxonomy): Bacteria > Bacteroidota > Bacteroidia > Bacteroidales > Paludibacteraceae > Paludibacter. The sequence continues at coordinate 31,022 of CAIKVR010000169.1, forward strand.
ATATTCCTGTGCAGTATATCGCTGAAAAACAGTTTTTTGTCTTTCAACAAATCTATTTAAATGCTCTATTACTATAATGTTTAAATGTGCTATAGTTGTACTATCTTTTTGCCAGTTTAATAGCATCTCAAACCGACTATTTATTGCATTTTTTAGTTTATATGTTTGATTTATTGTAGAATAACTATACCACAATTCAGTATCAAGACC
>CAIKVR010000170.1 GCA_903830915.1 uncultured Bacteroidales bacterium
ATGGGGAAGAGGGAATTGTCACGAAAGAAAATATCTTAGAGATTCTCAAACTAAATAACCCTATGACTACCGAAGTCTCATTGCGAAAACAAATTATGCAGATGAGCCGGAAAGGATTACTTCAATCAGTAAAACAGGGGGTCTATACATTGAACGTAAAACCCGTTTATCATTTCGAACCTAATGAAACTCTAATTAAAATTAGACGTATATTCACAAGAAAATATCCTGGAATTTCATATTGTATTTGGTCGAGTGATAGCCTTAATAACTTTATGGTTCATCAACCATTTAAAAAACTAATTATTTTTGAAGTGGAAAAGGAATTATTAGAACCCACTTTTCACCTTTTTTCCGACCTCAATTTTAATGCCTTTATACTTCCGGATGAAAAAACTATGGAGCAATTCGTAATTGGGAAAGAAAATCCAATCATCATTAAGCCTTTGATTAACAAATCGCCTACAATAAAAGTAAAAAACTGCAATGTGCCTACAATTGAGAAAATTCTCGTGGATACGTATTGTGACAAAGAAATTTTCAGCTTTTATCAGGGAAGTGAGCTACAAAACATCTTTAATTTTTCCGATAAAAGTGTTGCAATAAATTATTCAAAATTACTCTCGTATGCTCATGGGCGAAGTAGAAGAGCTGAGATAACAAATTTCCTACTAAATCAAACCAACATTAATCCTGCAAAATTTCCAAAATGATACAACCAAATACCTTTAGTCAAGAATGGTTAGCCCACTTTCGCCAACAAAAAGAGTTTGCCAGAGTTGATCCGGCAATAGTTGAAAAAATGATTTATGCTTTTGCGCTGCTTGAATTATTGGCAAATAGTGGTCTTGAATTTATTTTTAAAGGTGGTACATCTCTTGTTTTAATGCCAATTGGATCTAACAGATTCTCGGTGGATATAGACATTTCCACTCTTGAAAGTAAAGATGATATTGAAAAGCACTTAGAAACGGCGATTGGTGAATCTGTTTTCTCAACTTTCGAAGAAGACAAACTCAGAGCAAATAAAGGAGGTATTCCGAAAGCACATTTTTCGTTTGCATACGTATCTCACATCAACCCTAATGCTGAAATTTTGCTTGATGTTCTATTTGAAGAGAGTCCATACCTGTCAACAAATCAAGTGGCAATTGACACAAAATGGATAAATACGCAAGAACCTTATACAATGGTAACTATTCCCTCAATTAATTCAATTTTGGGAGATAAACTCACTGCTTTTGCTCCTTCAACTGTGGGTGTGCCATATTTATTGGGAAAACCAAACTTTCCCGACAAACGGATTGAAATTATAAAACAATTGTATGACATTAACCATTTAATTGACTCAGCTACAAATTTGTTGGAAGTAAAGTCCGTTTTTGAGGCAATTGCACAACGTCAGATTGAATATAGGAATTTGTCAATAAGCGTAGAAACGGTAATTGCCGATATTTTCAATACGGCTTTGGTCCTGGTTCGAAGGGAAAACAACAAGCAAGAGTTGGAGAAATTACAATTCAATGATCTTTCTAATGGTTTAAAACGTTTTTCTGGCTACCTTATGAAAGGTTTCTTTCGAATCGAAGAAGCTATTGCGGCATCGGCTAAAGTAGCGTATTTCACCCAATCAATTTCCAAAAACAAGTCAGAATCATTCGTTTTATTTGATGAAAAAGTCAATATGACAGAATGGATAATCTCTAATCCCGATTACAATTTTCTGAATAAGCTGAAGAGAACCAATCGTGAAGCTTTTTATTATTGGTGGAAATGTTTGGAACTTTAAGATGATGATTATGTTTTAAATCGTAATTCCATTTTAGCACCACCCCCAAAATATTGTGATTGTTGACTTAGTTTACAGTTAAAAGGATCATCCCATTTATTTTGGATTATGTAGTAGAAATATTATTTTTCTGATACATAATTGAAAAATAGATTATATTGGGTTATAGAAAGTTTTTTGTTACAGCTTAAGAGAAGTTTGTTACACCTTTTGTTACACATTAAATAGCTGATAGTGATACAGTTGTAAGGATGTAACAAATGTGACAAAAAAAATCAACTTGGTATCCTCATAGTTTGTTTTCTCCAAAAACACAATTTATTACTTTTTCGTTCAAAATGTCAATTGGCGAAAAACTCTTTTTGATGTAACCCTCGGTAACTCGGTGAGCAGAGGCGTGGTTTAACGCAAATCCAACTTGTTCCGTGGAAGCACCACATTCATTTTGGGCGATGGTAGCCCAGGAATGTCGGAAAGTATAGGTTGACACATCTTCCACTTCAGCAATTTTGCACAAATCCTTCAATCCTTTGTTGACGTATTTATTGAAGTCATCGTTATTCTTGTACATTTCAGAAAAATTGAAGAGTTCCTTTTTCCCTTTATATTTTTCAAACAAGGGACGAATCATTTCAGGAACTGTAATTTCAATATAAGCATGATCATCTCTTTCTGTTTCTGTCTTATGTCGATTATAGCTCAACTTCCATTTCTTTAGATTCTCTTTTTTCATAAAATATAAATCGGCAGTATTCATACCTGCCATACAAAATGAAAGCAACGCTACATCTTTAGCCAATGGAGCAGTCACTTTCCGTGATGCCTTGGAAATGTCAGTTGAAAATAATTCGTTCAAAATTTCAACTGACACAGCTTTCTTCTTACCCTTTTCAGCTTTGGGGATTTCAACCCGCATAAATGGTTGATGTTTTATTCGTATTATATCCCTGTCATAATCATTATACTCAAGGAGTCCGGTTTTAAATACAGTTGCAATACAGTTTGGGTAACTGTTTTTAGCTCGATTAGTCTTTTCAAGACTTTTTATCCAGGCATTTATTGTCTTAGAATTAATATCTGAAAAGGTTAGTTCTTTTTTCTTTGTGAATTTCACAAGAGAATTGATAGCACTAATATAATTGTCGGCAGGGTTTTGTCTTCCATTTCGAATCATTTCATTGGTGAATTCTTTATAGAATCTCGTAAATGATATATCATCGCTATCTCTGGATAGAAACTCAAGAACTTCCTTTAATGTCCAGTTCTCATAATATACATTGTTCAGTTTATTGTAGTAGTCTTTTATTATTGGTGCTACTTCAGCTATAATGCCATAATCTGTCACCTTATTTTTTTCTACCTGACTGCTGGTTACTGCATAAGGAGTTGAAATATATTGTACCTCCTTTACCTTAATTGCACGAATATACACCTGAGCAAAGCCATTACTTTTAAAATTACGAATACACGGTTCGAAGTTGATCATAATCTGAAATTTTAAGAATTTGTAAACTATTTGTAAACCAATAGGCCAAATTTGCACACTTTTTCGTGTTTTTCGTGATTTTTCTGCACAAAAAAAGCGACTGTATTTAACTTACAATCGCCTTAAGTACTTGATTATCAGAAGTGATCCGGTCGGGATTCGAACCCGAGACCCACAGCTTAGAAGGCTGTTGCTCTATCCAGCTGAGCTACCAGACCAATTTTAATTGAGAATTCATAATTTACAATTCACAATTAAGAATTGTTACTATGTTTCAAAAATTGAGTTGCAAAAGTAGTTCAATTTTCGCTATGATGCAACAGTTTTTTATGAAATTGCTTTAAAAGTGGCTTTTATTCGGGGAAAAACGCTAATTTTGCATGATTGTAAAACAAGAGATAAAAACTATTATTACTCATTGGGATGAAGGTATTAAAATTCGGCGGAACATCCGTAGGTTCTGTCAAAGGCATTTTAAACGTAAAAGAAATTGTAGAGGCACAGAGTGAGCCTGTAATTGTTGTTGTTTCGGCACTTTCGGGTGTTACAGACCAACTATATAAAGTATCGAAACTTGCTTCCGAAGGCGATGATGCTTATCTTTCCGAATATCAGAGCATGCTTTCGCGCCATTTGGAAATGATTGAGGCAGTGGTATTGCCCGAAAAAACCGAGCAGGTAATCGAATTAGTCAAAATTCAGTTCGGCGATTTATCTAATATCCTGCGTGGAATTTATTTGATTAAAGATTCTTCTGCCAAAATCATTGATACTATCGTTAGTTACGGCGAAAGTATTTCGTCAATTATTGTTGCAAATGCCATAAACGCAGCTATTCATCTGGATGCAAAAAGTGTGATTAAAACCAACAATCAGTTTGACAAACACATTGTCGATTTTGAAAAAACAAACGCATTAATTATTGAAAAATTTAAAACCACGCCACAGATATGTGTTTGCGGTGGTTTTATATCTACCGACAGCAAAACAAATTTTGTAACCAATCTCGGTCGGGGTGGTTCTGATTATACTGCTGCTATTCTGGCTGCTGCACTTAACGCAAGATTATTGGAAATATGGACGGATGTGGATGGTTTTATGACTGCCGATCCGCGCATCATTAGTAACACGTACGTAATTGAGAAACTGAGCTTTAGCGAAGCCATGGAACTTTGCAATTTTGGTGCAAAAGTAATTTATCCTCCTACAATTTTCCCCGTTTTTCATAAAAATATTCCCGTAGTAATTAAAAATACTTTCAATCCTCAAGTAGCCGGAACTTACATTTCGAACGAAAAAGTAGGTGAAGTTTCAAAAGCAATTAAAGGAATTTCTTCGATAAACGATACGTCACTGATTACTATTCAAGGGTTGGGTATGGTTGGCGTTATTGGAGTAAACTACCGAATTTTCCGCATTTTGGCAAAAAATGGAATCAGCGTGTTCCTTGTTTCGCAGGCTTCGTCGGAAAATACCACTTCTATTGGTGTTCGGAATGCTGACAGTGAATTAGCCGTCAAAGTGTTGCGTGAAGAATTTGCCGGTGAAATTGCATTGGGTGAAATTGATAATATATTCTCTGAAGATGATTTGGCTACTGTGGCCATTGTGGGAGATAATATGAAACGTACGCCGGGTATTGCAGGTAAACTTTTCGGCACGTTGGGTAAAAACGGAATAAATGTGGTGGCTTGTGCGCAAGGTGCTTCCGAAACCAACATTTCGTTTGTAACCGACCGTAAATCGCTGCGCAAAGCATTGAACGTTATTCATGATTCGTTCTTCCTGTCTGAATATCAGGTGCTAAACATATTTGTTGTTGGAGTTGGAACGGTTGGAAGCAGCCTGCTCGACCAAATCAAGAAACAACAACAAAAATTGATGTCACAAAATGGTCTGAAACTCAATGTGGTGGGTATTGCGTCCAGTAAAAAAATGCTGTTCGACCGTGCCGGAATTAAGTTGGAAAATTTCAGGGAAGAATTGAATACAAAAGGAATGGATGCAACTCC
>CAIKVR010000171.1 GCA_903830915.1 uncultured Bacteroidales bacterium
GGCGTTTACTATCACCGCGCGGGCTGAGTCGCTTCCATAATCTAAACCTATAACGTATTTCATTTTACTGTGTAGTTTTCAGTCGGCAGTCGGCAGTTGGCAGTCGGCTATATCTTTACTGCCAACTACCTACTATAAACTACCTACTAGTTTTTATCTAAGTGCTTTGTTCAACATGTAATAGACTTCGTTATTACGGATGTCTTGTTTGAAATTGCGGATGTTGGTATCTTTGTCGATAATCAACATTTCGATGTCAAGGATTTCAGCATAGTCTTCCATCATTTCGGTAGTGATAGAGAAAGAAAAGCTTGAGTGGTGAGTACCACCGGCAGTAATCCATGCACCTGCACCAACTTCGATGTTTGGTTGTGGAATCCACAATGCACAAGCAACCGGAAGTTTAGGCAATGCCTCAGGTTTGATAACTTCTACTTCGTTTACAATCATACGGAAACGGTTACCCATATCCACGATAGTAGTGGCGATACCTGAACCTTCGTGAGCCTGGAAGATCAATCGGGCACAAACGCCTGCGTCGCCAATTCCTAAGAAGTGAACTTCGATACGTGGTTTATTACCGGCGATTTCAGGGTTGATTTCCAACATGTGTGATTGAAGGATAGAGCTGTTAGCGCCGTCGAAGTTCAATACATAATCTTCAAGGAAAGAACATCCACCGGGAAGACCTTCGGCCATTACCCACATAGTGCGGCAAAGAGCAGCAGTTTTCCAGTCGCCTTCAGCACCGAAGCCATAACCTTCAGCCATCAAACGTTGTGAAGCAAATCCCATCAATTGAGACATGCCTTCCAACTCGTTGAAGCTGGTAGTGAATGCTTTAGCGCCTTTAGATTCCAAAAAGCGACGAAGACTGATTTCCTGAGCAGCGGCCTGACGAACTGAAATGTGTTTTTCAGCACCTTTCTTACAGTCATCAGCAAAATCATACAATTTTTCGTATACTGCAATCAAAGCATCGATTTCAGCTTCGGTAACTGCATTTACAAAAGGAACTAATAAGGCAATAGGTGCATTGTCTACGTGGTAACCCAGGCGGATTTCAGCTTCTACTTTATCACCATCGGTTACAGCCACGTTGTTCATGTTGTCACCAAAACGGATAATCAACATGTCCTGAGCATCAGCCTGAGCAGCACAAACGCGCATCCAGCCTGAAATTTTGTCGTGAGTTGATTTGTCTTTCCAGTAGCCTACAACGATTTTGCGTGGTTTGCGCAAGCGGCTTGTGATGAAACCGAATTCACGGTCACCGTGAGCCGATTGGTTCAGGTTCATATAATCCATGTCGATTTCCGACCATGGGATTTGTTGGTTGAATTGTGTGTGAAGGTGCAACAATGGTTTTTTGAAGTCCATCAAACCATGAATCCACATTTTAGCAGGAGAGAAAGTGTGCATCCAGGTAATCATACCGACACATTTTGTATCGCCATTAGCTGCACGCATAATTTCAGAAATTTCTGAAGAAGAATTAGCTGTTCCTTTGTAAACAACTTTTACCGGAAGGTTGCCAGAAGCGTTTAATCCTGCTACCATTTCGTTTGAGTGTGCATCTACGCTCACTACTGCATCACCACCGTAAAGTAACTGTGCTCCGGTGATAAACCATACTTCTAAATCTTTGAATGCCATGATAATTAATTTTTATTTGTTAGTTTTTTATGTTGTTTAAAATAATTCCAATGAAATGATTGCTTTAGCCGGAACTGTAACTGTCAGACCGGTTTTACTAAGCTTTGTATCTTTGAAAACTGCCGGTACTACTACTTTCGAATTGTCGAAAGTATTGTATGAATCAATGCTTTTAGCCGTAAGAATCGTTCCCGAAACTTTAGAAACATTCAGATTTGGCAGGTCAATTACAATTTTCTGATCCTTGTCAGTGTCAATATTTGCCAATGTAATATGAATCAAACCTTTTGCATCTTTCGAGGCCGAAGCACTTACTGATGCAACTTTTCTGTTATTGTAAACCAATGAATCAGACTGAATTTCAAGAGGTAAATTGGTTGCACCCATGTGAACCTTGTACATGTTGAAAACGTGGTAGGTTGGAGTTAATACCATTTTTGAATCATTGGTCAGAATCATTGCCTGTAATACATTTACTACCTGAGCAATGTTAGCCATTTTCACACGTTCGGTGTATTTGTTGAAAATATTCAGTGTCAATGCCGCCACAAAAGCATCGCGCATGGTGTTTTGCTGATACAAAAATCCGGGATGTGAACCGGGTTCCTGATCCCACCATGTTCCCCATTCATCCACCAATAAACCTACTTTTCGCTTTGCATCGTATTTGTCCATGATGGCAATGTGTTTTTTGACAACATCTTCAATTTCAACACATTTACCCATAGTCCAAAGGTATTCCGATTTGTCAAATTTAGTAGCAGAACCTTTGCTTCCACTCCAACCTTTGCAGGTATAGTAATGCAATGAGAGCCCTTTCATCCGATCACCCACATGTTTCATCAGCGTTTCAGTCCAGTTAAAATCGTAATCGCTGGCACCACTGGCAATTTTATAGAGTTTATTGCCATCATACTCGCGGCAATAAGTTGAATAACGTCGGAATAAGTCAGAATAATAATCAGGTGTCATGCTTCCACCGCAACCCCAGCTCTCGTTACCAACACCCAGATATTTCAATTTCCATGGTTTTTCACGACCATTCTGACGACGAAGATTTGCCATCGGGCTGTCGCCTTCGGAGGTAATATATTCTACCCATTTTGCCAGCTCTTCTACCGTTCCGCTACCTACGTTTCCACTCAGGTAAGGCTCACAACCCAATATTTCGCACAAATTAAAGAATTCATTTGTTCCGAAACTGTTGTCTTCTACTACTCCACCCCAATTGTTGTTTACCATTTTAGGACGTTTTTCACGTGGACCAATACCATCCATCCAGTGATATTCGTCGGCAAAACAGCCACCCGGCCAGCGCAATACCGGAATCTGAAGTTCCTTCAATGCATTCAACACGTCGTTTCGATAACCTTTTGTATTCGGAATTGGCGAATTTTCACCTACCCAGATACCACCATAAATACAGGTTCCCAAATGCTCGGCAAACTGACCGTAAATCTCTTTATTAATGACATTTTTGCCCTGATCGGCATGAATTGTAATTTTGGAAGTGCCGGTTTGGGCTGATAAATTGAACAAACCTAACAGCATAGTGGCAAGAAAAAGTTTTTTCATTTTTATTTATTCCTGATTTGAATTATAAATTAAATTGTCGACTGATCACTGACCGTAATATGCTCCAGGTCCGTGTTTGCGATAAAAATGTTTTTTGATAAGGTGTGGATTCATGGTCAGATTTGGATTTACACCATAAGCGATATACGCCATTTTACCCACTTGTTCCATTACCACTGCATTGTGAACAGCGTCGTGTGCATTTTTACCCCACGAAAAAGGACCGTGATTTTTCACCAACACACCCGGAATAAAGTCAGGGTTTAATCCGCCGAATCTTTCAACCACCACGTTTCCGGTTTCCAGTTCATATTCGCCTTCTACTTCAGCTTGGGTCATATCGCGTGTGCAGGGAATGCCATCGCTGAAATAGTCGGCATGAGTTGTTCCAATGTTTGGTATATCACAACCGGCTTGTGCCCATGCGGTCGCGTAAGTAGAGTGGGTATGAACCACCCCGCCAATGTTTGGAAATGCTCTGTAGAATACCAAGTGAGTGGCGGTGTCCGACGATGGCTTCAGTTTTCCTTCTATCACTTTGCCATCCAAATCAATCACTACCATATCTTCAGCTTTCATGTCTTCGTACGATACGCCCGAAGGTTTGATAACCACCAATCCGGTAGCACGATCTATCGCACTCACATTTCCCCAGGTAAAAATCACTAATCCATGTTTCACCAAATCCAGATTGGCTTGAAATACTTCTTCTTTTAATGCTTCTAACATATCTATTTATAAATTAATTGTAAATAAGGGTAGTAAATACACTTATCAGATTAAAAAATATCAAATTGAAAAGTGGAGTCCCTGCTGAATAAGTTGATCGTATTTCTCTTTAATAAATCTGTAATAAAAAGCTCCTTTTCGGGAAGAACTCTTATCTTTTTCATCCAGTTTTTCAAGGATATCCATTGCCAGAATCTTTTTTCTAAAATTTCGTTTATCTATAGCTTCCTGATAAATAGACTCGTACAAACTCTGTAAAGTTGGTAACGTAAACTGTTCCTGCAGCAAATTGAACCCGATTGGTTTTACAGCCGCCCGACGCTGAAGCAAATTCAGCGTATTTTTCACCATCAGCGAATGGTCAAAAATAAGTTCCGGAAGCTGAGTGATTTTTGCCCATCTGGCATCGTATTTTTCGGCCAGTGAGGTGTCAAATTTTTCAATATCAACCAAAGCATAATAGGCGATTGAAATTACACGCACCAAATCGCGATTGACATCACCAAAAGCCCCAACCTGCTCCATGTAAATATCTTCAATACCCGTAAACTCATCCAAAACCCTTTTGGCAGCATCATTTATGCTTTCGAATTCATTTACAAAACCACCCATCAGCGACCAGCCCCCCAGCAATGGCTCAAATGGACGTTTTGCAATCAGTATATGCAATTCATTATCTCTGAATCCCATAATAATGCAGTCAACAGCAACGTAATGCTTGTCTTTATTTTGATAAAATGCTGCAATCATAAGAATTTTGTAAGATAATTAAGATATTGATTACTAGGTTTATAAAGTAACTTAAGTTAGCGCAGAGTTACAAGTGTAAATTAAACACTTGTTTTTTGAATATGATTCATTGAATATTATGTTTTACAACAGATAATTCGTTAGAAAACAATATATTTAATGATATTGTGCTAAAGGTAGAAAATATTTGTGAACTCAGACAACCTGAATTTTGGTTATGTTCGATATTCTTCGGGTGTTTGACCCGTTCTTTTTTTAAAAAAAATCGGGAAATAATCGGGATTATCAAAGTTTAGACTGTAGGATATTTCTTTAACCGAGAGGTTGGTTGTCGAGAGCATAAGTTTTGCTTCATTAAGTTTCAACTCAAGCATAAATTGAGAAGGTGATGTTCCGGTAAATTCTTTGAAAGCCCTTCTGAAGCCTGAATAGCTAATATTTAGTTGTTTGGCAATATCCTCAGCGGTCAGACTTTTGTAAATTGATTCGCGCATAATTACCTTGGCCTTGTTGATTTTTTTGATAAGCTCCTCGTCTTCAAAATCACGGGTTTTATCGCGATAATACATGAGTCCCAAAATGTGCATAACAATGCCTGAAAGTGCTTGCTGATATCCGGCACGTTCTTCACGGGCTATTTCTATGGCTTTTATATATAAATCAATGATACGTTCATTCAGACCGATATTGAAAACCGGTGCGCGGTTTAAGAAAAATCCTTCGTCTACAATTTTTTGAATTATTTCTCCTTTGAATCCAATCCAGTATTCGTTCCAACCTGAATTTTCTATTGGTTTGTATGTATGCCATACACCGGGCATCAGGAAAAACATTTTACCTTCGCTGATAAAACAGGATTGTTTGGAAGATCCGAATGTAAAAATCCCATTGCCGTCAGTAATGTACAGAAGTTGGTATTCATTCAGAACCCGCCCTTTATCAACATTAAAATAGTATTCAAGTGGGTGATTTTTTGGAGGATATGATTCGTGCTCGCAGATTTTTTGATGACCAACCGTTGTAACAGTCAAACCCCACAATTCGTCTACCTCGGAGGTGACAAGATAATTTAGATTTGAATCTAATTCTTTGCTGCTCATGTATGTATAATTATTTACAGGTCAACTAACTGATTGAATTACAAAGATAAAGAAAAAATGATTCTTTCGTACAGTTTCAATAAAAAAGGAGACACTTTCCAGCATCTCCTTCTTAAAAATTATTTATAATCATTGAGTTAATAATACAAAACAGCTATAAATTAAATTATCCGAGGGCGTTCAATTCGGGATATAACCATTTGGCGACACCAATAATTATAACTGACAAAAGAATTGCTCCAATACCTAAAAGTATCATATTATTGGTTTTTTTAGAAACACCTTTCCATTCCTTTCGGTAGAAACCCCACAGATTTGCCGTTAAAATGATGGTAGCCATGTGAAGTGTCCACGAACTGGCACCATTACCGATTTTGGTCTCACCCATTCCATAGAAAAAGAATTGCAGAAACCAGGTAGTTCCGGCCAACGCACAAAAAAGGTAGTTGCTCAAAAGTGGCGTTTTTTTGTCAACCAAGTCACCACCTGTTTTGTTTTTAAAAATCAGACCTAAGGACCATATCAGATTTGTGGTGAGACCTCCCCAGAGAATTACAAAGAAGATAATATTGTTTTCGAAGAGGTATTTGAAGCCTGTTCCTGTTTGGGTTATAAAAGAATAGTGCTGTTCTACAGCCAACGACCTGGCAATGCCAGACATTTCTTTACCAGCATCGATTCCAAAACTGAAAAATGCGCTTAAAACACCTGAAACAATAGCAATCAGTAATCCTTTTGAAAGTTTAAATTCACTATTAACTCCCTCTTTATTTTTGCCCAGGTCATGATCCTTTCGAATTCCGGCAGTTCCACTCAGAATAATTCCTACTAGCAAAATTAGGATACCGAGTAATACAATTCGTCCGCCTGTAGTACTAAACAAATCGGTGAATGACAGTCCGTTAGGAATTAATTCAGCAATTCCGGGTACATTTCGTAGAATTGGCAATCCAAGTGAACCAACAATAGAAGTAATACCCAGCAGTACAGAATTACCAAGCGACATACCAAGGTAGCGAATAGCGAGTCCATAAGTTAGTCCTCCAATTCCCCAAAGTAAACCCATTATATAGGTATTACGTAAAATGTTTCCTGAAGTAGCATGTAAAATCCCCTGCCAATCAGGAATTGTCAATAGGACAGCAAGAAATGGCATAATCAACCACGAGAAAAGTCCTCCGATAATCCAATAAACTTCCCAGCGCCATTTTTTCACCCAATTGTAGGGCATATACCAGCTTCCCGAGGCTCCGCCACCTAGGGCGTGAAAAATAATACCAAATAATGCATTCATAAATTTTAGATTTTTAAGTAAACTTTAAATTATTATCTTTTTGAAGTTACATCAACTTCGTATTTCTGAATATCAGTAATATAAGCTTCGCCGGCAATGACACCCTTGGACTGACAATACTTGTTGTAAACAGCTGCCCATGGCAATGCTTTTGCTTCTTCGAGCAAAGCCAGACGCTCGAAATTTTGTCCGTTGGCCTCAAAGGTACGCAATTGTGCTATAGGTTCCAACAATGCTTGCAACAATGCTTTTTGAGCAGCGCGTACACCAATAACATAAGCACCAATACGGTTGATTGAAGCATCGAAGTAATCCAGTCCAACATGAACGCGATCCAACGCATTGGCACGAATAATTTCCTGAGTAAGAGCTTGTAATTCGTCGCTCAAAATCACAACATGGTCACTGTCCCAACGTACACCACGACTTACATGAAGCATGATTTCGGGAGCAAAAAGTAACAATGAAGAAATTTTATCTGATATAACTTCGGTTGGATGGAAGTGACCTGAATCAAGTGTAATCATTTTGTTGTTAGCAACGCCATAACCCATATAAAATTCATGTGAACCAACCACATAACTCTCGCTACCAATACCGAACAGTTTACATTCGATGCTGTCGAGCATGTATTCATCATTAGTTTTATATTCGAAAATCTTGTCTAATGAGTCTTTCAAATTCTGACGATAAAGCAAACGGTCAACAGTCAAATCTTTTGAACCGTCCGGAATCCATATATTGTGAATACATTTGGTGCCTAACTGACGTCCCATTTCTTCTGCAATTTTACGACTGCGGATTACGTGTTCAATCCAGAATTGACGAATAGCAGGATCACGGTGAGAAAGTGTGAAACCATCTGCCGATTTTTCGTGTGAAAAACAAGTACAGTTGAAATCTAAACCGTAACCTTTTTCTTTCGCCCAATCAATCCAGCTTTGGAAATGCTTTGGTTCAATTTGGTTACGATCAACTGATTCGCCTTTAAAATCGCCATAAAAAGCGTGAATGTTTACACGGTGTTTACCGGGTAGTAATGACATTGCTTTGTCTATATCAGCACGTAATTCTGTAATTGAACGGGCTTTTCCGGGATAGTTTCCTGTAGCCTGTATACCGCCGGTTAGTTCACCATCACCGTTTTCAAATCCGGTTACATCGTCAGCTTGCCAGCAATGCAGTGAAATAGATAATTTGTCTAATTCATTTATAGCTTTTTCCACATCTATGCCTAAATCTGCATAACGTGCTTTTGCATAGTCAAACTCCTGATTAATTTGTTGTTCTTTCATGATATAATATTGTTTTGAAAATTAATTTGACAAAGATATTTATTGAAGAATCAACAACATAGATGAATTTTGATATTATAGCTTTAATTTTTGACATCAACAAAATATTAAGATTAATCAAAAAAAAAAGAGCACTAATTCTCACGAACCGATGCTCCTTTGTATTACAAGCTCAAAATAAAACTTATAATACCAAATCATAATTTATTATGTTCTCTCTGATTTGTTTGTATTTTAACTATGAATTATGAAGCCATCTTCTGAAAGCTATTCCGCAAGGTGGTTCTTTTTGCGAATTAATATTCAACATGTCCAACTCTGAATTATTTTTTTCTATTAATTTCTTATCTGTAATGTTTATTGTCTGATCTATTACTTCTCTTATTCCCCCATGTTCTTCTTGTAACTCTATATTGGTTTCAATCAACGCCCGACTCAATTCTAATCCTTGTGATATATTTGCATCAACCCTGTTTACAAGAGGATTCCACATTTTGTTATTCAACGATCCTTTTATGATTGGAGTGACAGTAACCAAACCAGAATTCACTTGATTACCTGAAACTACCAACTCAACAATTTTTTTATTAAACGCACTAATAATTTCAATTGCCACATCTTTATTTACAGATGTGTTTTCAGCAAGAACAGCATCAATTATTTCCAAAACTCCGAATTTCCCAGACAAAACAACCTGTGCATAAAAATCATTTGGATCCATTGATAGGGGATTTTTCTTAAACTTAGCCTTTATAAACGTTCGCATACAATACTTGTATCTGGTAATTATTAGTTTTCAGAAAAATACGGAGCGGAAATTAATCCGCTCCGTAACAATAAATTACAACTGAAAATCTCCGGTAAGTTTAGTTATACCATACGAAATTTTCACTGAGTATTTTCCGTTGCTTAAGTCATCCACAGGAATAACCACTTCAGAACTACTTAACGTGTCAATCACAGTTTGATAAATCACATTTCCACTATGATCCACAACTGAAACGTAAGCTGTTCCAACAGATGAAGTAAAGTCAACAATTAATTCATCGTCAACAATATCTGCAAGTACAGGAATGTTACTTGCAAAGGAAGTCGTCGTTAAAACTGTTCTTGCTTTAGTAATAGTTGAAGTACCTGCAGTGCCAGTGCCCGGGTCATCTTTCCGAATAATAATTGCGCTAAAAGCAACCTGATTTGAAAAAACACATAAAAGCAAAATGAAAAGACCTGAAAATTTAAACTTTTTCATAAAAATAATTTTTGAGAGTTGAACATAATAATTTATTGAAGTACAAAGTGTACTTCTTCAAGTTGCTAAGTTAGGCACGACTAAACAAACTCCCAAATTTTACGGGGAAAAAAAGTGCGACAAGTCATTTTTTATATAATTGATTTGTAGCACTTTACACGCACGCAAACAGGAAAAAGTGCGACAAGAAAAATTGAATGCAAATCAAGGGTTAATTTTAACCCGATTTCAGACAGTAAGTTTAAAGTAAAGGTAAAAAATGATGAATTATTTGTCTTCCGATAAATGGATGAGTAATTGTTCCATTTCGGTTGTAGTGGTGAGCCGGAGTTTTTGAGTTATACGTTGTTTCATCTTGTACAAACTCCGTTGTTGACAATTAAGGAGAATGATAATTTCATTCGTAGGGATATCCAATAAAAACAAACAACACCAACCAATTTCTTTGTGATTCATGTCAGGACTTAATGTTTCCAATTCTGTAACAAGGCTATTAAATGTTTTGTCCATCAATTTTTTAAAGACTTCCCAATTGTCAAGATGAAGTGTTTTGTTAAATATCTCTTTACTAATAAGCTCTCGTTCCTGCAAATTAGCTTTTTTAAAGTCATGGGCATGTATCAACCTGTTTTCATTTAACTTCTGAATCAGACTGTCTTTCAGAAAAAGCTGCTTCTCAGTTAGTTTTTCTTCTGTTTTTTCGAGTTTTAATTGTTTTTTTCGATTCCTGTTTCGTAAAGTAAAAACGATGGAAAGACTAAGCACTGTAATAATGATAATTAAAACTGCCAAAATAAGCATGAATTGTTTGGTTTTGCTCACAGCACCACTGGATTGGTGAAGATCTTCCAAAACAGATGTTTTGGTTTGATTCTCGACTCTACGTACTGAATCTGTATAATCCTGGTATTTAGTCATATACATTGCCATGTGATTTAAATCACCCAAGCTGTATCTTGAGTTGACCAAAATTCTATAACATTCTCTTCTTGTTACAAAATTCCCGGAATATTTAAGTGAATTTAAAGCATAAGCAGTTGCTGAATCAAATTTATTTAAATCAAAATATAAGTCAGCTAAAACGTAATTTCTAATAGAATAGTTAGTTCCTTTGTATGGATAATTTAAACTCTTTCGGAGAAAATACTCTGCCGAATCGTGGTCTTTGATATTATAGAAATTGATTCCTAATTCCTGATAAACTGAACCATGAATAATAGAATCATGACTTAAGAGTAATAATTTATTGAAAAAAGATCTGGCAGATTTATAATCTTTTATCAAACGATAAGCTTTACCAATATCCAGAAGTTTATTGTTTGCACTTATGATATCTCCAATTTCATTAAAATAATTGTATGAAATTTGATGTTTGGTAAGAGCATTTTTAAAATCGCCTTGTAAAACACAAATATCACCTAAATCAGAATATATCTTACCTAATAATTCTAAATTATTATTTTCATGAACAATATCTAATAGCCTTAAATATAGTATTGTTGCCTGATCAAAATGCTGACCAAGTTTATATAAACGAGCCTTGTAATAATAAGCTAAGGCTAAATGTGGTTTATCATTTGTATTTTGATAGTAGTTTACCGAAAAGTTTATAGCAGAATCAGGTTGGAGAGGTTTCTCGTTTTTGTCTAATGCCTGAAAAAGAAGGATTCCATATAATGCGCGATCTGCATCGGGGAGAGAGAGATTGGGGTGCATGTGCTGGAGAATATGGAGTGCCGAATCGGGGTTCGAGTCCATTATTTTCTGAGCTGTTTTCATCTCATTAGGCATGAGTGAACAACTGAGCAACATAATGCTGAGCAATAAATTCAGAAAAAATACCCGGAATTGCATATAATTTGATTGCTGTATCAAAATTTGATTGCAAAACTACGAATTTTATTCATTTAAAACTCCAAAAATTGCTACAAAACAAGGAATATTTGTAGCAACAGAAGGTTTTTGACTATTATAACAATAAGTTCTGCATAATAATACAGCCAAACTACGTCAGATTTATGAATAAAAATCTATCTATCAGAGTATTGAATAAAAATACAATTTTGGCATTTGAAATAAAGGAGATTTCCCAACATTTATGAAACACATCCTCTACTTAGGTTTTATTTCGGCTTGTCAATGTTTTGCGCAATACTCATTGCCTAGAGTAAAATAAGAAGTAAGTCTCCTTGTTTAATAGTGAAGGGTTTATTCGGGATAAAATTTTACTAATATGGTACATCAAAATGCATAACTCTTGTTTTGTGACAAATAATAACCTGCCGTACCCAGCAATGGAAAGCAGGCAATACCTGCTATCAGATAATAATAAGGCACTGTTTTAAAGAATATTGAAAATGCATGTTCTAACAATCCGCTTGTCAATCCGAAGTAGATAGAGATGGCCATACCGATGGCAGCAAAAACCCACACTATCCAGCTGCGGTCGGCAGTTTCGGGTAAGTTTTGCATCACACGGTTCGAAAATCCGTTATCGGCTATTTCCTTTTTGTTTTCACTGAAAAAGTCTTTCAGCAGTTTGTCGTTAGTTTCCATATCCTGCGTTTGTGAGGTACAAAGATAGTTTTTCTTTTCCTTTCAGAATGTATGTTTTCACTGTTCCGAGTGGACAATTCATTATTTTGGCAATTTCGGGATGTGTTTTGTCTTCCATATAAAACAACAACACGGCAGTTTGTTCTTCTTTACGAAGCAATCTTAATGCCCGGTAAATATCCATTTTCTCAGCCGAGAATTCGTTTTGAGTTTGATGCTGGCTGTCAATTTCCCATTCGTTTATATCGGCATATTTCTTATGAGCCCTCACTGAGTCGTAATACACATTGTAGGCAATGCGATACAGCCAGGTGGAAAATCCCGAAATACCTTTGAATGCAGTGATATTAAGGTATGCTTTGATAAAGGTTTCCTGTGCCAAATCGTCGCTCAACGGGCCATCGCCCGCCGTCAGGTTCAGAAAGAACCGACGGATAGGCGATTGGTATTTGCAGGTTAGTTTATCGAAAGCGTTTTTGTCGCCAAGCAATGCAACCTGAGTGACCCAGCGGATATCATCCGTGTTGCTCATTGTTATTCAGCGATTGAATCTGATTTCGGTTTATCCAGAAAATGTACCAGAAGATAACCAAGTCCTACAAAGGCAGGAACGATTCCCAAAATCAAACCATCGTGTTCGTGAAGTACCAAAAACGAAACCACTAATGCCAAACCAACAGCCAACCACAGAATACCGCGTTTGAGATTCGAAGCCGGGTTTGCCTTTTTCGGTTCGTCAAAGAAATTTTCGGGAATGGTTTGTCCCATTTCAAGCGATTTAGTGTACAAATCGTACTTGCGTTTCGATTCAATGTTTTTGTGACGCACGTTCACCACGATAATTGTTCCGGCAAACAGAAATGGCAAAGCACAAATCAGAAAAATAATAAAGCTTGGTAAAGGCATTTCAGCATGTCTTTCGGCTTCAATTTTTTGTTTTTCAACTTCCTGTTCTCCTTTTTTCATTTCAAGAAGTTGATTTGGAGAAAGTTTCGACAGAATAATCGAGTCTTTCTTTTGCTGGTGAATTTCGTTCGAAGTTTTCACAATTTCGTCTTTCAAACTATCCATATCGATAGTAGAAGCTGCTGCATTTGCTCCAACTAATAATGTCAAAGCCAATAAAAATAATCCAATTCGTTTCATAATCGTAAATGTTTTAAGTGTAAAAATAATGTTTGTTTTCTAATTAGACGCAACGAACATCAAGTTTGGATTTAAAACGAATAAAAAAATTATATATTTAACCTTTCGATTGCTTCTGGATTGTGTAAAGATGCTTTGTAATGATAAAAAAAGCGATAAATTTAATTTACCGCTTTTTTAAAATTGAGTAATCAGGAATTATTCTTTAATTATCTTTTGTATAAAGCTATTTTTCTCACCGGTAATTTTTACAAGATAAACCGATTTGGGAAGATAGGCTAATGAAACTCTTTCGCCGACACTAACAGATTTGGTTATCACTATGCGACCATTTGTATCCATTACCGTAATTTTGGTATTTCCATCCATACCTGTTATCAGCAGTGATTGATTATCCTTATCGGAGATGAATTTGATTGGTTCATTGCTAATAGTAGGAATAGCGGTTTTGATATCAAAAAACAGTGCAATTGTTGCAAAATCAAAATCACTATAGGTATTAAAATAGCTATCGTAATCTAATTCAACCATATTATCGTACAATTGACTTTGTATTGCATTGAATTTTTTGGGAGCATTTTCTACTATTTTGATAAAATTACTCCATTGGTCGGCAACTGAATATAGCGCTTTTGTTCCTTTGGGGACGTATAAGGTACATTTGGGGAAAGGGAAAAGATTATCATAACCAATAATTGTTTTAAAAATGTCCGGGCCTAACGTTATTTTGGATGGATTATCTACATTAATATAAAAACGTATTAAATTATTACAATCCCAAAATGTATATTCCCTGATTTGAGTCACTTTTGAAGGAATTCTTATCTCAGTAAGCGACGAACAGTTATTGAAAGCTCTTGAGCCTATATAAGTTACATTTTCAGGAATAACAATTTTATTCAGGTTGATACAGTTGTAGAAGGCATCGCCACCAATTTCGGTAAGCGTTTTTGGCAAAGTAACGTTAGTTATAGCGGAACAATTACTAAAAGCTTCCGAACCTAGTTGGGTTACACCTTCGGGTACAGTCATTGAAGTTAATTTGACACAACTTTTAAATGCTCTATCTCTTAAGCTTTTCAGAGTAACCGGTAAATTCAAATTTGTCAACGACGAGCAGTTCTCGAAAGCACCTTGTCCAATCAATGTCAGATTGGGAGGTAGTATCAATGTTTTCAAACTGGTACAACCCATAAAATCTTCGTACCCAATCGTTTTAAGTGAGTTTGGTAAGTTTACTGTAACCAAATTTGAACAACCATTAAATTCATACCCATTAAAATCAGTTACACCATCCGGTATGGTAATGGATGTTATATTTATACATCCGCTAAATGCGTATTCACCGATGGTTTTTACTGAATTGGGTATTGGAATTGTAGTGTTGAAACCTTCACAGCCGGTAAATGCACCCTGACCAATAATTGTTACAGAATTTGGTATGGTAATAGTATTAAGAGCGGTACAAGTTGAGAATGCGTACCCTCCTATTTCAGTCACGCCGTTAGGAATGACCACATTGTTTAGTTTTTTACACAAATAGAAGGCTTGTCTTGGCACGCTGGTTATATTATCCGACAGCGTTACGGTTAGTAAATCAGCACATTCCTGAAATGCCTGATCATATATATTGGTTACCGAATTTGGAATTACTATTGAAGTAAGACCGGAAAGATAAAACGCAGTATAACCAATACTGATTACAGAACCCGGAATATTAATTGCAGTAATACTTTTACATTTCCCAAAAGTTCCAGTGCCTATCTTTGTTACAGAATTCGGTATTACAACGCCTGATAAGTTCGTACAGTTATAAAACATGTAGTCGTAAAGTTCTGGTATATTGATTGGAAGAGTTACGTTTGTCAATCCTGTACAGTTTTCAAAAATATTTTTTCCAAAACCCGTTACTGTTGGAGGAATAACGATGGAAAGTAAAGCCGAAGAATTATAAAAAGCATAATCTCCAATAGAAACAATATCATAAGTTACACCTGCATTAGTTGTCTGAGCCGGGATACTAATATTTCCGGCATAGGCTCCTCCGTTGCTTGTAACTTCAACTGTGCTTGCCGACAAAGTATTGTAGCTAATACCATTTGCATCTACAAAGGTTAGAGCATAACTTGCCGTAACTAACGCTAACAAAAGAAAAAGGGTAGTAATTTTTTTCATAACTTTTGTCTTTAATAGAGTTTATATAAGTTTGATTGTTTGTAAGAATAGAACGCGGAAAAACGCTGATAGAACGGATCTAAAACGGATTTTATTCCGACATGTCGGAATGATAAAGACTTAGTTCTTTAAATCAGACCCGATTTATCGGGGATAAAATCCTTTTATTGATCCGTATTTACATTCTATCTGTGCTAATCAGCTAAATCCGTGTATATCAGCGTTCCATTTCTTTACTTTGAAATATACAATTCAATATATCAGATACTTATAACTTGTATAATGCCTAATAAAATTATTAATTGTACTTATTACATAATTATAGAGCGAGCAAATATAATAAGTTTTATTGTATTTATACAAAATAATGCGATAATTGTGGCATATTAACTATTATTTTATCTCATTCGTTGTAAAAATGTAATTAAAGTGTCATTAAATGTTCTGTCCTGATTTCGGCAAACTCAACTAAATTTCAGTCATTCTTGTCATGTTTAGAGTGTCAATATGGCAAAACCCCCGCCACAATTCACAATTAC
Source organism: uncultured Bacteroidales bacterium (assembly GCA_903830915.1). Classification (GTDB taxonomy): domain Bacteria; phylum Bacteroidota; class Bacteroidia; order Bacteroidales; family Paludibacteraceae; genus Paludibacter. The sequence goes on from CAIKVR010000171.1 coordinate 16,065, forward strand.
ACGACAATATTACATTGTAAACGTTTTGGCACGATTATTGTAAATGTATGTGTAATTTAAAACAGTTTTACAAACAAGAATAATGCTCAGAGATTTACTACATCGAATTACAAAAACCGACCCAGTAGAGGCCGGTTATTCTGATGTAACATCACTCGATGGTTATATTGAAGACTGGAGAGCTCTGACTCCGCAGGAAGAACAGCAATTGGCTGATTTGGAGTATTTGTGGGCAAAAGAAATTGTGCTTGATTGGAAAATCGTCGAAGATTTCGATTTTATTATCACGCATGAAATACGCGGTATTCTCGACAAAATGCGTGTACGGTTGCACAGCAGCATCTGTGCCGTAAAAGTGTCGCTTTACAACCGTATTTTTTCTTTCTTCTCCCTGCTTTTCGGATTATGCAACAGCCAGTCATCCTATATTTTTCATTCCTTCTTTGGCTGTTCGCTTAGCCGAATACCATCCTGATTATTTTTCCTAACCCTGCCAGATGCAGGCAAGCCCTAAAGGCGAAAATCAATTCAGTTCATCAAAATTAAATCCGCCCCAAACCCCTAAAAGGGCTTAAAGAGTGGTGTGCCCGATGACACTGATTGATGTATCGCAGCAAAAGCCCCCTTTAGGGGGTTGGGGGCAAAAACACAAAAAAAATATCCTTTCGGGTATTCGTTTTCTTTAATTATTTTAAATTTTTAAAAACAAAAACATTTATGTATTATAAAACAAAAGCCAGCAGAGTTGGCAACACATCGCTCGCCGCATTAGGTGAACGTATCATTAGCACCGTCGTAAAATCAGGCATTGACGAAGCCAGGAGTAGTAAACAATATGTACTGCTAGAAGAAGTAAATAACCGATATCAACAGGCTATTATGCCCGATGATGCGAAACAACTATCTGAGAATATCAGCTTTTTGTTCAATCAGCGTAACCAGCTTTTTCTGGAAATGTACGATTATGTAAATGGTCAGACCAAATCGCCCGACCCCGAAACCCGACAGGCAGCTGCAAAGGTTTTTCAGGTATTAAACAAATACGGACGAGGACTCACCAGTGTAAAGATAGCCGATTTGTCGGTTCAGTTTATCCGTATTATTGAAGCGTTGAAAAAAGCAGAGCTGGTTCCGGCAGTAACCAAAATTATTCTTGCCGGTATGCTTGCTGAGTTTGAACAGTTACAGCTCGATTACGAAGATCTGTATCTGGGACGTGGAAACGATAGTACAGTTCGTGTGGCACCTTCCAGTCTCCGAAAGGAAATGGAAAATGCCGTAAAACTTTACGTGGAAGAACTTAAATGGCTGGCTAATGGTGCCGACACCGAAGCATGGCATACGCTTTATCGCAATGTTGAACAGCGTTTCAACGAAGTGAACGTATCTGCAACACGCAAAAAGGCCGATATTGCCACAGATAGTACTAACACCACAAGTACTACCGAAACAAAAGCGGAATAAATCACTGATTACAGACTGATTTCTCCATGCCCCGAAGGATTTATTTCTTCGGGGCTTTTTGTTTTTTTAATTTCAAGGCCGTTGGTTTAATGGATAAAAGTTACATAAGTGGTTTAAAACACTTGAATTGGGTTCTGTAACATTACAAAAACCAATTCAAGTGCAATAATTGGGTTCTGTAACATTACAAAAACCAAATCAAGTGCAATAATTGGTTTCTGTAACATTACAGAAGTCGTTTCAACTGCCATTTTCGTGTTTTGTAATGTTACAGAGAGCATATCAACTGCATTTTTTACGTTCTGTAACCTTACAAAACCCAATTCAAGTGCAATATTCGGTTTCTGTAACTTTTATGCGAACAATTCGGATTATATACTATACTTTCTAAAAAATAATCCGCTACAACTTTTAAAATATACAAATAAATGTCTTGTTAATTAAGAAAATTGTTTTTATCTTTGGAGGCGAATTGATAATACGCTATGAAGGCATCAAAAATCATACATAGAAACGAAACACGCATTCGTGTTGATTTTCCGTATAATGCAGAATTGGTTTCTCTGCTACGACAAATACCCGATGCCCGATGGAGTAAAACCCTGGGTGCATGGCATGTGCCGTATATTTAAACCATATTTTGTTTCCTAACCTTAGTAGAAAAAATGTTTAAATTATATTTATAACCTTATTAACTTGCATCATAATGAAAATTGAATACAATAATCTGTATACACATTTTATTTTCACAACCTTACATAGATTACCTTTAATACAGGAGCAAAACAGGCAACGTATAGAAAAATACATAACCGGCATTATTAATCATAATAACTGTCATTTATACGCTATTTATGCTAATCCAGAACATGTTCATTTTTTGGTTTCACGTTCACCTGATATAGATGAAGATCGTTTAGCCAATATTGTATCCGGTTCCTCAAGTCAATTTATTAATGATAATGGTCTTTGTTTTGGAAATTTTCAATGGCAAGAATCGTGTTCGGTTTTTTCTGTTTCAAAAGGTGATGTGGATAGGGTTTGTAAATATATTTTGGGACAAAAAGTGCATCATCATAAGCAAACATTTGCAGAAGAGTATGAAGCATTTATTCAATTTTATCAAAAAACCATTCAACCTATTAAATAAGCTCGCTCGGCTATGCCGCTTGGCTTGCCAAGAATAAGGTTTGATTGTGGGGTTTTATGAATTCTTTCTACTAAGGTTGAATATACAAAATAAGGTTGTAATCAATTAACCTTAGTAAAATAATGGTATATTCTATATTCAACCTTATAAGTTACACCTTAATAAGGTAATAAGGTTTTATTGGATTTGAAATTTACTTTCTACTAAGGTTAAAGAAACAGAAAATAAGGTTTGATTGTGGGGTTTTATGAATTCTTTCTACTAAGGTTGAATATACAAAAATAAGGTTTTAATCAATTAACCTTAGTAAAATAATGGTATATTCTATATTCAACCTTATAAGTTACACATTAATAAGGTAATAAGGTTTTCTTGGATTTGAAATTTACTTTCTACTAAGGTTAAAGAAACAGAAAATAAGGTTTGATGATTAACCTTAGTAGAGAAAAAAATAATTCCTTAATATCTGACCTTATTTAATTAATATATGCTATGAAACTATCAAAAATTACCCACCACAACGAGCTCCGCATACGTGTGGACTTTGCGTACAATGCCGAAACAACAGCCCGGCTCAAGCAAATACCTGATGCTCGCTGGAGCCAGTCGCTCAAATGTTGGCATGTGCCGTACAGCAAAGAAGTGTTTGAACAGTTGAAAGAGTTGTTTCCGGAGGTGGAATACCCAACAACACAAGTTGCGGAACAAAGCAATTTGAGTGTCAAAAAAGTATCAACAATAAACAATGTTAACCATTCAACTTCAAAAAAAATAGAATTAAAGCACAAAGAGGCTGATACAAATGTGGCAGCAAAATCGAGTGTAATAAGTATCGAAATAACGGCACGCCACATCTATGTCAAAGTTCCAAAAAACGATGCGGATATTGCCTTTATTCGATCGTTCAAATTTGTGCTTTGGGACAGCAAAAATTATTGTTGGAGTATTCCGAATTACAAAAACACAGCCGAAAAGATTAAAGCCTATTTTGGTACACGAAATCCAATAATCACCGAATTGGGAGCAGCTATAATAACTGAACAAGCACCTGCTCAGCCCACTTTTACTGCATCCCAATTGTTGGTAATAAATCATTCGGACAAGATTTTTAAAGTATATTTTAGTTTCAACAAAAATTTGGTTTTTGCGATAAAGAAAATCCCATTTGCCCAATGGAACGATACCGGGCATTATTGGTCGATACCTTACTCGGAGAAATACTTAACTGAGTTGAAACGAATTGCTGCCGAGTTTGCGCTTCAGTTTATATATACCACAGAGCAGAAACCCAAAATAAAACCACGCACTTCGCGGCACGATATTGAAAATTTTCGCGATTGCCCCGCCGAATATATCAGCAAATTAAAGGAACTGCGTTACAGTCAGAATACGATTGACACTTACAAACACATGTTTGAAGAATTTATCAATCATTTTCCCGACAGTGAAATTAAGGATATGACTGATGAAATGATAGTTGAATTCTTGAGATATTTAGTAAACGAACGAAACATTTCAGGTTCGTATCAGAATCAATCTATCAACTCCATAAAATTTTATTTCGAACGGGTATTGGGAGGTCAACGCAAAGTGTATACCATCGATCGACCACGCAAGGAAAAGTTTTTGCCAGAAGTGCTGAGTGAAGAAGAATTGGTAATGATATTGAATTCGACTGAAAATTTGAAGCATAAAGCCATGCTGATTACAATTTATTCGGCAGGGCTTAGAGTCAGTGAGTTTATAAATTTGAAAATCAAAGACATAGACAGTAACCGAATGCAAATAAGAGTAGAACAAGGAAAAGGGAAAAAAGATCGTTATACATTGCTGGGCAAAAAAACGCTTGAAATACTTCGTAAATATGTGGCAGAATATAAACCAATTGTTTGGTTATTTGAAGGAACAAAAGCAGAGCAATATTCAAGAAGAACAATAAACGAAATTCTGAAAAAATCCATTGATAAAACAAATATCAAAAAACGTATCACTGTTCATACTTTGCGACATAGTTTTGCAACCCATTTATTAGAAGCTGGCACAGATATACGATATATACAGAGCCTATTAGGTCATTCGAGTGGTAAAACAACTGAGATATATACACATATCACAACAAAAGGATTTGACCAAATTATAAGTCCCTTGGATAAATTAGAAATTAATTAAAAATATATGTTTTTTATATGAAAAAAAGTATTTATCTTTGAACCGCTTATTAAAAATATTATAAAGTAAAACAATATATTCTGAAAATTAACAAATTGGGTATGTACTATTGCATTAATAAATCAATATTAATCAAATATCTCAATATCAGCAAAATAAACATTTTCAGCTTTACTTATAAAACGGATGTATGTGCGGTAGTATAGTACATACTGAAAATGAATAGTACATACTAAGATGTTAGGGGCAAGCCATAGAAAAAAAAGAGAAAGACAAAACCAGCGCAAAAAAGCGACTGAAATAGACAAGAAAAAAGAAACAAATGGAAAAGAAATCTTTAAATAATAATCTGAAGAAAGCGAAAGCAGGTAAAAACGATGAATTTTACACTGAACTAACCGACATTGAAAAAGAGTTGCGACATTACAAAGAACATTTCAAAGGGAAAGTAGTATTTTGTAACTGTGACGACCCACGAGTAAGTAATTTCTTTCATTATTTCTCGTACAAATTTGAGGATTTAGAACTTAAAAAACTAATAACCACCTGCTATAAAAATCAAGACATGGATTTGTTCAGCGAGCACAAATCTGAAAGAGCCATTTGGTTAGAATACACAGGAGACAAAAACGGAGATAAAGTACCAAACCCAGAAGAAATAGGAATACACTCTTTAATAAATGATGGCGATTTTAGAAGCCAAGAAAGTATTGAATTATTGAATCAAGCAGACATTGTGGTAACAAATCCGCCCTTTTCATTATTTCGAGAATATGTTGCACAACTTATAGAAAACGACAAGAAATTTTTGATTATTGGTAATCAAAATGTTATCACATACAAAGAGATTTTTAGACTAATCAAAGAAAATAAACTTTGGGCGGGTGTTGATAATGGTGGAACAAAATGGTTTAAGGTTCCTGACCATTATGATATACAAACAGAAACAAGGATAAAAACTGTAAACGGTCAAAAGTATTTCAGTATGGGTAGTGTTTTTTGGTTCACTAATCTAGATAATAGAAAACGACACGAAGACATTACACTTTATAAAACCTATTATGGAAACGAAAGTGAATATCCAACTTATGACAATTACGATGCAATTGAAGTTAATAAAGTAGCTAACATTCCAATAGATTATAAAGGTTTTATGGGTGTTCCAATAACATTTGTAGACAAATACAATCCAAATCAATTTGAAATTATTGGTATGGCTTCTTCAGCTGGTTATAATGAAGAAGTTGTTGGAATTCCGTTTCTAGGAGATAAAGATGCAAGACCCTTAATAAATGGCAAAAACACTTTTGCCCGTGTAATCATAAGAAATAAGAGAATATGAAAATAGAACTCAAAGAAATCACAATTAGAGAAGTTTCAAACGGATATATCAACGACAACGAAGAAGGTGTTGTTGGTTATGGTGGTAAACTCAACATTCGACCAAAATATCAGCGTGAATTTGTTTATAAAGACAAACAACGTGATGCAGTAATTGAAACCGTCAAAAAGAATTTCCCGCTAAACGTAATGTATTGGGTGAAAAACGAAGATGATACTTACGAAGTATTAGACGGACAACAACGAACTATAAGTATTTGCGAATATGTTGCTGGTACTTTTTCGTTGAACTCAATGTATATCGGAAACCTTACCGATGTAGAAAAAAACCAAATACTCGACTATAAATTAATGGTTTATTTCTGCGAGGGTAACGACAAAGAAAAACTTGACTGGTTCAAAACCATAAACATTGCAGGTGAAAAACTAACAAACCAGGAACTAAGAAACGCCATTTATACCGGCACTTGGCTAACAGATGCAAAGAAGTATTTCAGCAAAACAGGTTGTCCAGCTTATAACATTGGTAGTGATTATTTGACAGGTTCGCCAATTCGTCAAGACTATTTGGAAACGGCAATCAGTTGGTTGAGCAATGAGAAAATTGAGGATTATATGGCAGAAAGCCAGCATAAACCAAACGCAAACGAACTTTGGTTATATTACAACAGCTTAATAAGTTGGATTAGAGTTGTATTTCCAAAATACCGAAGAGAAATGAAAGGAGTTTCTTTTGGATCTTTGTACAACGCATATAAAGACAAGGAATTTGATGCAAAAGAACTCGAAGTGGAAATCACAGAATTAATGCAAGACGAAGATGTAACAAAAAAGTCAGGCATTTATGAATATGTTTTAACTCGTAACGAAAGATATTTAAGCATTAGAACCTTTACCGACAAACAGAAAAGAGAAAGTTACGAAAGACAAAAAGGAATATGCGTAAAATGCGGAGTGCAATTTGAATTAAACGAAATGGAAGCCGACCACATAACACCTTGGCACGAAGGAGGAAAAACAACTGCCGAAAACTGTCAAATGTTGTGCAAGTACGATAATAGAATTAAGTCAGGCATATAATAAAACAAACACCGTATAAAAGAAAGTAAGCTTCGTAGAAATGGAAATAGCGACCGTAGAAAGTATTTAAGCCTCCCGCATTTGTATTTATGCCTCCCGCATTTATACTTATACGACCCGCAAAAGTAAATAAGCGACCCACATTAACCTTTGAACGTTCCGCATTAACATATAAGCGACCCGCATTAACGTATTAAGCTCCCGCATTAACGTATGCGCGACCCGCAAAAGTAAATAAGCGACCCGCATTAACGTATGAACGACCCGCAAAGTTATATGAGCCTTCCGCAAATATAATTATGACAACAACAAAGATGAAAATGCTGACAACGATATTAAAACGACAACAAACTAAACGCAAACTGACAACAACTATAACACAACAATGGCCTAGCCCCTAAATCGAGTAGACTGCCCTGCCAGCCGAAACCGACAGGGAGAGCCTCTCACACCACTGTACGTACGGGTCTCGTATACAGCGGTTCGCCAAGATAAGGAGTGAAGTGTTGGTAATA
>CAIKVR010000172.1 GCA_903830915.1 uncultured Bacteroidales bacterium
GTGCGGAAGCCGACAAAAAGACCGTGCAAGCCCAGAGGTACGAGGGGCGGGGATTTTTGGCGGCTGGGGATTGCCCTGCGTAGCTACCCGTAATTTACTTACAGGCAAAGCCTGACCGCTTTTCATTTGGTATTTTTAGGATTTTGGGGGAATAGAAGATTTAATAAATTCTTTCACCTCTTACAAAACCTTTATAGATATAAGGTTGTTTAAAATATCCATGCCACAACACATCTTCAATCATATCATATTCTACTTCCCTTTGGGTGCTATATGATTCAATCAAATGATATTGACCATCCTCCTGTTTTTGAAATTTGAACTTTTTGAGCAAAAAGTTAGACCTGTAAATATAATTCCAGCCATCTTCATAATATACTCCAAAACGCATGTCCCAATCAGGACCGTATGATTTGAGGAATGACCGATAACTTTCTTCGTCAAGCGTTTTATCATCCAACTTGGTTTTTATCCATTGTTCCCCACCCCAAACAGTTCTCGAATCATTTTTAGCCCAAAATAGTTTGTTTTTACTTACAATGGTTTGATAAAATTCAGAAACGACTTTTTTCAAATTTTCCGAAAGCTGATTAATTGTTTCTTCTTCAAAATTTATCAGTTTATATTCTGAAATAGTAGTTTCGGGAATACTGTTCGTCATGCCGTAAAAAGCCTCAGCAATCCCACCGGTAATACAAGTGAGTGTATCACTATCACCACCTAATGACACTGCCAGACGAATTGCTGATTCAAAATCGGAGCTATCAAGAAATGCAATGATTGCTTCGGGGACAGTACCCGCACAACTTTCATTAAAACTATAATTGGGTCTAATTTCGTCACAAGTACGCGATAAATTATATCCGAATTTATTTTCGATATACTCTTTAATTTCCAGTTTTGTAGAACAAGTACGTGCCATGTAAATGGCTGCTGCTGTAGCTTGTGCTCCTTTTATCCCTTCAGGGTGATTGTGTGTTATTTCGGCTGTGAGTTTAGCTATATTCTCGGTTTCTTCCAATGTGTCGAATGCCCATCCCACCGCAGCCACCCGCATAGCTGAACCATTCCCCCAACTCTTATAAGGTTCATTATCACTGCTAAATGCCCATTGCTGAAATCGAGAACCATATCCACCCAGGGGGTTAGGATATTCTCTTACATATTGCTTTATGATAAATATGAGTCTCTCTTTATTGAGAACACCCATCAATAACCAATCTGCCACAGCAATAGTCAGAATCGAATCATCTGTGAATGTCGACCGTTTATTTAATAACTCAAATTGAGTAGATTTTATGTTGTTGAACTCGTAAATTGAGCCAACTATATCACCAAAAATAACTCCTAACATTTAATATGAGGTTTACAATTGAAATTAAAAACTCTTGTACAAAGGTAGAAATAAATTGTTATTAAAATTTTCGAGATAAACAAAACAGACCAATTCTGTTGAAAAGGTCTGTTTAAAAAACGGAAAATTTTTGAATTGGTAAACTACTTGATAAATTTTACTAAGGTTGATTTTATTGAATCGTATTGTTCCGGTTTGATTAAGCCAAGGTCAAGTTTGTCTTTTGCTTTTTTGAGTGCTGATAATGCTTCATCACTTGTATATCCATTGCTTTTTAATTCACCTGTTGCTAAGGCATCTTCAACTAAAATTTTGTATTGTACAAAATTGCCACCAGCAACATTAAATGAGATTAGTTTAGCACCTTTGAATGTAATTTCCTTGATTTTTTTTATAATCATATTTGCTCCTGACAAGTTTCTTGGCAACCCTTGGTCAAACCGTCCTGCACTACCGCCTAAAGCAGCCATGACAGCGTAGGTGTCACCCATCTGACAATAAATGAAATCGCCACTTGGTGCCGAGCCTCTACCGAGTTTGATTGTATCACCAATGTGATAGGTAACATTATTTGAAGCTGTGTATTCAGTCAAACTTTGTGCGCTTATATAACCAACTGATAAAACGCAAATAACTAATAAGATTATTTTTTTCATGGCTCTTTATTTTATTACTGATTTAGTACAGGTTGATTTCACTGTTACGGTTAATGTGCCATAACCGGAAATGTATTGGCTTGAAGTTGCTGTGCTTGTTAGGCCGGTTACAACATCTTCGGCTTCTTTGGTGGTGAGTCCGTTTTTGGTTACAGTTGTAGTGGTAGTTTGAGGATAACCACTAACCGCAGGGCTTGTAGAGGTGGTTGTTTTTACGGTGAAAAGCCAGTTAGCAGTTCCAATGACTGGACCGTTAGCGTCAGAGCAAGCAAATAATGAGATTGAAAGGAGTAAAAGAAAAGTAAAATTCCTGATAGTTGTTTTCATACTGTTACCTTTTAAATGATTTATTAGTTAAATAAATAAAGTACAAAGTAACGGTAGTATTTTGACAACTTATGACACAGGTAAAAATAATTACTGTTTATTAAAAAAAACTTCGTCAGTAGAATACTAACGAAGTGTGATTTGAGTAGTTATGAAAAAAACTTCTGTTTTAGCCAACTAAAAATGTCTTGTATCTTAAACCACAGAAACATATGCACTACAACTATAGAGGACACCAAACTTATAATAAAATAGACTATAAAAATTGATAAGAGAATTAACCCTATTATTGCCCACATAACATTCAAATTAATATCACATATATATATCACTCATTATTTTAATTCCACAAGTCGCAATGCCAATTCGACTTAAATTCAAATTGTCCTTTTTCTATTCCTAATTTTAGTTCGTCTATCTGATATTGATTGATTTTAAGACAATTATTTGATTGGAAATAGCCCATAACAAAATCTGGAAATAGAAATGGGAAACCGGATAATGCCTCAATCAAAGATTCTATTTTTGTAGGCACTTTTTTATCACCAAAGGTTTCAGTTGAAGGAATAATAATATAACCCAAACCACCTCCTGTAAAGCTCAACTCAAGTTTATCGGCAAGTTCCGTAATTTTATCCAACACTCGCTGTACTTCATCCTCAGTGGCTTGTATCTTAATTGATACACCAACTTCTGAATATTCAGACCTATGCAGTTTTTTACGTAATCTTTTTTTCATAGAATGCTATTTTAAAAACAAAGCCACAGTGCAGGAATTGAACCTGCGATATAAAGCCCTTTTAAAGGGGTTCCCCGCTCCCATCTGCGACCATACTGTGGCTTTGAGAAGCAGTTTTCTTTCAGGGCGATATCGACATTGCTGTTCGATGGTTCACCAAGAAAACATGCCTCATTTTTTTTAATGAAATTATCTAAGGAAGTATATTTATTCCGCTTTATTTGGTTTGATATACACGATTACTCCCACCTGATTTTCTAAATGAGCATCCGGGGATAATTTATTTATGCGTACTTCAAATAAATCGGAATATCCAAGTTCAAGAAATTTGCTTATTTCGTGGTTTTCTGCACGAGGGATAAATCCGAGTTTGTATTCCCCATAATAAATGGCTATTGCATAAGGATCAAATTTATTGTCATCTTCACGCACAAGAGTAAGTTCAGTACCAATTTTTAATTCGTTGAAAGCCATGCAGCCCTCCCAATACGAGAAACCTGCAATGTGGAAAGTGCTGTAATGTCTGTTTTTTGTTTTCATACCGTTTGTTATTTATTTGGGTAAATTACGGTACAAAGTAACGGTGGTATTTTGACAACTTATGACAATGACAATTTATTTTGAAATTTATTTACAAGGTCGAGAATGTATTTATCAAATTCCGGTGAATCAATAATTTCAATATCATCTAATAAGCCCATGACAAAGCGACCAACTCCATCGAATGAGCAAACTTCGGTATCGAGCATCCATTCATTGTTATTTAGCTTTTGAATATATTTGGAAGCAAGCGGAAATTCTTCGGTTAAAAGACTTACAGAACGCAAGCCAAGTTTTAGTTTTATTGGTAACATTTCATCGCTGTTCATGCGAAAAATATCAATGTAACCGGATTTGTGATTTTCCTCAAACTTCCAATTTTCTTGTAGAATTTCAACAGAACCAATGCGGGAGATTTTGAAAAGTTTGTTCGTGTTTTCTTCGGAGCAATAACACCAAATCTGAACATAATTAGTTGTAAATGCGTATGCTTCAACATAGCGGTCACGAATAACTTTACCATGTGCAGAAGAGTAATTGCGAAGGATTACCGGGCGTTTGTTTTCAATTGCTTCAACCAGAAGTTGCACATTACGACCGTTTTTGCCACTTACTATTGTTTCTGCCAAAATGTTGTAACTGTAAACAGTATAGAGTTTCTTTTTGAGGTTTTGTTTGAGTAGGTTGTTTTCATCTATATTCTCAATCGCAGATTTGAGAATATAGGCTTCTTCTTCGGTAAAGTGAATCAATTCACTTATGTCTTTGAAATATGGCGAAGATTTATCGAGCTTTATGAAGTTATCTGCTTTCTTTATCACAAAACCAGCTTCACGGAACGTGTCGATATAGCGATAAACGGAACGAGAAGAAATAGACAATTTATTGGCTATTTCATCCACGGTTAATGAATTGTTTGCTGTAAGCATTTTCATTAAACGAAGTAATCTTTCGAGTTTTGGCTGGTCCATAATTTACTGAATAGTTCGATACAATTTTATCTTTTCTTTATTAATGCCAAAATGTGCTTCTTTATGACAATTGGGACATAAAGCCGCTGCGTTAATTATTGTGTCCTCCCCACCTTCAGATAAAGGCATCCAATGGTGAACTTCAAGGTAGTCAGATTTATCAGAAAATCTTAGGAAAGGTGCAGACTGATTGCATAATTCACATATACCATTTGCACGTTTCAATACAAAAACAATAACATCCGGATTTCTTTTAAATCCAATAGATACAGTTTGTATTTTCTCAGGAATTTTAGGTGCATTCTCAAGGCGAGCGTTTCTCTTGTCATCACTATCTTTTAATGACTCATTTATACTTTCGGATAAATTCAGATCAATTAATGTTTTGGGATATATAATATCTGATTCTACAGAAATATCCAACGGATAAACATAACTCCATCCACCAGGTTGTGTACGACTTTTTAAAGGAGAACCATCTTCTATTTTAATGCATTTAGAAACTGGTATAGGGTTTGAAAGAACTCTTAAATTTCGGATTGAGATTAGGTTTACACCTGTTTTAATATAAATATCATTCTCCCCTTTTTGAAATTCTTTAATGTGTATATTCAACAATGCTAATTCATCTGGCTCAATGTTTTGTTTATGCGCCCAACCAACAATGTCAGCGACATAGTAAATATGAGTCATATCTGAAGAAGTAGAAGCGTAAAACTGCCATGAATAACCTTCATTTGTAGTAAAGTCTCGAAGTTCAGTAATAAATTTAGAAGAGTATGGTTGGAGATAAAAGATTTTGTCTGGATTATTTCTTTGAGCAGAGATAATTTCCTCCAAAACAGTCATATAAACGCCATTAGCGTAATAAGCTCTTTCCTTAATTTCTTTGCGCTTTGACATATTTGATAATTTAAGGTTTATATTTTGACTATTTTTTGACTGTCATTTCAACATACCTTTTGTATGCTTCAATCTTTAATTCCATTCGGTTTTCCAGGTATTCATTTGTTCCTTTTAGCTCCCTTAGAATAAGACTGGCTTCATTCAAGTATTTCTGTTTTTTTTCAGTAGTCCAAGACATTGGCGGCTTTTGTAGATTTGTAATTCTGTCAGCAAGTTTAACGGCACGGACTTCCGGTGCACACAATTTTATGCGTGAAAGACTATCGGGCATTTGCTGTTCTTTTGGAAGAAACTCTCTTTTGGTCAATGCCAACACACCCGTTGCGACATCACTTCCGAACTCTTTTTCCAATTCTTCAAATGTTACAAGTGTATCTTCCAATATGTCGTGCAACAAAGCTACCTGTATTGCAAATTCTGTATCAAAGTCCTTAGTGTGGGAAGCTGCAAGCAGTATTTCCATTGCCACATTACTCAAATGTACTGCATACGGAATTATACTGTCGGGCAAAGTTTGCTGCAACTCAGCGTGTTTCTCGGCAGCATACCGAATGGCTTTTTGATAAGTATCTTGTATTTCCATAATAAACTACGCCCTGAATTACGTTAAAGAATATCTATAAGTTTTATAAATCCAGTCCCCATTTTTTTGTTATTTCATCCAATGTATAGGTATTCTCTTTTCTTTCTTCAGGGGTCATGTTTTGAAATTCTATGGATTCTTTAAAAAGATTAGCCCAATATTGTTGAATAGTATCTTCGTCAAAACCAGAAAAGGTCATTTCGTTCAGACATAATGCAACAATTTCATTCAAATCCAATTCTTTAGCTGTTTTATCAGAAATCTCCATGCCTAACCATTCTTTCCAAGGCACGGGAGTAATATCAAAGTGTTCCAATTCAGTTGAATTTTCTCTCAAAGTAGTATCTGTAGCATAAACACGTGGATAATTTTCATCATCATCATCGTAAGTATCAAACTTAATCCATATAAGCATTTCGCTTGGTGCAACTTCTAAGTGAAATAAGCTATGATATACTTTCTCGTATTCTTCAATACTTTTTTCGGAAAATACAATCTCATTTTCTTTAGCACCATAATAATGAAGTAGATAAGATTTCACCTTGTCCCACTTGCTTTCTTTCAGTAAATCTGATAGTTTCATTGTCAGGTATTTTTTTAGTTTTCCTCTTTTATTTTTGCGTTAGCAATATTGACCGCAAATGACAAAAATACAATTACTGCTTTTGTGAATTTGAATTGACTGCCTGTTTTCATTAATAGATTTTTTCCAGTCCAAGTAGTAATAAATTTTTCAAAATCGGCAACTGTTGTTTTTTCGAGTATTTCCCATTTTGAAGATTGTTTTAAAAGTTCGAATGTTTCAGAAATATCTAAACTACCTAATTCGACTGTATCTCTAAAATTTTTTCCGCTATAATCCAATTCACGACACAAAACAGCAAGAAACAATACGAAATCTCTCGTTCTTGTTTCTTTTACATCATCAGAAGATAAATAAGCAAAATCAGCCTCAACCTTTAAGTCGAAACCATAAGATTTTTTAAAAAATTCAATGTAATCATCTTCCTGCTCTTTAATAACATTAAACAAGTGAGAGGAAATTATAAATTTCCCATCTAACAAATTGCTTACAATTTTCTTATGTTCATTCGGATATTGCATATACTTTGACTTTTGGCATTTTTAATATTACATCTGAAAGTGCAATTTCAAATCTGTTTTCATGTAGATATTCAGCTTTTAGATCTTCTTCCAAAATCAGATTTGATACAGTAAAGAATTTTGAAAGTGGAATGTCGTTTGTATGTTTTTGTAAAACATCAAAACACCACTGATAAAAATTCTCGCTTCCGTTTTCAGATAACAATAATTCTTTGAAATAACTTGTATCAGGCATCCATTCAATTTCTTCTGTTTCTTCCAGATAAATAACTTCTGCATTTTTAGGATTAAAGTGGTCAATATAGAATTCAGCAACAGCACTAAAATTATTTGACATTACACTATTATTTTCTTTTTTCAACAAATCTGGCAAAGGAATAATGTAATTTTCAGGTTGGTCTATATTTTCGATAAAATGATAAAAGCCACTTAAAATAAGCGAATCACTCTTTATTCTTTCAAGCAAAGGCAATAATTCTCTTGTTAATTTACCAATGATTTGATCTAATTCGGAATTGGCATTTACAACACAAGCATATAATTTTTCAAACTCTTTTTTTAGTCGAAATGTATTTACAGAAAATCGTTTCTCACTTGCATATCTTTGTATATTTATAATTGTTGCAATAATAGAATCCGGGTGTTCTTTATTCAACACAGAATTTAGTGGAATAATATATTCGTCAATCCAATAAGCTGCTTTTTGTACTCTAATTGTAAGGTCGGCATTATTTTCAGCATTTACCTTCAAAGATTCTGTATCTCTTAATAAACGATATGTTTGGCGTTGAATATCATTTAAAAATGATTCTACTTCATTTACAATATCTTGAATGTACAGCGATATTTTATTTTCGTCTATTTCTGTTTGTAAATTTATGAAATTTCCGAAAATAGCCTGGTAGCGGGTTTTCAACGTTTCCGGCAAATCCAACACGAAATCATCAAAAATAAACTCTAAAAAAGTAGAGTAATTTCCATTTATTTTATATTCACCCGAAGTTAATTGTCTGCAAAATTTCAAGTCAAATAATTTTGAAACTGTAATTTTGCTGTCATTTGTAGTATTGTATTCATCCACAAGCGTTTGAAATCTATCCTGTTCAATGACAAAATCGGGCTTTCCTGACAGAAAAGCCATTTGTACAAAATCATAATGTTGTACAAGAAATCTCAATATGTCTTTGCCTGAAAGATTTAAGTTGCTCATTTAAATACTGCTTGTTGTTCAACAAATTTTTTATACTTGAAAATATCTGTTCTAATTTTTACTACAATATCTTCTGTACTTTCATTTACGTCCTGACTCGGCTGCTGTTCTCTGCCTTGTTTGGTTTTGATTGTTCTGGATTTTATTTGCAATAATTCTTCGTAATTTTCAGGAATAAACAGTTTTGTATTTGCGTGTATATGTTTTACAAGCAAATAGCTTTTTAACCCAACAAAATCATAATCAGGGAAAACAAGAAACTCTTTTGCTGTGATTTTATTCACAACCGACTTTCCAATGCCTCCGTAAGTATGAATAAAAACAAAATCATTTTTTATCACTTGCTCTGCAATCAAAAATGAATCTAAATTCTCAACGAAACAAATTTTATTGGCTGTAATATCTTTTACTACTGTTGAAAATGTGCCGTAATTCTCTGTAAAATAGTTTAAATCCGTTTCTACTCCATTTATAAGTACTTTTTGGGTTCCACGTATTAAAATAATATTTTGACTTTCTCGTTTTGCGGCTTTGGTATTTCTAAACGCATTTACATTGTCAATAGACGATTGTTGATTTTTAAATTCCTCTGGAAATTTTCCCTGATAATATTTATTTAATGCATCTATGTTTTTTACAGAATAACTACCTCCGCTTGTTTTTGCTTGCACATATTCAATAAAACCACCATTTAACAACGTGGAAAAATCATTGGAATTTTTTATTGATTTTCCAATAGACGAAGCACTTATCTTGTTCTCGCGTAAAAGTCGTTGAATAGTGTTTTTAAACGTTATGTTCTGCATTTTCTTTTCTATAAATTACAGGAAATGATTGTAATTCGCCAAAAATAATTTTGGGCTTTTGTTCCTTAATCATATAATATTTCTCAATTCCTTCAACCTTTCGAGGAGCTGCAAAAAGTGGCACAAAATTATGTTCTTTACAGAACGATACTAAATGCTTTACATTTTTTTGTCCGATAGAATCCAACTCGTCAACATATATTATAATTTTGTTGCTATTTATCTGTTGTACTAAATTTTTTAATATGTTTAAAAACAGATATAATTTTAAAACGATATTAGTTCCCTTAGATTGAACTTGTTTTGATAAATCTATGTCTTCTTTCTCCCCAGTAACTTTAGTGATTTCAACATTGATAGAAAATAAATCTTCAATGGAAATTGATTTTCCTTTATGCTCCAAAAGTTGTTTTTCCAATGCTTTTTTACTTTCCAAATAGGCATTGTCAAAATCTAAACCATCTGAAAATTTGAGTTTTGAGATACTGGTTAAATCCTTTATCAACTCTTCATTATCATCGATTTTGACTTTTACTTCTTGTATGTTTGAAATTGGATAATTGGCTAAATTGCGATTGTAATTATGATAAACAAATGTTTTGAAATCGTTATATTTTTGGAGAAAATTTGCAGTAGGATTGCCAATTTCTATGGAAAGAGAGTTTAATAAAGCATCAAGTGTTCTTTGTGAATCAGGTAAATTTAGTAATTCCTCGTCCACTTCTTTAATGAAATCCTTAATGTTATTTTTGTCGCTATCCAATGTTCTACAAATGCTGTCTTTCCGTTTTTGTCTTCGTGCTTTCAGACATTCTTCACCAATGGCAAAAGCATAATACGTTTTAGTAAACTCTTCGTGAATTTTCTCAAATGGTCTTTCTAAAATCTCTTCTATTTCGTAAATATCATTGTTCCCAAAATAACTATATTGCTTTTTGTAATCGTTTAAATCACTTTCGTGTTTTGCTTTTTCTGCTTTCTTAACCTCAAATAGTTTTTTTGCTGTTTCAATTTCAGTATCTTCATTCTCAATTTTTTTATTAATTGCGGGGATTGTTATTTCTTCCAATTCTTGAATATCAGCTTCTATTTGATTTTTTTGAACAAGCAAATTAGGTTTGTTTGTTATCTTTTCAATCAATGTGTTTTTTTTGGAAATTTCAGTTTTTAAATTCGTCAATTCCTTTTGTAATGCATTACTATTTTTAATTGCATCCAGAAGTAATATTTTCTCATTTAGGTCTTTGTTTTTTATTTCAACTTTCTCCTTTAGCTCATTTATGGTTTCAGGCGTTTTTATTGTAACCTCATTTACATCAATTTTACCATCGAAAAAAGTCATTGGAAAATCAGCTTTTGTAATTTTATTTACAATATTGGATTTATCAAGGTTTGCAATATTGCTATGTAAATAAGAATAAACTTGTTTCGTGATTTCGGGGTCGTCGGAAATATTCTGATACAACAAATTGTCAAATTCAGATATTGAATTATCAATTGCTTTTATTTCCGCTTCTAATTCTGTGATTTGCTTTTCTACTTGTTGAGAAGTAAAGCTGCTTCGTTCTGACTGAGTAAGCTGAGCTTCAAGTTCTTGTCTTTTTTTATCTGTTATTTCTACTTCTGATAATAATCCTTGAAACAACAGATCTTCGTTTGTCGGTTCGTAATTTTCGACTTCTTTTAATAGTTCCCAAAGTTTGGGACTTTTTTCAAGTTTTGTTTTATTATCCGTATCTTCATCAATACCAATCTCAATTTTATTAAATTTGAGTTTGTTTTCGGCAGTTGTTTTCTCTGCAATTAACTTATCTCGTTCAGCTTTAAATGTTTTATTTATTTTAGCGTCGAGACTGTTTATTTCTTGCGACAAAGTACTGTTTTCATCTATTTTATCTGACAATTCTTTTGCAATTTCATTATACTTGCTGAAAAAAGTATGTTTTAGCTTTCCTAAAACAGTTTCTTTTGCAATAAACTCATCATTCAAGAGTTTGAGTATCTCAAAATCTTTCTTAACAGAATGAAGTTTATTCAAATGAGTTTTCTTTCGCTCAAAATCACCTATTTTTTCTAATTTATCATTAGAAAAAATAGAAAGTGGCTCGTTTTGCTTGTTGTCAGCTACAAGTAATGCGTTTTTAAAGGATTTTTCAGTGATTTCACTTGTTTTGATAAGGTGTTTATATATTTCAGTGAAACTATTAGATAATGACTTTCCTTTTCTTTTTACTTTGCTGTTGATTAAAACAACAGGATTTTTATTTTTATCGGAATTATAAATCAAATTATAAAGGTCATCGCTTTTAAGTTGTATTGGTGCATCGGTCGGATTATCATTTGTAAGTTCTTGCAAAGCAGTTTCCCACTTCTTTGGCTTGAAACCACCATCAGGCAATTTTTCCACAAAAAAATTCTCCTTGTATTCGCCACTAATTTTATAATACTCAAGCGTATTTTCAGGTGTTGCTTTTACAAGAATACAATAATAACCATTGCTGAAAATCTCAAAAATAATGAAACTGTAAATACTCGTCCCACCAAAATAATGTTTCATTGATTCTGATAGCTTGCGGTTGTCTTCAAAACGCATTTGCTCTTTATCGACAATATACAAGAAATTAAGTGTATTCAAAAAAGAACTTTTTCCTACATTATTTTCTGCAGCAAGTTGTATGCTATTGCTATCACCAATACTAATGGCAGCTTTGGCATACAATTCGGAATTTATCACTACTATTCTGTTTAGCATATTATCAAATTATTTTTCTGCAAGATTATTACTATATTTTGACAACTTATGACAATAACTATTTTTGCAGCATTATATTTCCACTGCCGAAGTAACCACATCAAAGTTTGCTCCAAGGGCTTCAAAGTGTTTGCGACCGCATTTGATTTTGTCGGCTTCGGAGTTGCGGAGCTTTTCAAAGTCTTTTGTGCCTTTGGTTTCACGAACTAAGTATATTGTGTTGTCGTCGTGCTTTACTATTGCCCAATCGGGGTTGTATGTGCCAATGGGTGTTTCTATTTTGAAGAATGAAGGTAGTTTTACAAACAGCTTTATGTCTTCTCGTTGGTCTAATGCTTCTGCAAATTTACGTTCTATTTCACTATCATAAATAATACTGTCGTAAACTGAATTATTTACTTTTAATGATTGCTCGAAATAGTCTTTCAACTCTTCATCTCTGAATAGTTGCATACTCCATTCGGTTTGCCCTGCTGTTAGTTTTTCGTACATGATTCCGTCAATCATTAAGCGGTGCAATTCCCGATTGAGAATTGAAGCGACTGCATCCATAAACTTTTGAGGGTTAACGGCAAATTCTTTCAGACGGTTACTGGCTGAAAGAGTTTTGACCAAGGTGCTTCTTGTTAGCTCGGTTTCTTTTTGTAAGTATGCAAGAATATCGGGCAGAATGCCTGTATATTCTAATTTGATTTCGTTGGCTTTTGTATTGGTGGTGGTGATTCCCTTTTTCTCCACTCCAATAATATCTTCTCGGTATGATACTTTGACTGGATCAATTCTTTCCATTTCGGAAATTGATTTTGTTGCGTTAGCAATTAAATCATCGGTTGAATAATCGACACGGTAGGTTGTGCGGTGTTTGATTTTATTCCAAAGAGTTTCAAATTCGGGGTCAAGGAAGATTTGCTTGTTGATTTTCAGGCGTTTTGGTTCTTCGTCTTTCTTTATGTGGCGTTCTAACTGATACGATTGCAACACATTGATAATTTCCGATTCTTTATCGGCAAATTTTTCTGACAAGCCCAATGAAAAGCCTTCTTTAGAAGGATTGAATGTGGGTTGAATTTTGCCGTTTTTGTCAACAAAACCTTTGTTTTGTATTTCTGCCCATAAGCTAGCACTTGCCACCCTGCCCAACGGTTTTTCTTCTTCTCCAATGGTTACTGAAAGTTTTGCAAATGCAATTTGTGGTACTTTGCCAAAAGTAACACCACATTCGTCTTCATATTCTTTCTGTAATCCACTTGCAAAGTCGGCATAGCTCTCACGAGCAATAACAGTTAGTTTATTAATGTTATCGTCTTTTACACGTTCACCATCTTTATTGACAGGTAAACGCAAGCCACGCCCCAGCGTTTGTCTTCTCTCGTTGGCACTACCTACTTCACGCAATACGCAAATCTGGAATACATTTGGATTATCCCAACCTTCACGAAGTGCAGAGTGGGAGAATATGAATTTCAATGGCTCGTCCATTGAAAGAAGTTGTTCTTTGTTACGCATAATTTTTGCGTAAGTATCATCATCGGCTTGTGTACTACCGTTGGTATCTTTATAAACGCCTTTTTTATCGGCTGAGAAATATCCATCGTGACATTTTTCTACAGGAAAAATATCTAACTCTTTGTATTGAGGAAGTTGGATTAATTCTGCGTAATGTCTTTCAAATTCATCAGCATACTTGCCTTTGGCGGGTTTGCCATCGGTATCGTAGATACGGTAATTGGAAACTTTATCGACAAAGAAAAGACTCAGAACTTTGATTCCACGACCTTTCAATTGTAACTCTTTATCCAAGTGTTTTTTGATTGTGTTCTTTATTTGAACATCAATCAAATCTTCGGTAATACCGCCACGCTCCTGACCTAAATACAAACGACCCGAAGTAAAATCAATAAATTCATTGCCTGGTTCGCAACTAATATCCAATACCTCAAAACCATTCTGATAGGCTGAACGCTCGTTGGATAGCACATATAAATCCGCATTTTGTTTTACCCAAAAATCCTTTTCTTTTACATCGCCTTTGCCCTGTACTTGAATACGAATTTTGGCTTTAATTCCGCTTGTGTTATCAACTTGCAATAGTTTGATAAAAGCATCGTTTTGAGCGTTAGAACCCGTAACAGAAGCGACAACAATTTGTTTTACCAGTCTTTGTTCGTATGCTTTGATAGGGTCTAATTTGTAAATAAGGTTGTAGAGATTTTTATGCGTAGCAGAAAAACGGAAAATACAAATCGGGTTTAGTGATTTGATTGCATCCTGTGCTTTCGGTGTGTTATCCACTTTTTGAGGTTCGTCAATGATTATAAACGGACGAACTGCATTTATAAACTCACGAGGGCTAAAGCCGTTGAGTTGGTTGCGTTCCTGATTAAAGATATTGGTGTCTTTGTTGAATGCATCGATATTTATAATCATTATTTGCAATTGGTTGCTGGTGGCGAACTGACGAAGTCGGTTAGCTTTTTTGCTATCGTACACAAAATGCTCAAACTCTATGTTGTTGTACAACGCTTTGAAGTGGTCGGCGGTGATTTCAATGTTTTTTAATGCACCCTCACGAATAGCCACACTTGGCACAACAATAATGAATTTTTTGAAACCGTATTTCTGGCTTAACTCAAAAATGGTACGCAGGTAAACGTAAGTTTTACCCGTACCTGTTTCCATCTCCACCGAAAAGTTTAAGCCGTTTTTCTCAAATTCAGTTTCTGAAATAGGGTCAATATCGTTACGTTCCTGAATATCGTGTAAGTTTTTCAGCATTGATTCTGAGCTAACCACAAGGTTATTTCCAATCCCTAATTCGGATTGAAATAGGCTTCCCTGACCTTCGTTAATGTTGTCGTTTATTTCAATGGAATAATCGCCCTTATGTAATTTCTGCCCATCAAACAAATCAACAAAACTGCTGACTGCCTGAAGTTGGTATTCCTGTGAACTGTCAAATTTTAATTTCATACGAAAGTAATTGTTTTTTTAAGGACGTATGGAACTCGCATAGCAAATGTGTCATAACTTATAGAGTTTGTGAAATATGCTCGTTTCATCATCTGTTTATACAGTTCTAAAGTTTACAACTCCTTTACTTTTCATTATCTGAACAGCATTGGTTTTGAGTGCATCGGCATTAGTGCCTGTAAAGGCTTCGTCTAAGCAAATAACACGTGTAGGTTGCATTTCGGCCATTGCTTTAATACAATCGTGCGATAATTCTTTTTCGAGGCAGATAAGCAATTGACCACTTGCAATGCTGAATACTGTTTTATCGGCAAGGTTAATTTTTTCAATTGGCGTGGTAAGTTCAAAACCAGATTTCAACAACAACTCATAAAGTATAGACTCTTGGGCTGCTTCGTGTGAAATATGTTCGATATGCTCAAATAACCGTTGCTGAATAGCTTCCGGTTCTTTTTCCAAGGTTGCATCCCATATTTTAAAGTTGGAATGGTCGAGTTTGAATACTTTGAAACCAAGGTCTAACGCTTCAGTATTTTGATTTGGAAACAATGAATCAGCTTCTTTTAAACTTTTATTTTCTTTTTCTTTTTGAATTTTAGAGAAAACAGCTTTGATACGAGCCTTTGTTATTTCGGCAATTGTATAAAAACTAGCCGAAATAGCCTCTTGAACTTCATGCTTTTGAGGCAATTGAACTGCAATAAATTTTCGTTGTTCAATTTCTTCAGCATTTAGTTCTAATATTGCTTGACAAATAGTTCCACTTCCCGCAAAAAAATCTAAAACTATATCATCATTTGAAGAAAAAGTCGCAATCAGGTAACGCATTAAATTCACTGGTTTTACAGTATCAAGTCCGTGTTTATTACCAATAATCTCATTTAAGTCTGATTTGCCTTGCTCAGCAGTGCCAGATAAATCAGGGTCAACAAATGTATACAAAGGATATAGCGGATCCTTTTCTTCATGTTCATATTTTTTCTCAAAAGGAATTCCTTCATCTCCAAAACCAATTCTATTATTATCGTATAACTTTTTAATGAAGTCATATCCAGCTTTCCAACGAAAATCTTCATCGGGTTTAAAATTTGCTATTTCGAAACGCATTGTTTCTCGCCTAAACATCCCTCTATTTGAAGTCAATATTGTAGTCGTTCTATATTTACCATCAATATCTTGATTTGGATAGGTTCTTTGCTTTGAACTTATAACATTGAATTTATGGTCTTCAACATTCTTTTTTGAGTAAGTTACAACATACTCTGAAACTTTTTGTGGTCGATATTTCGCTGCACCGGCATTAGTTGGCTTTGCCCTTGACTTCCAAGCAAAAATACATATTTGATTTTCTTCTCCGTAGATTTCATTCATTACTTGTATGAGGTTAGCCAGTTCATTATCCCCAATTGAAATACAAACAATACCATCTTCACAAAGCAGGTTTTTTGCTAAGAAGAGGCGTGGATACATCATATTCAACCATTTACTGTGAAAGCGACCATCCGTATCAGCATTTGTGCCAAATTTACGACCCTCACTATCAACCTGCCCTGTATACTCTAAATACGTTTGAAGGTTTTCTGAAAAATTGTCAGGATAAATAAAATCATTACCTGTATTATAAGGTGGGTCAATGTAAATCATTTTCACTTTACCCAAGTAGCTTTTTTGGAGTAATTTCAATACTTCCAAATTGTCACCCTCAATAAACAGATTTTCGGTAGTATCAAAATCAATGCTTTCTTCCCGTGCCGGAACAAGTGTGGCAATACTTGGCTGCTGTATGGTTTTAAAACAGTCGGCTTTGCCCGGCCAGTTCATGCCGTAGCGTTCTTTGCCTGTGTCAACAGTTTCACCCAAAGTGAGTTTTAGTTTTTCCCAATCTACTTTCAATCCCTCGGTAAATACTTCGGGGAAAAGTTGTTTGAAATTTAGTAATTGTTCCTCTGTAATGTTCATTGAGGTAAGGGGTTGTTTGTCTATAGTTGCCATGTTTATGAAATATATAGCCTTAAAGTACGTTAATATACATTAAATATCGGGGTAAATAATTAGCTTTTGGAACAAAAAAAATAAAACAGTGTTATCTTTGCACCAGCTCAGTAACCAAGTTGAATAAACTGTAAGTGTTAAAGGAGTTGAGAAGCCGTTTAGTAACCCTAAGCGGTTTTGGTCTTTATATAAGCCTCGTACTCTTTTATCTTTTTCTTTCTTTGGTGTTCTTTCTCAATGAAAAAAGCTGTCCAAAACAGAAGATAATCTTTTCTTTTTGTAAGCACGACAATATACCCTTCGGCTTCATTGAATATGTGAATTCTATCATCTCTGCCAATTTTTTTCTCCCAAACCAACAGTTCATCGTGTGGAACTGATTCAACACAAAATTTAGGGAATCTAATTCTTTCCATTCTTCTCATGTCAGGAGTACGATTCGCTTCATCTTCTCCTTCGTGTGTAATGTGGTAAAATGTACGGTGAATGCCATCGACCAATGGAAACTTTTGAGCGGAAACTCTTGTACCTTGGAAGTTAGGTTGTGATTTGATAAAATGACTTTCAAAAATGGCATAAACAGCATTAAAAAAGTCTGTAAAATTTCCGCTATAGTCTTCGAGATACAGCAAGTCAGGAAATACAAGTGGCTCTACTGTACTCATAATTTCAAATATTTAGAAGATTGCCAAATAAAGATATTAAATTTTTTCTCTTTCACTAAGGTAGATCTTACCAATGAATATCTTGAGCGGTGTTTTATGTATTCTACTAATTCTGTTTTAGCAGCACTTGAAGTCAGTCCCCTATTAATGTACGAAACAGCACCGGTAAATAAATCGGCAAGTTGAATAAGTTCTACTTCGTGTGAACGTACTTGTTGCACTTTTTTGATAATTTCTTTCGCAAAATCATACTTGTCATTCCGCAATACTTCTTCTAATTTGTGTACTTTCTCACGACTTTTAGTGTCTTTAATATCAATATAAATGTTGTGAGCATATTCCGGATTCAGAATTACTTTAAGCATATTGAAATACATCTTGTAATAAAATGTGTCGTGTGTATGACCATAGGCTTCATAGTCTAAACCTGGTTTATTAGGTACAATTAAAACTCTGAAACTTAAATCGTCATCGTCAAAAAAGAAGTCGATTATTTCCTTGTAAAAAGCAATTTGACTTTTAGAAACCTTGTTCCATTTAATTTCGTAAAAGGTTCTGTTTTCTTTTGGGTCTTTTTTATGTTTCGGAACAAGATTGTATTTTTTCTTTATTTCGGAAATCCGAACAAATATCTCATCCTTTTTAGCAGCAGGACAATATACAGCACCAAATGCCATGATTGATTCTTTGTCATTAAGCAAATGGCAACTCTCGTCGCAATATATGTTTATAAGCTCTTTCATCTTATTATACTTGTTTATTTATTTGCCATAAGGTTTCGTTTTGCCATTTTGGATTCATGCCTAATGCTTGGGTATTGTGAAAAAACAAAAGGCAAAGATAGTGAAAAAAAGAGTGAAATGAATTGGACATAATATTGACTTGGAAATAAATGTTGAAAAAAAATAATACAAAATTAAAGTTTTATTTTGACAACTTATGACAAAAACGAAAATTCTGGAATAAACTAAATTTAATCAGGAAGTGATTTAATGAATTTATCGACTTCGACAAGGTTGAACGCTCGGTACTCCCAAGGAAGATCCCTGTGAAAAAACTCCCTATTGTCAAGCAAAAGAATTGTTCGTTGATTTACACCTAACACTTTTACCAACCGTTTTATGTGAATTGGTTTCCTGTCGGGTTTCAACTGTTTCTTACAAGGGTGTGCCTTTATTCGTTTTAGAATCTCGGACTTATTTGCTGCGAGTTTGAATATCTGTTTTAAAAGATATTTATTGTCTTTTTCGGTCTTGAGCCTTTTTGCTTCTTTTTTTTCATTGTAAGTCATGATTGTGGTTTTTTTGTTAGTATTCTATTAATTCTAATTTATCGATTAGGAGAAGTAATGCAGGATTTGTTTCGGTCATTTGCTCCAGTTCAGGAGTGAAACGATTTTGAACTGGTGGTTTCTCAGGTGTTGTGTCTGATAGTTTATTTTTGAGTTGGCATATCATAAAATCAGCCACATCTAATCCTTTTGCTTTTGCTTCAGGAGTTGCAATGTCTTCTAAAAGAGTTGATAACGAGATTTTACATCCGCATTGGTTTTTGATAAGTAAGGATTTTTCGAACCATTTATCGAAAGCATTTAAGTCAGGGTATAAAATAACTGTTCTGCCTTCTAAAACTTTGCATTTATCAACTGCAAGTCCTTGTATTCCACCTGAAGCGAGCCAAACGAAATTTGGAAAAATGGCCGCTGAAATTAGTGCTGATTTTTCACTTTCCACAATACAAACAGTTGCTTCGGGGTAAATAGTCAATAGGTGTTCGCCAAAAAAACATTGCTGTAAATTATAGTCTTCGGGTAATATGCCGGATTTTTTGAGTTTGCTATGAACCCAATCGATTGCTCCGCTTTCGTGTTTTATCCGTTTTCCTGTTTCGGGATTGTATTGCATGATTTTACCTGTACGGACTTTCCCAGAAATGTCAATCTGCCAATAGATCACTTCTTTGTTTTTGGTTGCACCTAAGGCGTAATGTTCACCTACAAATTTTATTTGGTCATTGGTAAGGATTTCACAAAGGAAGTGCACAAAATTGCTTTGGTAGCTGGCTGATTTTTCAACGAAACTGAAATGAATAGTTCCGGCTGGTTGTGGTGGGGCATCCTTCTTGATAATTTGATTTGATTTTTCAGACGTGGCATGCCACGTCTCTACAAGAGGCGACGGATTATCCAAAAAATATTGTTTCGGTGTGTAATGATAGCCACATTTAGATTCTCGATTGCATTTGCCAACGGTTCGGTGGATTGGTTCGTTGGTGTTGCCATCCAGATATAGCGTGAAACTTTGCTTTTGTCCACATTCCGGACAGGTGTGCCGGGTTGATATGCCTTTATATTTTTGGAGGTATGGCTGAGTGTACATAATTAATAATTAAAATT
This sequence comes from uncultured Bacteroidales bacterium, assembly GCA_903830915.1. Classification (GTDB taxonomy): domain Bacteria; phylum Bacteroidota; class Bacteroidia; order Bacteroidales; family Paludibacteraceae; genus Paludibacter. The sequence continues at coordinate 19,971 of CAIKVR010000172.1, forward strand.
GAATAATTAATAATGCTGTGTGAATAGAGAATAATGAATAATAGCTTAAGTAATTGAATTACAACGCAATGCAGATACTTTGATTATTCATTGTGTTTTTTTGAATTTGAATGAGTGAATAATGAAATATGCCCTAACTTACATATATACAGATAAATATATAGATATTCATTATTCACTATTCAGCGTGACTACCAATTATTTGTTTCTACTAATGGTTGCTTGAGAGAGTCCTGTAATCCTTGCAGCTTCCAATTGAGTAATGCCTTTTTCCAAAAGTAGTCTTGCAAACTCTTTCATATCTTGAGTTTTATTCTCATTGTTTGAACCGCCCAACTTTTCGACTTTTAAACCACACACAATAAAGTATCTGCAAATGTCAATAGCATATTGCATTGTTTCTCCAGAAATTGTTTTTGAATCATTTAACCCAATTGGATAGGAGCCGACTAATTCAAGGGTTAGAGCAATTCTCAACACATGCATACGAAATCGAGAATACAATGCCTGTCGGTATTCAATATCAGTTTTATTCCGTTCGTGCGCCATCTCATTGACGAAATCAATATAACATAACTTTGCTTCGGCAGAAAGTGTGAGTGTGCCAAAGTCATTATCGTGTAAGTACTCTATCAATTTTTTATAGCGTAAAGGATATACCGGATTTGGTATAGCATCATTATACATTGGTTGTTTTGCATTGTCAGGGAAAGCATATAGAAACCTTTGTGCTAAACCGTTTTCTCTCATTTGATTTTCATTGAGCGTTGAACCCAATACCAGGGGCTGAATACCTCCAATGATTGAATAATATGGGTCAGAGATTTTAATATGGTCTTTACCTACCCGACTTATTGAAAATGTACCGTTGGTAAAAAGTGATAAATAACGAGCCACTTCGCCACTTTTTGCATATCTTCCAAAATCAGCAAACCAACCGCTTAATTCGTCTCTATGCAACGTTAACCCACTGTTTTGCTGTAAACATGGGTAAAAACTTTCTGGTGTAGCATCGTCAATAAGAATCATTCTTGGGAATGGTTTTGGAGGAGAAGATTCCTTGGCTTTTTTACAAGCTGCATCAGCAATCCTCCATTCGGCTAATTCAAATTCGTATCTGCCGTATGCTTCCAAATCATATTCAATTATTGGTTTAAATGCAATTTTCAATGGGGCATCTTTTCCAATGCCCGACGAACCAATATACATAATCCACAATTGAGGGTAATTCTTGTATTTTCCATCGTCTAAAACAGCATGTTTGCGAATAACTGAAGCGCATGCAACCAACAGAGTACACGCAAAGTATTCAAGTGGACTTCCATAAACATCCACACTATCATTAATCAGTTCGGCAAGAATTTGAGGCATACCGGTCATTGGAAAAGAGTTGTCTTTTACTTCGGTTTGCTTTGAAATGGATTGAATATCTGATTGCATCGCTTTGATAAAATCAGTATTTTTGTCTTGCAATATTTCATTTACCCCTGAGGACTTTGGCGAGTCCGAAGGGGTTTGTTTTTCGTCTATCATTACTTTTTTCCTCCTTTTACTTTAGCTTTATGATAGTTCAAGTTTATTAGTTCCTGTACGTCAGAAACTTTATAATAGATTTTGTTTCCTACCTGTGAAAAACTAACCACTCCGGTGTCTCTCCAACTTTGGGCTGTTTTCTGACTAATACCCATTAAATCTATGAAATTATTATTGTCAATGATTTGAATTTGCTCGGGTACTTTGGGCTTGTTTATTGCTTTTACAAGTTCATCAAGTTGCTTTTGAATCTTTTCGTAATTCCGGTCAATGATTTTCAAAGAATCACGCTTTTCTTTTTCTTCGTCAAACTTTTTGTAAATGTCTGAAACGAATTTTTCGAGGTGAGTTTTATAGTCTGTCATTTGCGTATTCCCCCACCGTTAAGAATTGCTTTGACTTCACTCATTTTGTATCGGCGTTTACCACCTACCTCTGAAGAGCACAAATAACCACGCTTATTCCAACGCCATAATGTAGATAGATCCACATCGAGAATTTCACAAACCCGCTTCGGGCTTGGATATGTTTCGGCTTTGTCAGAAATGACAACCAACTCTAATTCTTTTTTTGTATTGTCAATCAATACTGCTGCAAACTCTTTCAAGTCCACTAATGAAACGGATACAGTAATGTTGTTTCCGCTTTCTAATAAATTGTTTAAGTTCATGATAAAAATATTTTTGCATTTACTCGCTCTGGGGTAGCCGTAAAACAGCCCTTTGCAAGAGTATTCAATAATTCCAAAGCGTTTACGGTCGTCAGAAATGATTGAATGATACAAAAGTACAATGCCATGCAATAACGAGAAAGGACAAAAAAGAACTGTTCTTTTTTGTCCTTTTTTGTCCCCCTCTATCTGTAAATTTGGTAGTTACAGATTGCTTGAATCAAATTAATTTTATTGAGAAATTATTTACGAATGAGGTGTAATGTGTTGGTTTTATGGGTATAAGAGTTTTGATAAATACATTATCTTTGAGGGACACTAACGGAACTAAATATTTTGAGATTCAAAATGAATTCAAAAATTTAATTGTTTAGGGTAATCGTTTAATATACTCAACCAAGTTTGTCTCGTAAAGTTCATCATTAACTTCACCAAATTTTTCATTAAACTTTGCCCTTGTACCTGCTTGTTTCCCAAATAAACCAACCAATGCTTTGTGATATTTAGTTTTATTTATAGTCGAGGATAGGTAGTTTTTCTTTTGTAGAGCTACCGTGAAAAGAGCAACTGATAAATTTGGTGCTTTTGAAACATTTAAATCCGATCTAATTATTTCAACAATGCTTCTAATTGAATCTTGATTTTTTATTAGCAAAAAATTAGAAAATATATCAAAAGGCTCTGTAGATAAATTATCATTTTTTTGTGCGTCTGCTGATTTTTGTCCTTTGCTTTTAGAAGAGAAATCACTATTAGCATTTTTACTTTGCTTAGCTTTATATTTCTCGATAAGATCATCAACATTTGGCGGCAAAAGATAAAAGTGCTTTCTTGTCTCTGGTTGGGTTGAAAGAAAGTGTAATGCTATTTCATCAGTTATATTTAATGTTGTATATATTTTACTCGGATCAGATTCATCTATCAATAAAACCCCTCTAAGTATATCAAAATGAACGGTTAATTTTTTTCTAATCGAGTTTTGTAAGTTATCATATACATCAGTTAAATCTTTCTTTATTGAAATATCAGGCAAGAGTAATTGCAAATCACAATTTCTATCCACTGTGTTTTTTAATATATGAATTAGAATAGTATATTCTTGTGCAGTGTTATTATAATTATCCCTAATGAACTTTATACATTTTGAGGGTTCAGTCAAGTGGGTAGCTCTGATCATCAAAATATCATTAAAAATATTTATTGGTAGCCTATATGAAGGATTTAGGAATTTAGTAATTGAATGGAGCAATATTTTATCGTCCATATTACATTCTCTTATCGCTTCGTCAAATGAGTTATAAATCTTATACGGTAAATATTTGCCAATGAAATCAAAGTAGTTGCTAATATAGTTTTTGATTTTCTTCACGTCATCATCTGAGACAAAATCAAATATTGCTTCCGACTGCAATACAAATTTTTCTTCCTGCGAATTGTACTGTTCAAAGAACTCACTATCTAAATCCCGCTTTAATACGTCTGCATCATTTTTATGTGAGGATTTGTATTGGTCTAATCGTGCTTGTAAATAGCCGGAGTAAATTGTTTGGGTATCAGTACCCCAATGCTTAATCAGCCATGCAACAAAACCACAAGCTAAAACCGGTAACTTTCGTTGTTCCTCATCATTGAGCAAATAATGATAACCGTTTTCATCAGTTTCACAAAAACGAAATTGATAATCATTATTGAAATCTTGGAATTGCCCGGATTTTCCATTTGCCCACCCATTACCAATCGTAACCTTTTGCAATTTGATATTTGTCACGTATTCTATTTCATCTTTCTTATTCTCAAATTGGAGAAATTTATCGAGCCAATCAATAAATTCTTCCACACAAAACTTTAGTTTGTCATTGTCAGTTGTAGTGAGAAAGTCTGTTATTGTAGCTTCATTCCATTTTTTTATTTCCAACTCTCTTAAAAGTTTCAGGATATTCAGTTTGACCAACTGATCAATTTTTTTTGGAAAATTTTTATTTCTCCATTGTTCTGCAATTTTCTTGTATCTACGATTTGTATAATTTTCAAAAAGCTCATTTAGATCAGCTCCCCATTGCTCCAACACATATACACCGAAACCGGAAAGAATAATTGCATTATTTTGAGACAAGAGAAAAAATGTTTCATTATCATTTTTATGACTTTGTACAAATCTTAATCCCTTACCATCTTTTTGACCACCACCTAACTGTGCTGGAAGAAAATCGCCATTCAATGGCTTATGTTCAAATGGAATAAAGTAACCAACTTTCCCATTTTCCCATACACAACTATACGAAGAAATCACTTCAGCCGGACTTTTATACAGCTTTTTATCGTTGCTCTCCCTCATTTGACGAATTTCTTCTTTCGTATATTCGGCATCTTGGCGAGACTGGTTTAGCCCATAAAACGTACTATTTCTTTTTTCATTTAATTGTTTAGCAAGATTTTCAAAATCTTGATTAGATAAATCATTAATCGAAATTGGACCTGTAGAATCTTTTTTTTGTGCCATTTAATCCAACATTTTAATAAGTTCTTTTTTCATATCTTCATCAATTTCACGGTATCGGGCAAATGCCTTGCTTCCTTCTTTATGTCCGCTTAATGAGCCCACTAAATTAGGGTCTTTTACTTGTTTATACAAATTTCCAACGAAACAACGACGAGCAAGGTGTGAGCTTGCCAACTTGTCTAAAGGTTGCTTTTCTTCTTCCCTGGTTGTTGGATTGATTACTGTAACCATACGTGTTAAGCCTGCAAGGCGAAACATGTCTTTAATTGAAGCATTGTATTTTTGCTCACTGATATATGGCAATAGTTTTGGACCTTCCGGGTATCTATTCAGAATTTCTAAAGCTGTTGCATTAAGTGGAACTCTAACAGTTATAGGGCGACCTTCTTTGGTTTTACGTGGCACATACTCAATAGCTCCATTCATTACATTATCCTTAGTCATCTTATATAGGTCTCCGACACGACAACCAATCAAACATTGAAATACAAAAATATCTCTTTGAACTGCTAAAGGTGGGCGTTTAGCAAGATTTGCTTTATACAATATATTACGCTCTTCGATAGATATGTAAAAGGGAGTGCCATAAACACATTCTTCTACTGCATAACCCTTGAATGGATTATTATGAGTTTTACCGACTTCAATAGCCCAAAGGTATAAAGTCCGCAATTTAGTAAAAATATCATTTATAGTGTTTTGACCTCGTTTTTGTGGAATGCGTTTTTCTGGAAACAACTTGTATATTTCCGGAAGGTCAATAAATATCTGGTGTTCATTGCACAAAAATTCTTCAATATCACGGAGGGTATCTGAAGTGATTGTGTCAAAGTGTAAAGTAACTGGTTTGTGTTTTACTGCCTTGTAAACTTCGTAACGCTGCAAGGCACGTTTAATCACCTTGAAGTTATTCTTCCTGACATCTGATATTTTACGCTTTGCAAGAAATTCATCAAACGCTTCAAAAAAGGTTGGTTGCTTTTCTTCTTCAACCGGAACAAAGTATTTGTGAGGATTTAGAACTTTGTCAATTTCAATATCTAATAAATCGGAAGTGAGTTCGTCTTTTCGTGGGTTGGCATTATAAACATCGATTAATAATTCTTTGCGAGCTATTACTGCCTTATTGAAAGTGATCCGTTTTTCTGTATCGAAAATAACCTTTGCTTTAATGCATTGGTTTTTCTCATCCCATACATCAGAATTGACAGTTAGCTCACTTTTATGAAACAATTGAATGTTTCGACCATCGCTCAAGCGAAAACGTACATTGACATCATTTGCCTTTTTTGTGGAAATGCGGATAAAAGCCTTAACAGTTGCCATGATATTGAAGTGTTAGTTGGTTGTGCAAATATACAAAATTTGCACAACATTTGCACAACATAATACAATTATTTTCAATAAAATGCACAAAAAAAGCTGCACAAAAAACAGCTAAATATATGTATTTCAGTAACAATAAGTTACAAACGGCTTATTTGTAAAGGGTTTGGATTTGTACCCGTATTGCAGTACTCAAACACGGCTCTGGGTACTGTTAAAGCGAAACCCTAATTGATTTTCAATCAGTTAGGGTTTTTTAATAGCATTTTTGTCAACAAAACGTCAACCTGAAATTTGTGGTCAATCGGATAAGTCGTGTTATTTAAATTCCGAATATTTCAAAATAATTATACAGCCAGAATTTCCAATTAATTTAATTTCTTCAAAAAAAGAGTTCAAGGGCACACCAAATGCAATCATTTTATCTATCTCTTCATTCTTAATGTAATTGTAGAAAGCAGTTGAGTAACACTTTTGATGTGTATATAAGTGCTAGTTTTTATAGTTAGCCATCTATTAGGCATTAAAATGTTCATCTTTCAGATAATCATGCAACTTACTTCGTTTCATTTGAATCAATGTCTTTAACGAGTAATTTTCGCAAAGACTCACATAAAAATCATATAAACAAGAATAATTCATTGCGATTTTCAAAATATAATTTGGTTTTGAGAAGGAATTGTATGAATGTGCTACCGCCAAACAATCTTCCATTTCCAAATCAAAGACAGAACCCGTAAAATGTCGCTTTACATCACAATAACGATTAAATGACTCGTGAGCCATTAAATCATTTATAACAAAATAAGTCGTGTATAGTGCAGTATTTACCGCAAAACAAAACGCTATTAATCTAATATTTAGATTAATAGCGTTTTGTTTTATATTATTGCCGATATTTTGCCGGCATAAGGGCTCAATCTACATATTCCGGTGATACCCGTTCACGTTTTCCGGTGATGTCCGTTCACTGTTTGTTCAAAAACGATTAGGCATATGTAAAATTAATACTTTTTTCTTAGACTTTCTCCATTTAATTGA
>CAIKVR010000173.1 GCA_903830915.1 uncultured Bacteroidales bacterium
CAATGAGTTATTGCTTAAAACATTTATTCAAAGGTTCGGGATTAACCCGTACTTAAAGAAAAATAGAACTATTATCTCTGAACTAAGGAATTGGGGCACAATTGCCGCTTAATTTAGAGCTTTTTATAACGAACTATTGAATTGAAAAAACACACTATAAATAAAAAGGAAGAAACAAAGTCCCTTTTAGAATTAAAAGGCAAGACCCCCTGGAGTTGGATTCCAACTCTCTATTTTGCTGAAGGACTTCCGTATGTGGTTGCCATGACGGTGGCTGTAATAATGTACAAACGCCTCGGCATATCTAATACTGATATAGCACTTTACACTAGTTGGCTATATTTGCCATGGGTAATTAAACCTTTCTGGAGTCCATTTGTGGACATTATCAAAACCAAACGCTGGTGGATTGTAACTATGCAATTGCTTATTGGAGCAGGATTAGCAGGTGTGGCATTTTTTATTCCCACTTCGTTTTTCTTTCAGGCAACGCTGGCTGTATTTTGGCTTATTGCTTTTAGTTCGGCTACACACGATATTGCTGCCGATGGATTTTATATGTTGGCGTTGGATAGCAGTAAACAGTCTTTCTTTGTGGGCATCCGCAGCACATTTTATCGCCTGGCCATGATTTCCGGTCAGGGATTGCTTATTATTGCTGCTGGAGCATTGGAACAGTACACAGGCAATCTTCATTTGGCTTGGAGTATCACTTTTTTTATTCTTTCAGGATTATTTTTACTATTTTTTATTTACCACCGCTTTATTCTCCCTCGTCCTGATTCAGATATTACCAAATCCGAAAACAGTCCAAAAGAAATTTTCCTAGAATTCGGTTTGACTTTCGCATCATTCTTTCAGAAAAAAGGAATTGGACTGGCTATTGCATTTATGTTACTCTACCGGCTAGGAGAAGCAATGCTGGTAAAAATGGCCTCACCTTTCCTGCTCGATGCCCGCAATGTCGGCGGACTCGGTTTGAGTACCGAACAGGTGGGATTGGTTTACGGCACAGTAGGTATTATTGCATTGACATTGGGCGGGATAGTTGGTGGAATTGCTGCCTCGCGCAAAGGGCTGAAATACTGGATTTGGCCCATGGCGCTGAGTATTACCTTGCCGCATTTGGCTTACGTGTATCTGTCGTGGTTCGTGCCAACCAGTTTTATTCTGATAAATATTGCAGTCGCCATTGAACAATTTGGTTACGGTTTCGGTTTTACAGCTTATATGCTTTATCTGATTTACTTTGCAAACGGTGAACACAAAACAGCTCATTACGCAATTTGCACAGGTTTTATGGCATTAGGCATGATGCTTCCGGGTATGATAGCCGGGAAGTTGCAGGACATGTTGGGTTATCAGCATTTCTTTATCTGGATTATGATTCTGGCTATTCCAACATTGGCTGTTATTCCTTTTTTGAAGATTGATAGAGAATTTGGGAAGAAGGCTTCTCCTAAACCCTAAACGGGAATCACATGGAACGCAAATGAAGCAAATTTCGCAAATCGACGAAATTTTATTTACCTTTGCATCAAATTATTATCAGAGACCAGCTTTGTTTACATTTCACCTAATTCACTTGTCTCTTCCTTTACTTTTTTACTTGTTACTGAAATATGAAAATATTAGTTCTTGGTGCTGGAAAAATGGGCACATTTATAACCGATGTATTGTGTGTGCAGCACGATGTAGCACTTTTCGACACTGACCCAAAACGACTTCGTTTTGTATTTAACACTCTTAGAATGACTGATTACGAAGAAGTTCGTGAATTTGAACCTGAATTGGTAATCAACTGTGTAACGCTTAAATATACCATCGAAGCTTTTCAGGCCGTGCTGCCTTATCTGCCTAAGAATTGCATCATTTCTGATATTGCTTCGGTAAAAACCGGTATTCAGGAGTATTATGAAAACACCGGCATGCGCTACGTCTCCACGCACCCGATGTTCGGACCAACCTTTGCCACACTCGATAATCTGAGCACACAAAGCGCAATTATTATTTCCGAATCTGACCACATGGGCAAGGCTTTTTTCAAAGATTTGTACGGTTCGCTGAAATTACGAATTTTCGAATACAGTTTTGAGGAACACGATGAAACTATTGCGTATTCGTTGTCAATTCCGTTTGCATCTACTTTGGTTTTTGCTTCGGTAATGATACCTCAGGAAGCTCCGGGAACCACTTTCAAACGTCACATGGACATAGCCAAGGGTCTATTGGGAGAGGATGATTATCTGCTGACCGAAATTCTATTTAATCCTCACACACATAACCAAGTAGAGAAAATTCGAGCTGAGTTGAAGATATTGATGGATATTATTGATGAAAAGGATACTGAACGGATGCAGGAGTTTCTTAAAATGGTCAGGAAAAATATTGAGTAAGTTTCTAACCCCTAAAAGGTTGAGGGTGTAATATGATAGTTTACTAATCCATTGATTGGATTTTTTATGATTTCAGAAATCACAATGCCACGTTCCGAAGCTGCAATTTCCAACGTTTCTCGGAAATAATGTGCTATTGAACCCACAAAACCAACTTGATTATCTTCCAACGGATATTGCAACACATTACGTACAAGGAAAGCATCGAACGAATCGTAAACCATATTAAAAATGGACGGTTCTTCAATATGTTCCAAAATAAAGGGGGTGAATTTTGCCAGAAAACGATTGGGAAAAGGCTTCTTATAAACATTTTCGAGAATAATGGCCGGAGTCAGTTCATATTCGTCAAGAAGCTTTTCTGCAATCCATTCAGGAAGTTGATTTTTCAAACAATCTGCAATCAATAATTTTCCAAGCACCGCACCGCTACCTTCATCACCTAGAATAAATCCTAGTGGGGAGACGTTTTGAATGATTTCCTTTCCATTGTAACAACATGAATTAGAGCCTGTTCCGAGAATGCATGCAATTCCATTTTGATGTTGAAAAAGAGAACGGGATGCTGCCAGCAAGTCGCTCTGAATTTCAATTATAGCATTACTAAAAAAACGCACTAACGCCTGACTTACCAACAATTTCTTTTCAGGAAAAGAACAACCTGCACCATAGAAGAAAACCTGATCAATGGTTCTTTCGGGTAACATCGGGACAAGTTGTGAATCTATTAAAGTTATGATTTCAATCTCATTCTGATAAAATGGATTGATTCCGTCAGAAAAAATTTCGCGTTCTATTTTTTCTTCATCTACAAGACACCAATGAGTTTTGGTTGATCCGCTATCAGCAATTAATATCATACATTCTCGTTTTTTGAAAAAATTAAGTACAAAGATAGGATATATTTTCAAAACCTTTCGGCTATGAGGAACGATTAAACAAAAGACTTTCGCTATTTTTCTCAAACGCTCAAAAGTAATATTGACGTTATCAGATTTACTTGCAACCTTGAAAATTTAGTCGTATTTTTGACTCCTGAAAACAATTATTAAAAAACCATGAAACAAATCAATTGCTTCTTAGTATGCAATAACCTGGATGAAACCACAGAAACTGTAGAACAAATTAAACAATCTTCACTCGTCAAGTCTATTTATCTCCTTGTAAAAAACTCAACTAATTTACAAATAGACGGTTGTACAACGATTGAAATTGACTCGTTACAAAGTTCAGAAACAATTCAGAAAATTGCTTCTAAATCTGACACAGCTTATTCACTTATTTATACCAAATACAATATACTCAAACTCGGACAATTTGCGCTGGAACGTTTATACCGTATTGCTGATGACACAAAAGCCGGTTTGGTTTACTCTGATTACTATGAAATTAAAAGCGGCATTCGTTCAAATTGTCCGTTGATTGATTATCAGGAAGGCAGTTTACGCGACGATTTCAATTTCGGGTCAGTATTGTTTTATAAATCAAAATGCCTGAAGAAAGCCATTGAAGAAACCACTTCAACCTATCAGTTTGCCGGTTTGTATAACCTTCGATTGAAAGTATCTCAACAAGCAGAATTGGTTCATATCAACGAATATTTGTATACCGAGGTGGAAACTGACACCCGAAAAAGTGGTGAAAAACAATTTGATTATGTTGATCCACGTAATCGCACAGTGCAAATTGAAATGGAAGATGCGTGCACAGACCACTTGAAACAAATCGGAGTTTATCTCTCTCCAAACTTCAAAACCATTGAATTCAACGAAAACAATTTCCCGGTAGAGACCTCGGTAATTATTCCTATCTATAATCGGGTTAAAACAGTTGAAGATGCCATTAAATCAGTATTAACACAAAAAACTTCGTTCACATTCAACCTTATTATCGTTGATAATTTCTCTACCGATGGAACTTCAGAACTGATTCAGAAATATACCAAAGTCGACAACCGTGTCATTCACATCATCCCTAACCGCTACGACCTGGGCATTGGCGGCTGCTGGAACGAAGGCGTACACTCCGAATTATGCGGAAAGTTTGCGGTACAACTCGACAGCGACGATGTATATCAAACTGAAAATACTCTGCAAATAATGGTTAACGCTTTTTACGAACAAAACTGCGCCATGGTAATCGGGTCGTACACCATGACAAACTTTGCGATGGAAACCATTCCACCCGGACTTATCGACCACAAAGAGTGGACTCCGGAAAATGGAAGAAACAATGCACTACGAATTAATGGACTTGGTGCACCACGGGCATTTTACACACCAGTTTTGCGTGATATTAAAGTTCCAAATACTAGTTACGGTGAAGATTATGCACTTGGGCTTCGCATTAGTCGTGAATACCAAATCGGACGTGTTTACGAATCTGTTTACCTTTGCCGCCGTTGGGATGAAAATTCTGATGCATCGCTTGACGTGGTAAAAATGAACGGACACAATTTGTATAAAGATAAAATACGGACTGTGGAGTTGAAGGCGAGAAAGAAAAGGCCTAACTCCAAAGTGGTTTTTATCTAACTTTTGGGGTACGGTTCAGTATTTGAAAAAAAAGATCTACATTTTCATGTAATTTTTTTTTATAAGTCTTGATGACAAGATTCGAACTTGCGACCACTAGTCCCCAAGAATAGTATATTTCTTTATCACTATGATTTTACTTAATGAATGACATATCATTCACTCATAAAGTATTTTCGTTTTAATGAATGATTTATCACTCAGAATAGTGTAATTTTAAAACAATACATATAATTGTAACTAAATTTTGAAAATTAGCCTTATCTTTGCAGCATAAATCAACAACTGTAGATAAAGTACATATTTGTTACCAGTTTGTTACTCGATCATGGTTTTGTTGTTGTTTTATTCTTGATTATCAGATAGATAATTAGTATTTGGGCCTGTTTGGTTTTGACAGCAGGTAGAACTGATATGTAAGCATGTCGAGCATTGAGAAAACGGCTCGTTAATCTCGAATCTCAAACAACTAACTGGCGAAACTAATTACGCTCTTGCTGCTTAATCGAATCAAGTAGATTAGGCTTAATTCCGGTACAAGGTACTGGAACGGGACATTTCCCTGCGGCCGTCGCTCCGAGGCCAACGATATGGAAGTGCAGCTAAATCGGGGATAGTTCCGGTCGGCCTTGCAACCGGAATGAAATATAAAGGATAAGGCGCAGGTTGGTGGCTTCGGTCTTGCCTACGCACGAAAACCTAAGCGAAGATAAACATGTAGAAAGCTTATTATTTCC
>CAIKVR010000174.1 GCA_903830915.1 uncultured Bacteroidales bacterium
GCCTACAAACCACTGAAAGACATGACCATAACTGCAGGACAAATGCAGGCTGTTTCTAATAATCGCGAGATGTTGGTGATGGAAGATAAACTTCAGTTTGCCGACCGGAGTTTATTAAGCACATCTTTCAGTCAGTCGGGTCGTGAGTTTGGAGTTTTTGTAAGCCAAAAAATAACCCTTGGCAAAATTGGTATTGTTCCACAAGTTTCAGTAACATCCGGTGATGGAAGAAATTCGTTTGGTGCCGATTCACGCGATACTGATTTGGGAGGCTTAAAATATGCCGGTCGACTTGATGTATATCCTCTTGGAGAATTTTCCACTGGAAATGAAAATTTGATACCTGATTTAATGCACGAGAAAGACCTGAAATTTGTTCTGGGTGGTGCTGCCAGTTATAATACCGGAGTGAGTAATTCGGTGGGTGAAGGACATGGAAATTTTCAGTTTTATAATGTAAACGGAGCGATTAAATTGCCTGATTACCGGAAATTGTATGCCGATATTCTGATTAAGTTCAGAGGTTTTTCTTTGCTCGGTGAATTTGTAAATAGTACTGCTACAAATCTGGATGGAAGTTACACAGCAGCTTCTTTAAGCAGTCCGTTGTTACCGACTCAAATCAGCGAATTTCTGGCTTTAGGTTCGGCTTATAATGCACAAATAGGTTATGTAACCAAAGATGGTTATGCGTTGGATGTTCGTTACGATGCACTGACACCGGAGTTTGCAAACGATGCTAATTCAATAATAAAAAATACAACGGCTACGACTATTGGATTCTCAAAATACTTTAAAGCAAATAATCTCAAAATGCAGGCATCAGTTTCCTCAGTAAAATATCCCGATAGTAGCACAAAGCTGGTCGGATCATTGATTTTTCAGGTAGTATTCTGATTTCTAACAAAATCCAAGTAAATCAATTAATATAACAGCAATCATTTAACCCCGCAGATTATGATTAAATTCTTCAAAGGCTTATATGTTCAGGTTATTATTGCAATATTAATCGGTATTTTGTTGGGGTATTTATATCCTTCATTTGCAGTACAGTTAAAACCCTTTGGCGATGGATTTATAAAGCTGGTAAAAATGATGATAGGACCGGTTATTTTTTGTACCATTGTAACAGGAATTGCCGGTATGCAGGATGCCAAAAAAGTGGGACGGGTTGGCATTAAGGCACTTATCTACTTTGAAATTGTATCTACATTGGCACTCATTATCGGATTGGTTGTCATCAATATACTAAAACCGGGTGTTGGAATGAATGTTGATCCTTCATCCCTCGATCCAAAAGCTGTTGAATCGTACCTTTCTCAAAGCAAGAGTACAAATGTTCAGGATTTTCTAATGCATATAATTCCTGATAATATAATTAACGCATTGTCGAACGGCGATTTGCTTCAGATTCTTTTGTTCTCGGTTTTATTTGGATTTGCCCTATCTAAAATCGGTGAAAAAGCAAAATCTGTTTTGGTAGTCATAAAATCGGTCGAAACAGGACTTTTTGCCGTTATTAAAATTATCATGCGTGTTGCTCCACTGGGTGCATTAGGTGCAATGAGTTTTACAATAGGAAAATACGGACTGGCTTCATTACAATCATTGGGACAGTTAATGCTATCATTCTATATAACCTGTATTCTGTTTATTGTTATTGTTTTAGGAGGAATTCTAAAACTTTCAGGATTCAATTTATTCAAATTACTTAAATA
>CAIKVR010000175.1 GCA_903830915.1 uncultured Bacteroidales bacterium
ATGAGTTATTGCTTAAAACATTTATTCAAAGGTTCGGGATTAACCCGTACTTAAAGAAAAATAGAACTATTATCTCTGAACTAAGGAATTGGGGCACAATTGCCGCTTAATTTAGAGCTTTTTATAACGAACTATTGTTATATTATTCGAGATAAATTTAGGTTGAAAATAGAATTCTATAAATTGTAATATTAAAATACCTTTTATTCTTATTGTCCAACATACTCGGCTTCTATAGTAGAACTATAATTGCGTCGTTCTGATAATGCTCCACTAAGTCGCGCACATACCCGGAAATAATGTTTACCTGCAGTAATTGTTGGAAATGGTGTTTTCAATGGAAGTTTAAAAGTATTGCTTAATACATTCGCCTGTGTAGCACCACCAGGAGGAACGAATGCAGCTAAAGTATAGTCAAGCAAGTTGGTGAATCCTTCATTTACTCTACTATAACTGCTATACATCACAAATATTTCTGTAATATTTCCTGTATAAGTAATAGCGGTTGGTTTAGTAATTGTAAAAAACATTGAATCTCGTGCAATATCCAAAGCAATTCGTAAGTATGGAATTCCTTTTATGACAAAATTCTGAGGCGTAGTAGGTGATAATTGTACCCGAATTGTATCGGTAGAAACCATGGGTACCTTTTGGAGATAAAATTTATAGGCCGTTTCTGGTAAGGCGTTTTCAATAAACGTTCCTTTTTCCATAATTCGCAAATCGAAATAAGTGGGATTTGAATATTTCGGATTATCTTCCCGCACACGCACCAAGGCAATATTATCTGCAATTCGGCTTTCAAATGGTTCTCCTGTTTCTGAATCAATTATTTGACCCTTGATTGCACAATTAGGTACCGGATAATTATCAATTTCAGTACATGATACCAGTAATATGGACATTACCATTATCAAAAAATATATTTTCTTCATTTTCTTCATTTTTAAAATTTAACATAAAATAAGAAAAAGTATTAGGCTTTTAATTATTAATTTAATTAGTATCCCGGATTATCCACAAAAAGAGGATTAATCGCCAACTCTACAGATGGTATACCATCGTATTGAATTCGCTCTTCAAGATAAGTGATACCTCTTTGATTTTTTCTTTGCATAATGTATTTATTGTTGGTATAGTCCCACCAAATTTCCAACCCATGTCTGATGCTCGCCTCCGGAATAACTCCACCAATCAAGAAGTTGCTTCTAAGTTCCCTCCAACGGCGCAAATCCCAAAATAACTGACCTTCGGCAAAAAATTCGGAGCGGCGTTCAGCCCTATACCGTACTTTGGTGAGTTCGGCTGTTGTTACAAATTCTTTCACGCCTGCGCGTTTTTTTACCAGGTTAATGCATTTCAATCCATTATCAAGTCGGGTTTGAGTTTCAATGGTAGCTTCCGTGTAATTCAACAATACTTCGGCGTAACGCATTGCAATAAAGTCCGTTTCAGACATCCAATCCTTGCACATCCCTTTTTCTCTGTTTATATCCAGGTATTTTTTCATAAAAAACCCAGTGACACAATTCAGAATATTACAACCTCCCGAAGCTCCGGTCCCCATAACTGTATTCGCATTGGGTGCAGAAACAAAGGTTTTAGTCACTTTATCAAATAATTGCCCATAATTATTACCAGTATAGTTTGTTGTTCCAATACGTACTCCTTTTTGAATAGTAATTTTCACTCCTTTTACAATATCATTCGGCAAAATTATCGAGGCAAAAAGGCGGGGGTCTCTACCAGCAAATGCACTTTCAACAGTTGAGAGTGTCGCCGATACAGTAGGCACACCTGCACTATTAGCACCAAAAAGAGGTGTTGCAGGGCGACCATCTGCAAACTCAAACGCCTCAACACTTTGTAAATAGGGAGAGATTTTTTCTCCATAATCAGGTTTCAATTGGTATGGTAAAATCAAATAATCCCAGCTATGGGTATGTTTAGTGGCTGTATAATCAAAACCTTTAGCCAAAAGAACTTCAGGACTACTTGCGGCATTCAGAAAGCTCATTTGAAAGTTTGTAGATCTATCTGCAATGGCATCGTATAATGTATAAGATCCACTGTTTATAACCTGTTCAGCAGCATCCATACATATTTTATAATAGTTATCAGCCCTTGTCATATCAGTAGCTCTAGCCGGATCAACACCTACAAAATGGGATCTATCTACAACACCATATTTAGCTGCCGAAGCAGCAAAGAGTGCCACTTTCGATTTATATGCTAGTGCTACATATTTATTTGCTCTTCCATAAATTTTGGTTGTACTTAAGTGCAATGCAGCAGAATCTAAATCACTCAGAATAAAGTCCCAAACTTCCTCTTCCTGATTTCGGGGCAGCATTAATTCTCCAACATTTTCATTGAATGGTTGAGCTTTCTTTAAAATAGGAACACCACCCCATGTCTTCACTAAATAAAAGTAACAAAATGCTCGTAGGAAATAAGCTTCTGATTTGTAAGCTTGTTTGATAGAATCGGTAAAAGCGGTTGATTTATCTATTCCTACTATAAATTCGTTAACGTTTCGTATGTTTTTATAAACGGGAGACCATGTATTTGATAAATTTGTATAAGCAGTACCCCAGGTTTCACCAGCCCATCCCGAAGGACATGATTGTCCATTTGCAGGATATTCGTTTAATTTTCCATTGGTGAAATTAAAATCCTCTATGGGTAAATTTTGATACAAATTCACAAAGTAGGCTTCAACGGTTGATTCGTTATTAAATACCTCATCGTCAGCGAGTAATTTCCTTGGATATATGTCAAGAAAGTTATCTTTACAGCTTGATTGTAAGCCAATTGCCAGAAATAATACTATATATAGATTTAGTTTCTTCATGATTTTCGGGAATTTAAAAAGTAAGATTAATACCACTATTCATACTAAAAGTAACCGGATAAGAGTAAAATCTACCCGAGTTAGCTTCGGGATCCAAAAATCCATATCCATTCTGTATAGTAACAGGATTAAAAGCATTTAAATAAATCCTACACTTTGATATAAAGATTTTTTTTGTTATTCTAACTGGAATTGTATAACCAATTTCGATATTCTTCAAGCGTATATAACTTGCATCAAAGAATGTTCTATCGTTGTTTAGCCAGTCACCACTATTACTTTTACGCTCACCGGTACTCGGATATTTACCTGGAATCCATGAAGCATCGTTATATGGGTCAGCGTAATTGATACATTTCCACCTATCGTACCATTGCACCATGGGATTTGCATAATTCCACGCTAAAGGGGTAATAAATTGCATATCCAGATATCTCACTGTATTAAGTGCTGCACCTTGCCAAAGCATAGAAAAATCGAAGCCCTGATAAGACAGATTGAAGTTTAATCCAAAATACAACAAGGGTTTATTATTACCACCTATACCTATAGGTCGTTTATCCTTATCATCAATATAGCCATCGCCATTTTCATCTACAAACTTATAATCACCTGGCAGCACTGATCTGTTTCCGTTGATATCCATAATGGGACCATTTGCAATTTCTGCAAAGGTTTTATATACTCCATCTGTTTTGTAACCCCATACTACATCTGCATACCGATATGATTTTGTCGTTTTCCATGCAGTATATGAATCCCGAGCCGGAGTTTCCTCAATATATTCATTCATTGTACGGTTAAATGTTATATTTCCTTCAACTCCATACGTTAGCTTCCCAATTTTGTTTTTATGGCCTAATACTAGTTCAAATCCGGAGGTTCTATCACCATTCAAGTTCTCTTGAGGCAAGGTAGCACCAAAATAATTTGGAATTGACAGGTTGCGATAACCCAATAACCCTTCACGAGAACGTACAAAATAATCGAGACTCATCGTAAACTTCGATTTCCAAAATGTAAGGTCAAATCCAATGTTTGTCATTTGCGAAGTGTACCACGTTAGGTTTGGATTTGCAAGATTTTGAATGTTGTAACCCGATACCCATTCTGAACCGAACATGTAACCAGTGGACGGATAATAATAACCAGCCTGAAGTTGGTTGTTTGCAGCAGCATCATCTCCTAATTTTCCCCAGGAAGCTCTGATTTTGAAGTTGTCAACAAAATTCAAATTGTTTTTAACAAATGGTTCTTCAGATACCCGCCATCCGGCAGATACACCGGGGAAAAGACCCCATCGATTATTCACGGGATATTTAGAAGAGCCATCGTAACGTGCAGTGACTTCCAGCAAGTATTTTCCTAAATAGTCGTAATTCACTCTTCCCACGAAACTCCGTTTGGCAGTAGCTGCATAATTAGATCCCACACTATTCGTAGATTTAATGCCCGAACTTAGATCAGGTATTAAATCGACATTCAAATCTGTAGAGGCATCTGATCTAATTGAATCAACTCTTATCTGCTCATATAATAATAGAGCCGCAATATTGTGTTTTGTATTAATTTTTGTATTGTAATTTACAGAAAATTGAAAGTTCTTTCGAATGTTTTGTATGGTCGATTCACTAACGTTAGCCGGAGTGTTGTAGCTTACACCATTATAGACATCATTTGCAGCATCGTAATTGTATAATTCGTATGGTTTGCGAAATGCTTTAGTAAAGCGATTGATATAGTCATAACTAAACCGACCTTTGGCGGTTAATCCTTTTACATAAGGTACAGTCCATACCAATTCAAAATTTGACTGCAAAAACTTATCATCATTTTTCTGAAAACCTGAAATGTCTTTATTAATCAATGCCAGTGGATTTTCGTAAGAATTCGTGTACGAAGCAAGATAATCAGGGTTATTGTTTGCATATGGTCCTTCCATTGGCAAAGCCGAAATAGCAGGTTTGAAAATCGATATCAAATCTCGATAAGGACTTTCTTTCAATGTATTTATATACCCCAAATTGACATTAAATTTCAGTGATTTGGAAAGTTGGTTCGATAGGTTTAAACGAAAATTATATTTCTCAGACGAAAGGTCATTTGATATATATAAACCATCTTCTTTGTAATAACCCATTGTTATAAAAAACTGAGTCACATCAGTTCCTCCATCAATTGAAATTGAATGTTGTTGTTGAAAAGCCTGTTTTTTAAAAATCAACCCTATATAATCAGTCGAAGGAAGTTCACCAGTTTTATATTTTTCGATAGTTTCAGGACTATATTTCAATGTGGCAATCAAATCTGCCTCTCTTGTAAAATAATCAGGCAATATAATTCCGGCATTCATGGATTTTTCGTTCCATAACTCAGCATATTGTGCAGCATTGCATTTTTCAGGAAATGATGTAATATTCACAGAACCAAATCTACCATTGTAACTTACCCTCGTTTTGGACTTACTACCAGATCTTGTAGTGATCAAAACAACACCATTTGCGGCTTTTACCCCGTATATAGCTGCTGATGCATCTTTCAAGATAGATACATTATCGATTTCGTAACTCGACAACCGTGAAAATTCCTCTTTACTTCGTTCAACTCCGTCAATGATATAGAGTGGAGTACCAAGACCACGAATATCGATGTCGGTGTCGTACGTACCGGGTTCACTTGAATATTGTGCTACACGTACACCGGGTACGCGGCCAGTGAGGGTATTTACTGCATCCATAGAGGCAGTCTTCTCCATTTCAGTTGCAGAAATTGATGATATTGAACCAGTGAGATTTATTTTTTTCTGTGTACCATAGCCTACAACCACTACCTCATCTATATTTTTATTATCCATTTCCAGTATTATCTTCAAATCACTATTATTCTTGATCATAAGCTCTTGTGATTTATAACCTATATAGGAAATTATCAGTATGGATTTTGTAGAAACGTTAATTTTAAATTTACCATCACCATCTGTAATAGTCCCTCTGCCTTTCCCCTGAACAATTACATTGGCTCCAATAACAGGCATATTTTCATTATCCAAAACCACACCATTAATCAAATAAGCTGGTTGGTTAGTTGGAGTTGTATTCTGACTATAGCCAATAAAGCCTAGCATCGTAAACAATAATAAAGTTGTGTGAAATTTCATTGTGCACTTCATATATTTAAGATTAAATTTGAATAGAAAAATTTAACTCATATTCTTAACTTACTCACAACAAAAATAGTTGTAATGAATTAATTATGGATTAAAGTTTGATTAATTATTTTAGTATCAATAAAGAAGAAGCTGAAAATGTTGATTATTTGTGTTTAATTCTCTAAACCCCATTCTTTATTGGGTTTATCGGCCATTATTAATTCCAGTGTTCCGCCTTCCAGTAACTTTTTGTGAGTAAAAAATGCCGTATTGATCTCTATTCCGTTGAAAAATGCTTTCTGAATATATTTATTGGTAGCACTTGTACCTTTGGCAATTATTGTAAAAGTGTTTTTATTCGGTAGTTTAATACTTGATTTCTCAAAAACCGGACTACCAATGGTATAAACCGGCAAACCGGGAGTTACCGGATAAAATCCTAAAGAAGAAAATACTACAAATGCTGACATACCACCACCATCTTCGTCACCCGGAATTCCAAAGATATTATCTTTAAACCAGACATCAAGCAGGAAACGAATACGTTTTTGAGTTTTCCATGGAGCACCAAAGTAATTGTATAAGTAAGGAATATGAAGTGAAGGTTCATTACCCATAATATATTGGCCTACCTGACCTGTAGCATCAGGTGCTTCATTCAAATACATTTGTTTCGACATTTCCAATGGCTCACGAAATAGCTGATCAAGACGCTCTTCTGCTTTCTTTTTCCCTCCCAATAGAGAAATCAAACCATTTATATCCTGTTGAACTTGCCATGCATAAGTCCAACCATTGTTTTCGTCGTAATAATCCCTAAATCCGGGACAACCATCCAATTTGGGATTAATCATTATCCATTCCGCTTTTTCATCCTTTGGCATAAAAAGTTGCATTTGAGGATGCCATAGTTTCTTGTAATTATTGGCAACCTCGGAAAATTTTTTATAATCAGGCTGATTTCCGGTTTCTTTTGCCAATTGAGCCAACGACCAAGCATCAAAACTCATTCCTAATGTTACAGCCACTGACTGACGTTTTTCCCAACAATCAACCATTGGTTCGGTTTCCTTTTCACTGGGACGAAGAGCTGGCAGGAAGCCATTTGTATGATAAAAATCGTCTAATTCTACTTTCGCATTTCCTTGTCTCCATGGCAAAAGAGTGGCTTCTGTCAGATTTTTTTTACAACCTTCGTAAGCTTTCTTCATATCAAAACCTGCAATACCTTTTCTGTATGCGTCAATAAACAATGACGTGGAATGATAACTATTCATACACATTTGGTTCCCAAGTACTTCAGGGAAAGTGGGCATCCAACCACTTTGTTCGTACATTTGTGTGTATGAATTCAGAATGTCACTTTCCATTATAGGATTCAATATTGTGTTTAATGGATGTTTGGCCAAATAAGTATCCCAAATCCAATCATCGACAAAAAATGGGCGATCGCTTTTGTGGACTTTCCCATCGTATCCACTGTAGTATTGACCATATTCATTGATATCAATCATACGTTCATACGTTCGGTAGAGTGAAGTGTAGAATGATCTTTTTTGTGCTTCTGTTCCACCTGTTACTTCAATTTGATTAATAACCTTCTCCCATGCCAATTTCCCTTTGGTGACGGTTTGCTCAAAATTTTGATTTGCCATCTCCATAGTGAAATTTCGTTTTGCCTGATCAAAACTAATATACGAGATAGCATATTTAATCAAAACAGATTTTTCATTTAAAGCTCCAATACTGATAGATAGTCGATTTTCCGATGGGATGATTTGAATATTTTTCAATATCCTGCCATTTAAATCTGTTATCTCGCCATAACAATATGCAGACATGGAGCATACTATTGGCGATAGTCCTCTTGTTTTGTATGTGTATTTTTCTTCAATTGTAAAACCATTCTCGCCAGCATTTTGAGCCTTGAAATTCTCAGTACCTGCAATCAGTATGTTTTTGTTTGTAGATTGAGGAAAATCGATTTTGTAAATAGCACACTTCTTAGCCGGAGTGAAACCCACCGTAATTTCGTCTTCAACCAAATAGGTGGAGTAATACCACGGACGAACAACTTCAAGGTCATGATCTATAGCCATTTTTCGTTTCCACGATTCGCTGGTTATTTCACCTACCGATACTTTCATTTTCATGATACCTGGTTCGCGATGATTCTCCACCTGCAATGGCCAAGCTGTTACCTGATCGGCAATATAATCTGGCTTTATTGGAAACATCCGAAGCATCTGATTCGGCAAACTAAAAGTTGGAAAAGTTGGCACTAAGAGTTGTGATACATTCCCAATTCTGGGGTCAACGTATTTCGTAAAATCTTCCTGTGCAGAAACATTAAATAGATTGCTCGTGAGTAAAAAGGCTGCTATCAATGTTTTTAAAAATCCTTGCATAATATTGTATTTTGAATATGACTATTCTTGTGTGTTAGAATTTGGTTTTATTTAACTCCCCAATTAATATTTGGAGTACTTCCCATTTCAATTTCAATTTTTGACCCTGCCATTAAATCTTTATGTTTTATAATAGGCGTATTAAGTGCCACACCATTAAATTTCACATTTTGGATATATTTGTTTTTTGCAGAATTATTAGTTACAATAATTTCAATTTTCTTGCCACCAGCGAGTGGTATTGTTACTTTATCGAACAAGGGTCGGCCTAAAGTATATTCCCCACTTGCAGGACAAACAGGATAAAATCCAATAGCATTCAATACAAACCAGGCTGACATTTGACCACAGTCTTCATTACCTGCCAACCCGTTTGGATCATTAAAATACAGTGATTGTTGAATGCTATCCACCAATTGTTGTGTTTTCCAAGGTTGACCTACATAATTATACAAATGTGTAATGTGATGACTCGGCTCATTACCGTGTGCATATTGTCCAATCAAACCGGATATATCGCTTGATGCCTGACCTAATTGTTCTGACGAAACTGAGAAAAGCGAATCTAATTTATTGATAAATCCCTTTTTGCCTCCATGAAGTGCAATTAAACCATTCACATCTTGCATCACATACCACGACCATTGCCAGGCATTTCCTTCACAATAATCATCGTTACGATGATTAGACATTTTGGGGTTAAATATTGGGTTCCATTCACCATTCAACATTTTACCTCGCATAAAACCTACATTCTTATCGAAGTATGCTTTGTAAAACATAGCCTTTTTTGAAAACTCATTGTATTCTTTGTTTTTTCCAAGTGCCTTGGCAAATTGCGCTATACACCAATCGTTATACGCGTATTCTAGGCCTTTTGCTACAGATTCATTATCCTTATCGGCTGGACAGTATCCAATGGAATCTTTGTACAATTTTGAAACAGGCATAAACTGATTTTCGAATATTTTCGAATCGATATTACCATTGTTCAATCGTTGATATTTAGATGCTTTGACACATGCCTCAAACGCCTTTTGTACATCAAAATTCCGGTTGCCTTTCACGTAGGCTTCTACAATCACGGATATAGCATGATTGCCAATCATACAACCCGTATAATTTGATGACAAATCCCACATGGGCAGATAGCCTCCCTCATCCTGTTTTCTCAACAAGGTACGTATAAAGGCTTCGTTTCTTTCGGGTGCGATTAACGTTTGTAATGGATGAAATGCACGGAAAGTATCCCATAACGAGAAAACAGTATAATACTCTTTTTCTTTGCTAAAATGAATGGTTTTGTCTTGACCACGATAACGTCCATCGACATCCACAAACAGATTGGGACTGATAGCTGTATGATAGAGTGCAGTATAAAAAATCTTTTTCTGATTTATATTTTTGGTTTCTATCTGAACTTTGGACAATTCAGCGTTCCATCGTGTATTTGTTTCTTTCACAATGGCATCAAAATTCCATTCAGGAATTTCCTGCTCAACATTTTTCTTCGCCCCTGTAGCATCCACAGCCGAAATGCCCACTTTTACCATCACCTTTTCATTGTCGGTGGTAGCAAATTGGAGTAAAGCTTTTACATTGGTTCCTGATATTTCCTTTTGTGATACTATTCTTTCGTCTTCATATACTTTTGCTTGAAAAGGTTTAGAAAACTTTGCATAAAAAAATACCGAATGATCTTTGGCCCACCCATTGGTGTTTTTCATTCCCTCAATTTCGGTATCACTGATAATTTTCAGTTTTATTATTGTATTCCTGTGATTTTGCAGGCTGTGGTTCAAATCTAAAACTATGGCTGCATGCTCTGTTTTCGGGAAAGTGTATCTATGGAAACCAGCTCGTTGAGTGGCAGTAAGTTCGGCTTTCACATTGTAGTCCTCCAGCATTACAGCATAATAACCGGGATAAGCTTTTTCAGTTTTGTGCGAAAATTTAGATCGATAACCCGAACGTGGAATTGCTTCATCGCCACGTTCCATCAATTGACAATTGACAGTAGGCATTAATAAAATATCGCCATAATCGCCTATACCGGTACCGCTGAGGTGAGTATGCGAAAAACCGATGATGGTACTATCGGAATAATGATAACCCGAACAAGCATCCCAACCAGCCATACGTGTATCAGGGCTTAGTTGTACCATGCCAAACGGACTAACAGCACCCGGAAAAGTGTGACCGTGCCCACCAGTGCCAATAAATGGATTTACAAATTGAGTTTTGTTTTGCTGCCCATAGGTATTACCAATGGTCGACGTAAGGAATAAAAAGAAACCGATTGATACTTGTTTGAAATTCATTTTTTCCAATTAGAAAAGAATTTGATTCTTTATTTATTGGAAACAAAAGTATATTTCGACTATTAATTGAGACTTAATATTTGATTAATTGCTGCCCTATTTTGAATTAAATAGTAGAAAAACTGAAAAATAATTTCCATAGAATGTATTTGCAAAAAAATAGCCGGGATTATAACATCCCGGCCATCTAAATTAAACATTTCCAATAAGTCAATCCAAAATTTACTTCTGAGTTCTTAGCACAAATTTTCCATTCTCCTTAAAATCATCATAGATCGATTGCATCGGTTGTAAGTGATGGGTTGGTGTTGTTGCCACAGTTAATGCCAACAGTTTGATACGATTGTTATCGGGTAGTGTCAAGGTTTTAGCTCCAACTGGAATTGTAATTTCGTACTTATAAAGATAACAGTACTGATATGCCTCATTCTTTGAAGGATAATTTAAATGACGATGTGAGGCAAACCAAGCAATATTGTCTGTTTTGACAAATGGGCGTTGCATTTCCACTACCGAATTATTATCACGACTCAAAAACCTTTTGTAGTATTGACCAACATAATCTGCCCAATTTTGAATTCTAAGTAGTTTAACTTCTCCATCAACCATAAATTTACCCTCTGTATCTCCACTCGATGCGGCCAATAAATAGATTTTAGTAAAATTGCCAGATGGTAGATTTATAATTTGTCCATTGCAAGCAACTGCATTTTTATCACCATCATTTTTACCTGTTATTGAGAAGCGAATATCTTCACTTACTACCACATCCGGTATCAACTCAGCCGGTATGGATCGCTCACCTGCAAAATTACCATCCCACCTATTTTCATCGAAACTAATCACATCTTGATTGCAAGGTAGTACTACGGAGGCCTGAACCAAAACTTCAGAAGGTTTAGCTGATTGAAACTTAACCGCAAAACTACGAATGGTATAATGACTTAAATCAAAACTAAGTATACCATTGTTCACATTTGCGTTTCCTATTCGTTGCTCTTGTCCGTTGACTTCATAAGCATCTACGACATTAGCAGGAAAACTTAGTTTTACGCTTTTGAGGTCTTCGCCCGAAAGTTCGTTTACTCGTACCAAGTAATAATCTGCATTCTCCATTTTTTTGAATGCCATCAAACCTGCTTGCGGATTATTGATAGAAATCATAGAAAACGTTTGACCAAACTTGCCTTCGTGTTTTGGTGTTTCGAAAGCCACCAATGGCTGGTTGAAAAACTTGGCTTGCCAAGGTGATTCAGCTTTTGACCAATTACCACTATGTCCAAACACGGCATATTTCACATCATGAATGCCCCAATCCTGTGTGCTTTGATAGGCAAACGAATTGCCCTGGGCATTTGCTTTTGGAGTATAAAGCAAGGTCAGGCGCAGTGTATTATCATCAGGCTTATCTGAACCAAACTTACAATCTTCCAGTATAGTGACACCATATTTCCCTGATTTATCTGTCAAATCAAACCATTCTTTGGAAGGAACTTCGAACTTCTTTTCATTATTATTTCCTCTTTTAATTGTTCCAACGCCAAGGTTATAAGTAGCATTTTCATTCGAAACCGCCAATGGAAAAGAAGCTTTCAGACACGCTTCGCGTGATTGCCAGTCGATTTTATTTGATACCTCTAATCGTTTACCAGCTTCCCCTGCAGATAAACTATAAAATTGTACAATCTCTGAATTCAACCCCTTGCGTTGCACTTTAAGTGTAATACGCACAGGACCTTGCTCCGCAATTGTAATTACAGCATCTTTATCCATAAAATCGATGGCCACTTTCTGACGGTCTTTCCAGTCCATGTTCCATGCCGGCCATTCCTTAGGTTGCTCTTGCAAAAATTCCAGTCGTGCCGGCTTCGATAATAACTCCCTATCTGCTTTTTTATCGAAAATACTCAACACATCTCCATTCATAGCCAATTTTACTTTATAATAACTATTTTCCAACGTGTTATCTGTAACCGAAAGAGTTGTCGATTTATTGGACAGCGATTCACGGACATCATATACCGCCATTCCGGCTGATGGAACTTGAGCCAGAAACAAAAACTTTATTTTATTGCCATTCCTTTCTGTAATTTGTGAAGGAACTTCTTTTCCATTTTTATCAAATACAGCTATTGAATTGGGAACTGTGCTATATTCCAGCTGTGCCGTTACTACATCTTCACGTAGTTTCGCCACCGAATTATAAACTACCACTGATTTACCTTGGGCTTGTGTATTCATTTTTGCAACAATTGCACTTACTCCGTTTTTCATTACTTCGGCAAACCCATTGGCAGCAATAAACTCATCGTTCCATGCATATTCGTAAGCTTTTGGAATACTTGTTCCAGGCAAAATATCATGAAACTGACTTCCCAACACCAAATCCCAGGCTTTATTCAACTTTTGAAATGGATAAGCAGCACCTCCCAACCAATCTGCCACTACAGAAACCTGTTCGGCTGATTGTGCCAACAATTCATTTTTACGATTCATCCGTTTCATAAAGGCCTGTGAAGTCATAGAACCTGCACTGTGCTCTATGAGCAACAAATCACCAGAATAAACAGGGAGTTTGGCTCTTATCTCTGGAGTAATATCTTTATACATCTGATCTGAAGAACTCAACAACACTTTGAGGTTAGCATCTGGATTATTCAAACTTCCAATAGCATTTTTTATATCATTTTCACGTGGTGATCCACCCCGGTCCCCCGAACCATAATAACGATAATCAAAGGCATATCCTGTTTTTTTCTGATTATCATTTATTCGGTTAATCCATTTATCGGCTTTATCTAATCTTTTTTCAACACTTCCATTGTAATCTGACGCATTTAAAGCAGCGATAATTCCTTTGCCATCAGGGCCATTCCAAACTCCAACATTAAATGGGACACCTGCTGCAGAATGCCACGTCAATTTTTGAGTGGAGAAACCCAACAATCCGCAATGATTGAAAACCGTAGGCAAATTGCACAAAAAACCAAAACAATCGGGCAGCATATAATCAACACTCTGTTTTTCAAACTCCTTGCGAAAAAAATCATTACCATAAAGAATCTGACGCACCAACGATTCAGACGAAGAGATATTCACCTCGCCTTCGTCAACAGAAGAACCGGAAACATGCCAACGACCTTGTTTTACATATTCTTGTACTTTTTTGAATAATTCAGGATAATACTCTTTCATCATATTATACCGACGCGAACCCGTAAAGTTGAAAGTATAATCAGGATATTTCTCAAAAAGGCGGAAATTCTCTACCATCGTGTTCAAAATGTATTCATTGATGGTGGTAGGATAATCCCAGTTCCATTCCGTATCCAAATGTGCATACCCAACCGTGTAAAGTAAGCGGTCTTTGGTAATATCATACGATTCCTTTTTTATCAAAGGTTGTGCAGACGAAAACTGAGATAGGATTCCAGTTAAAAGGAAATAAAGAAATGTTTTTTTCATTTTTCTGTAATTAATTATTGTTATTTTTTTTCTGCCATGGAACTTGTCCAGCTTTTAGAATATGCTGCATTAACGCTCTCCTAATTGTATCAAATTCTGGTGTATTTGTGTTTTGTAAAGGTTTCTTTTCTTGCATATCCTCCTCAATATTATAAAATTGAAATGCATTAGATGGTCGGTTCTGAACCATTTTTAAGTTTTTATACCTACATGCAAAATAATCACGCCCTAGATATTCTAATCCACCTTCTCTACGTGTCCAAACAAGAAACCGATCGTCGGTAATTTGCTTTTCAGCTCTCAATAAGGGTGCTATCGAAATTGCGTCAATTGGTTGGGATATCTTTGTACCTGTCAATTCACAGATTGTTGGAAAAAAATCGAAAAGCATTACAAGATTATCATTCACAGCCGACTGTATATGATTTTTCCAATAAACACCGCCGGGTACGTGTATTCCCCCTTCGTACATATCTTGCTTACCACCTCTGTAAGGGTGATTATTTGCTTCGGAAGGAAGATTCCCACCATTGTCAGAAGCAAAAAAGATGACTGTATTTTCTATTTGGCCGTTTTTTTGAAGTTCATCGTAAAGTTGTCCTATATTATAATCCAAATGTTCTATAAGGGCAACAAGTTTCGCTCGTTTACTACTCATTTCCGGTTGTCTTAGTTTAACCCTATCAAGCCATTCTTGAGGAGCTTGTTCCGGAAAGTGAGGTGCATTATAAGCTAAATAAAGAAAAAAAGGATGGGGGGATGATTTTTGCTCATTCACATAACTAATAGCCCAATTGGTAAAAATATCAGTTGCATGACCTTTGGGAAAAACCAATTCTCTATTTTCAAACATTAAATCCTTGCCCTGGCGTTTATGGGTGTAGTAATCATCCATCATATCTCCCAAAAAACCATGGAAATAATCGAATCCTCTTTCAGTGGGTGTATTGGGAGACTCTAATCCCAAATGCCACTTACCAATTATAGCCGTATGATACTGCTCATTTTTGAGCAATTGTGGCAATAAAATTGCATCCCTTCGCAAATAACCCCAGCTATCGTTTGGATTCGTTCGAATTACACCTGGTACACCGACTAAATCTGGGAATTCACCGGTTAACAAAGCCGCTCTACTGGGGGAAGAAACAGTACAATTTGCATATAAATTTGTAAAACGAATTCCCTTATTTAACAAAAGATCAATATTGGGAGTTTTAATATCGTTAGCCTGTCCCTGACAGGATAAATCTCCAAATCCTAAATCATCAACAAGAATGATTATTATATTAGGAGTTTTTGCCATTAGTGAACTACTTGACAAAGCAAACAAACTTAAAAAATAACCTATTCTCATCGTATTTTGTATTTATTCATAGTTAAAGTAAACAGCCCTACCCAATTTTCGAAAGCTATATCACCAAACTTGTTGTATAGGTTTTTTATAATTAAACAATTTTTCCGACCTTTATTCATGATCGTTTTTTGATTGTATCTTTGATTTAATTCCCACTTTTATTAAATCAACACTATCAAAATTCAACGTTCGTTGAATTTTGAGTTCTGCACGCATATTTTCTAATACAGTTTTCATATTAGATTCACTTACAAGATTATGCATTTCAAAGGGGTCGTTTTTCAAATTAAAAAGTTGCTCTGTTTGAATGCCATCCACTGTATAGGATATTAACTTCCAATCTCCCTTACGCACAGCGCGTTGAAAATTTCTATAGGAATAAAACATCGTGGTACGTGGACTTAGGTTATTTCCAATAAATGGCTGCCCTTGTACACTTGCCGGAATAGGGGTTCCTGTTAAATTGCAAATCGTTGGAAAAATGTCGAACAAATAAACAAAATTGGAATTTATTTTCCCTTTTTCTATATTTTTACCCGATATAACAAGGGGTACTTTCACACTATGTTCATATACATTTTGCTTACCCATCAAACCATGTTGTCCAAGTGCCAAGCCATTATCAGCAGCAAAAATAATAATGGTATTATCATATAAACCTTTTTCTTTTAAAGACTTGACTATATCGCCAATTTGATCGTCCAAATGAGTAATCATAGCATAATAATCCCTGATATGTAACTTTATTTCTTGCGGATTACGTGGTAATGAAGCCAATTTCTCATCTCTAACCGTCAATTCACCATTATCAAATGGATGTGCAAGCATAAAATTTTGGGGAGTCCTAATCTTAGCGGTATCATACATTGCCAGATATTTAGGCGGCATCTTGCGTGGATCATGTGGAGAGGTAAAGGCTACATACAGGAAAAATGGCCTTTTGTCTGAATACGTTTTAATAAATTTAACGGCTGCATCTTTGAATATTTCGGATGAGTGTTTGCCCGCATAAAAATGATCGGCATTAACCATTTTATTTTTATTCCATGGAGGGGCCATTTTAGAATCGTATCTACCAGTTGAATCATAGTAGTTTAACGGAACAGAAAACTGATCGGTCATTCCACCAAAGAAAATATCACATCCACCCTGAAATGTTCGATTAAACGCAGAGGTGTTATTGTGCCATTTTCCAATGCCATAGGTCGTATAACCCGCTTTACCCAAACACTCTCCAATAGTAGTTTGATTTTCAGCAATATTAGATCCACCTCCGGATCCAATAGAAAATAAATTGCGTCCTGTAACGAGCATATTCCTACTGGGGGCACTTACGGCAGCTTGACTGCCCCCCATGATATAGCTGTTAGTGAAAGAAGTTCCGGATTTCACCAACTTATCTATATTTGGTGTAATCACTTCGTCACCACCTAATGCATGTATGGTTCCCTGAGCTCGCTGGTCGTCTGCTAGAAGAATTAGAATATTAGGTCTTTGTGCAAATGAATGAACAGTTCCTAATGCTAAAAACGAAAGAAGGTTTTTAATTTTCATAAGATAAAAGTATTAAATATAAAATCATAATATTTGAGAATTGATAAATAAATTAGTTTATCATTGGCACTTCAGTAATAGAAATATTCTTGGCTTTAAATGCATTTTTATTAAACGTGTCGATAAAAATTTCCTGAATAATCTCTCCTTTTAAGTTTTTAATCACAATATTATCTATATAAACAGTCGCTTTACCTACTCCATTGAATTTATAAGTAATGCCGAATTGAGTAAATTTAGTGGGGGCAAAGGAACTTAAGCCAACGGCAATATGCTTCCAGTTTGTATCAAAAACTTTTGGCGATTGAAGTAATTTACCAGTCAGATCCACTCCGAGAGCGCCTGTAAAAACAGACACATTCGCCTTTAAAGGCGACAGGTAACAGAATGAAAGTTTTGCTTCGGTATCAACTTTTATATCGTACTCTATATAGGTGTCCGGAAGAACTTTAAACTCCTTACCAAACAAGAAGATTGTCTGCTTTTTAGAATCAACCGGTGAATTGTTTTCTATTTCTATCACCAACGCACTGCCTGACGGATTCGGTTTTTGGGCAACAATAGGTAGTGGTAAATGTGTTGTTGCCACTCCCATTTTACGACATTCTATATCAATCTGTTTCAACATTTGTGTCACAACTTCCGGGTTTGAGGCCGAAACATTTTTGGTTTCGCTAATGTCATTCAACATATCGTATAATTCAACCTTGTTGTAATATCTGAATAGTTTCCATTTATCTGAACGAAGCACATCGTGGTCTCTCCATGTCCAATAATAGAATCGTTCGGCTTGTGGTTTGGCAGTGCCTTTAATGTTTTCTACTAAAGAAACACCATCCAGATTTTTTGGCATTGTTTGTTTGCTTTTGGTCAACGATGATAAAGTCGGAAATACATCCAGGTAACCACACATTTCGCTTACTTCTTTTACCGTGTTTGGTACTACCGATTTTGGAACCATCATTGCTGCAGCTGAGTGAATTCCACCTTCGTACATCGTATGTTTATAACCTCTGAAAGGAGTATTATTCCCAAAAACAGTAACTCCACCATTGTCACAAAAGAACAGTACAATTGTATTTTCCAATTGTTTCGTTTTTTTGAGGTAATCCATTATTTTACCGACATTGTCGTCGAGCGAAATTTTCACAGCAGAATATAACATTGCCTTCTCCTCAGGCGAAAGTGGTTCAACTTTTTGTAACCAGGACTCATCTTTATACTTTTGAGCATTAAATTTCAAAAATGGAGGTGCATCGTCTAAGGAAGCTACTCTATAATCATGCATTGACCTCATCTTTAAAACTTTATCACGAATAGATGCCGGAACTCTTTTCAATGCTTCTTCGGTAACATTCAACGGTGTATGTACCGCATTGAAAGGCACATAGCAAAGGTATGGACGATTTTCACTTTGACTTTTGGTCATAAAATCAATCGCATATTTCGAAATCAAATCAGTAGAATAATCCATTTCATCTTCCACCTGCTTATCGTCATGATACCAGCCTGTCCAAGCCTTCGAGAAATAGTCAATTCCACCGGCATAAAAACCAACAAAACGGTCGAAACCATATTTATTAACAGTGATTGCATCTTTTTTGCGCAGGGGCGATTCGCTGTTGTGCCATTTTCCGAAAAGCCCGGTTTTGTAACCTTCTTTCTGTAAATAATTTCCTATATTCGGGAGTTTTGGGTCTAAATCTCCACCAACTTCGGGAGCTTGTCCAATACGCAATGGATTAATTCCGGTTAACATTCCACCACGGGTAGGACTACTAACATTACAAGTCATAAAGTTATTGAACCTGACACCTTGTTCAAATATTTTATCTATATTGGGTGTTGGCGTATCACTACCGGTAAAACTTAAATCGCCATGCCCCATATCATCGGCCAAAATTATGACTACATTAGGTTGAGTTGTTTTTTGTGCAAGGGCGGTTATACCCAACGAACCGAATGTACCCAACATTGCCAAATTAATAGAATTGCTGTTTCTCATTTATGTATTTTAAATTATTAGAAGACTTTACATTATCACAAGTTTTTTAGAAATACGATTCAAACCATCATCTATGGTAATTATATATATCCCTTTTGCATAAGATGATACATTTATTGTATCAGAATTGGGATTTAATTCTGAAGTGAAAAAATTACGACCATTCAGATCAAATATCTGTACTTTAATCAGGTTTGAAAGCTCTATAGATTGATTTGAAGAAAATTTCACAACACCATTTGAAGGATTTGGATAAATACTTAAACCGTCATTACTTGAATTATTCTCAACCAATCCGGATATTATTTTTTTTGTTAAGGGTGAACACCCAACTAAATCAACAGCATTGCTTATCAAATATGTATTAGTAGAGATTGAACCTTGAAAATTAATAGTAGATAAGTCATTAGCAATTGCATGACTTAAAGTGCACCCACCTCTTTGAAACATATTTTCAATCTTAACCACGGCATTACCATTGGCTATAACAAAATTATTCAATGATATGGTCTGATAACCGGATTGAATCAATAGCTGTCCGTTATTTATTTTGTAACCAGTATCCGGTGAAGCAAAACTTATCGTATTAATTATACTTATTTTCCCTTTAGATGAAGCGCTTAAATCAAACCTACCAAATGAAGCGTCTGACATCGCAATCGGGTGATAGGTATTAGCAACTACTTTCAGGTCAATATCTCCATTAGATGCTACTTCATAAAAATTATCTCCTTCACCACCACTTAGTAGTGACACCATCTTCGGAGAGCCTTTAACTATAAATCCTTTAAATGGACTATTATAGAAGTTGGCATAGAAACTGATAGACCCATCGCCGTACACATTGCAAGCAGTTCCCTTTGGATATAATTTAACGTATTCGGTAGCTAAAGGGGCCGTATATTTTATGCCGTTTGATATGGTGCTCGAACTATTGAATAAACTCCAATCCAACGCGCCCCTAATTCCCCTGAAATACACGGGATTTGTTTGCATATTCTCAATCTTAGTCGGATTAACACCCGCAAAAACACTTAAACAATTCCCTAAAGGTGTAGCAAAATAAAAATCAATAAAATGACCACCACCACTAACTGAGTTGAAATCAATGCCATTGTTTGCATTAGGAATCACAACATTTTGAATCCAACAATTTGATCCTGTAGCTCGTATGATGTAGGGTAGGTCATAAATTATCGAATCTCCTTTCAGTTCGTTATACTTTTGTTGTGGCCTGTATATAAGCAGCCCACGTACACCTGAATTTTCTTTCAGTGAAATAAAAGCCGAATCACCCGGTTTCGAGAGATCCAGATAACTTAGCAATATACTTCGAAAATTGTCAGTTATGGCAGGCAAATCATGCACACCCCTTAGTTCAACTCCACTTGGAATTATTAAATTTCCATTCACACGATAGGCACCACCAGGTACATATACTATTCCACCACCATTATTTTCTGCAGCTTTTAAAGCAGCCCTAAAAGCGTATGTATTATCAGTTACAATGTCCCCTTTTGCCCCATAATCTTTTACATTAAATAAGCTCGCATTGTCAATTTTACTTGGTAATGGGCGAACTGCAAATTGATAGGTTTCTAATTGAGGATCCGTTCCAGTATTACTTGAGGAGGAATCAATGACAATATTTGTGTAATTCTTATTCTCTGAGATTATTTTGGGAGTATTGTTCAAATATATATTTCCCGAAATTGCAGCTTGCAAAACACCAGAATACATATAAATGTGATTTTGAGTACTACTAAAAGCCTGAGGCTTAATGAATCTACACCCCAACACCATTAAATTTCCACTTTTCTTTGTAATGGCGTTTGTATCTTGCCAATCTAAAAAATCACACTTTGTAAATCCCAGTGCGCCTGACTCACTATAAATAAGCGTCCCTGTACTTTTGAAACTACAACTATCAAATATTAATGCATCATCACTACTCTGACTTAAGGCAATACAATTGATCCCATCCACATCTATAGTCCCTTTTGAAAAAGCCCAACCTTGAATTTTATATACATCGGCATTAATGCCAACTCTGCATTTAGATATATTGAAATCGTACAATTTCATATTGCTTTGCCCGGCTATTCCATTATCCAAAGCGCCTATAAAAATTCCAGTATCATAACCACTAATTTCAAGACTGCCAATAATTCCATTATCACTATTAGCAAACTCAATCCCAACACTATTCATAGCACGAATACAGGTAAGGATTTCAAGTTGTGTTGGTGCATTAGCCAGTCCTGATTGTGCCCAATATTGAGGAGAAAAATGAACATTACTTATACGAGGTACAGCTGCTGCCTTGTTCAATCTCACACCTTTGTATAATGGGGAACCATATACATTTCTCATATTGGGGTAACCAATAGTTAATGAGTCTGGTTCATACCTAACACCTTGATAGGAATTTATTAAACTAATATTCTGTACCGTTTGCAATTGTCCTTTACAACGGATGGTATAAGGATATGCAACTGGAGAATTTGCATTTTGCTCGGGATAAAAAATGCTCAAATCACGAATTCCGGTTCCACTTGCTAAAAGAATTGGGGAGTCTGCATCAGGGTTAGCTTTCGAGTTATAAATGCAAAGAATCGTACCTTTTACACTTTTATCAACATCGGTTGGTTTTTTCCAATCCCCCCTCAAAGTTACTCCTTCTTTCCAAACTAAATTACCATTAATTCTATATTGACCCTCAGGCAAATAAACAATCCCACCAAGAGTTGCCGCGCAATCATTCATGGCACTTTGTATAGCAAAAGTGGCATCGTTCACACCTGTTTTATCTGCATTATAAGGTGATAAAGTTGCATCGTATGACACAACAGGAACATCCCAATCGGAATACTTAGTAGTCACAACTTGGGGCTTTCCTTGCGTAAATTGCGCCTTTACAGGGAATGAAAATTGACAAAAAAAGATTACAACTAAATAAAAAATTATTTTCTTCATTGTATTGGTTTGTTTGTTCATAAAATTCATTTGATATTCAATTCGTCTGATATAATTTTCAATTGGTAATTAGTTATCTGATTTTATGCTGTATTCTTGAAGCATTATTTAAGAAGATTATTAATCATATTACTCAGTAATTTTCCGGCAATTGGATCGGTTGTTGATTTTTCGACGGTCATGCTTGAAATTATCACTGTGCCATTATCATTAATTTTCAAAAGCGGAAAACCTTTGATTGATTCAACATATTCCGAACGTTGTTCCATTTCGCCATTTATGTACCCGTGAATTTTGGTTTGTGAAGCCAATAATTCCAGTTTTGGGTCGCGTTTAATTTTGAAAGAGGCTGTACAAACTGTAGGAACTTCTCTTTTATTATTATTGAAATAGCGTAATTCCAGTTCATCAATGCCTTCGAATATGTCCGATTCAGGGATCTCCATATTCGCAATATCGCCTTCAGTTGGTACAATCCAGTCGGTGATAAACTCCGGATACATTGCTTTTGAAGCATTTTCGGAGTTCAATATCAATACTTTTCCACCTTTTGCAATCCTGTTTTTTATATCCGAAATTTCAGAATTTGAGGTATTTCTGTCTTGATTAATTCCAGAGAAAATATACAAATCGGCTTTCGTATTCAATGCATCAGTTACGTTTGAAGTCACAGTACAATTTATACCTACATAATCAAAAGCCTTTTTAATATTATTGAAATCAACCAACACTATTTTTTTGTTGCTTGCTATGGCTTGATTGTATGACTTTTGTGCAAATAGCAACTTGTATTCGTTTGCAGAAATTACTTTTCCATTCTCGGTCAATTCCAGCATCAACTTTCCCTCCGTTTTATTTGTAGGTAATATTTCCGGAATTGTGATTGTGGGAGAAATCCACTGACGACTATAGTTTGCAACTGTAGGAAATGACTCATTCCCAGTAGCCAACATAGTACCATTAGTATCAACTAATTTCCAAGTCAGATTTGTTGGTTGCAAGGCACTTCCATCCTCTTTATCATTTATTACGCAAACCCTAACAGGGATTTTAGTACCTGCATAAAAATGACGTCCCCATAATTCTGCCGATACTAGTACCGGTTGCATTGCCCGTTTCATGGCATAATAAGTGGGATATGGTTCAATTTTATCGGCATCGTAAACATTTCGGAACCATGTCAACAAGGCAAAATGGAGAATACCGGATGCTTTATCGTTTGACCGGCGTAGTGCTTCGGCCAATTCGCCAGTGATAAACGATTGTACATTTAGAAAAGCGTTCGGGTCCCCATAAGCATAAGCCTGATCTCCAATCAAAACCTGTGGATTTTGGTGTACAAGTGTATAAAATCGTGTGGCATGACCAGTTTCATTGGTTGGATAACCTGTTGACATCTCCTGACTAATCAACGGACGACCTTCATTGCGATTATCTCGTTGAAATTCACCATTAAACTGCTTGAAAACAGTATGATTGTACCAGTTTGTATAAGCATGAATATCGTCGATATCTCCATCGTCGATGGTTTTGAAGAAGTCACTGCCGAATTTCTTTTCATTTCGTTTGTAATTTGAATCGAAACAAACCGGACGGGTTGTATCGATCTGCTTCATTCTCTTCACAACATCCGAAATAATTTTCATCTTTAATTTAGCTGTTTCAAGATTCGGCTCATTATCGTAGAACTTCATTTCGTTATTTACAGTCCAAAACAACAACGAAGGGTGATTGCGATTTTTCTTCAACAGTCGAAGAAACTCATCTGCCCACATATCAATCAGTTTTTGGTCGGGCATCGAACTATTTATCATCAACCATGGCCACGTGCCTTCGAAACTTATACCTACACCATTTTTATCGGCTGCATCCATCCAAAGCTGATTATAAGGTGTTGTGTGAGTACGTGTAACATCCATATTTCCTGCTTTCATAAGCTGATAAAAAGTATTTGCCAGTTTTTCATCATTGGGTGCTAACGCAAAAGGTGTGTGGTTGCCACCACGAAGCCAATAAGGATTTCCGTTCAGATACAAAAGTCCGTTTTTCGATTCAAATGTGCGGAAACCTGAAGTGATTGTCGTTTTATCAAGCTCTGATTTACCATTCAATAATGTAAAACTAAAATCATAGAGATTGGGCGATTGTGGCGACCACAGTTTAGGTTTCAATCCATTTACTATTATGCTAAACATTTTCTCTTCTCCAGCTTTCAATTCTACATTTTTGAGATTTTCAGCAGCATAAAGAGTTTGGCTGTTTGATTTGTCGGCAATAAGAGAACTAATTGAAAACCGGATAGATTTAGCACTGCTGTTTTTGGCAGTAATTTCAAATGTAGCACCAGTTAAGGTGGGCTTGATATACACATCTGAAATTTTTACCGGGTTGGCAATGATTAGTTTCACAGGCTGCCATATACCTGCAGGGTCCTCATTATAAAATCCATGTGCAATGTCTTTCAACATTTTGTTGGTAACAGGTACCGATACGGCCACATCTACAATCTTATCTGCATCGGCAATATTATTGACAAAATCCCGGGTTACTTTTACTGTAACTAAATTCCTTCCGGGTTTAAACAGATGCGTTCCATCCACTTTGAATTCTCCAAACATACCCACATTAGCACCAGCCTTTTCACCATTTATAAATACCTCTGCTACTTTAGATACAGCATCGAATACCAATTCCATCTGTTTTCCCTTGGCATTTTCTGGTAATTCTATCCACTGTCTGTACCAGGCTGCTTTGGTTTGGCGGTAATCGAAGGTATAACCGGTACAACGCTGTGTTTCTTTATTGTAATATGAATCTGAAACTCCTTTCGGAAACTTATTGTTATTCATTGTTTCGCCATGCAGCCAAATACGGATTGGGTTCCAAAAATTTGGAACAGACAAAATGTGCCAATTGTTATCATCAGTCGTTAGAGATATTGCTGCGTTTTGATCATTCATCTGATAAGTCGGCATAAAAAGCCAGTTCCCATTTAATGAAATTTCTGTTCTTGCATTCTTGAGTGTGCTTATATTGATTGGTTTATATGCAGCACGTTCATCTTGTCGTTTTGCTTCTTTCGCCTCTTTGGTAATTATTTTTTTGTATTCCAGTACAGGTATATTCGCTAAATAATCAGCATGAATCTCCTTAATAGATAAATTGTCGTACTCCGTTTCGAGCCAACCTCCACCCAGAATCACCTCTCCCGTGGTAGCCAATTTTGAGTTTTTGTCAGTCACATCAATACGTGGAAGTTTTTCATTGTTTAGAAATATTTGGGTTCTTGCACCACATGCAACAATTCGGAAATCATACCAAGTATCTGTTTCAGGGTGAAAGTCAATAGGAACAACACTTAACAACTCATCTGCTCCCATATATCCCATTCGACTGAAATATAACTGATCTTGCAATCCACCTTGAAAACCTATCACATACCGATCATTTCGATTATACGCTCTGAACCCCGACCATATTTGTACCTGACCTGCCGTTTTTGGTGAACGGGCACTGTATTTAATTTCGTAATTCGACCAATAGGTTTTTCCGAAGGTACTGTACGATTTTTTTGTCAACAGTATTCCGTGAGTAATTTTACAAGTTCCTCTACCTGTTTTCTTTAAACTAATACGATCATTTTCAAACTTTTCCTCCAACTTGAAGTTCTCATCCTGTGCCATTGATATAACAGGGGAAAAGAGAATAAAAAGAAACAACCAGATAGAATAGTTTTTTAATCCCAACATTATATTTAATGATTCATTTTAAGATTTAGATTGATCGTCAAAATCAACTTGTGTAATTTAATATTTTCAATTTGCTTTCAATATCAAAACACAAAAGATGCAGGTACATACTTATTCAGATTGAAAGAAAATTTTCCGTTTTTCACCTCAATAGGAAGACCTTCTTTCACACCACGTAAATTTACCGGCTGAACAGATTTAACCTTTTTACCTTCAGGTAATGTAACGGTACATTGACCCGATATTCCAGCCTGTTCCCACAAACGTAGTACAGTTCCATCTCCATCTGGATTGTTACCAAATGCTGTAACCAAAATTCCAGTTCTTGAAATCGTCAATCCCTGCATTTTTGTATTCAACTTGCCCGCCTCACCTTCAGCTTCACCTACTAACAATGGAACACGAGCTTCCCAAGACTTTACTGTCATGTTGACAATTGTTTGTTCATCTTTATGTTTTGGCCACACACGGACTCTTTCCGTCCACGAACCTTCTTGCCACAATGGGAAATTGGTATTCCACATATTATTATATAGATTAACAAAAATAGTCGGGATAGTTGGAACGTAGTCCATTGAGAATTTCCATAAACCGGGCACTCCAAAACTTAAAAGAGGTGAATCCATAGGCGACAACACAACACCTGTATTATCAGCCTGAGTTACTGAAACACCTGTTGCCACAGCCATCAAATGACGATTGGAACCTGGAACAATATTCACAGCCGGATTAATTGGACCACCAAGACGACCGATAGTAAATGTTGGTTTATCAACCGCAAATGGAAAACACAACCATCCACCTTCTGCTTGTTTATCAGGCGTTTTATTCTCTACCTTCCATTCAACATCTACAATTGCTTCGTTTTTAGGAAATGTAAATACGAGTGTATAAGCTTCAGCAAAACCTTCAGTTTTACTGGTGGTCAGTGTAGCAATATCGGCAACATCGGAATGCGCTACTGAAATATGCCAATCACCAGGGGTAAAGGTGAGATAGGGAACTTTTGTAGCATCAGGTATTCCGGTTTTTCCAAAATCGTCCAAACCCCAACCACTCTGAATACGGCTATAAACACTTGTGAAACGTTTCACTTCGTTCGAGCTAAAACGCTCGTGCATAAATTGACCTAACACAAAAGGAGATGATTTATCAATCAGCTCTCGATTGGTTTTCTTCTCTTTTAAAGAGATGATTCCACCTCTTTTTAAATCAAATTCAACAGAAAAATTGGGGGTAATTAAATTAGTTTGTTCATCATAAGAATTTGGTCTGCTTTGAAGGCCATTTTCTAAAATTGTAACATATCCATTAGCAGGAATGTCCTTCACAAAAATAGTATTGCCATTATTGCCTGGAAGTTTTACAAGACCCGAACGTTTCCATGGTAAAGCGTTGTAAACTACATAACGTTTACCAACAGCACTAACAGATTTAGCCAACAAATTTAAACGGAGCGATAGTTCATCTGTTACTATTTCATTAACGTTTCGTATGTACTTTCTGTGTTCATCGTATGACTTCAACCATAAGGTTTTACTACCCCTTTGGGTGTCCGTCGCCAGACTTTTTTTTAATTTGCTATAATCACCATCTACAGGGACTGGTTCATTTTTGGCCTCTTTAAGCCATTTTTTCCAGTCTTCACCAAAACTATATCGTGGTCCGAACGCTGCGTTCATTCCCCAGGTATGCTCACCATACAACAAGCTTTGTTCGTATGCTTTCTCTAATTTCTTAGACAATGGAGCTGTTTGAATGCCCCACATATTTAACTGCGTATTCAACCCATCAAGTACAGGTTCCAGAGGACGGATATTTCGAGCAATTTTTGTTTCCTGAGGATTAGAAAGCAAGCCATGTATCCAAGTATCAGGTGTATCTCCTTTAATCGTTTGCAATACAGGATTTTCAGACAAAACAGCTCTTGCAAAATCATCTAAGGTACCTAAATGAATCTTTATATTTGGCATTTCCTTTTCTGCATAAGCGAGTAACTTATCAATTTCATTTTCAGTTGGGGGTCCGTGATTATCTCCTGTCATGACCATTGCCAAATAGTTTCTACTAGGCCAACCTGACGTTGGTTTTATATCTGAGCCGTATAATGCAGTATATTGACAAAGAATTTTTGACCCATCTGCACCCTCCCACCAAAACAATTGTGGAAAGCGGGGATATTGGCTTGATGGATTGCAACCCAATTGGAGAAATTTGAC
Source organism: uncultured Bacteroidales bacterium (assembly GCA_903830915.1). Lineage (GTDB taxonomy): Bacteria > Bacteroidota > Bacteroidia > Bacteroidales > Paludibacteraceae > Paludibacter. The sequence continues at coordinate 28,054 of CAIKVR010000175.1, forward strand.
ACCTGCATGACTCAATAATGTAGGCAATACCCAAGAATGACTCGGCACATCAGTCATTTTAGCGCTAATTGGCAATGGTAATCCATAAGTTCTAGCTATTGAGGAAGAATAGCTAAAGCCTCTAACTAAATCTTCATAGTCGAGCGACTCAGTGTGCATGGTAAATGGAAGTGCATGTACGACTAACAAACCATTTTTAATCGCATTTTCAATTCTTGATTTTCGCTCTGGTGTTTGTAAGGGTCCAAGTATCTGTGCCTGTAGTGGCCAACCTGCTAAGGTCCACGCAAAACGTTTTTCAACTGGTTGTGACGTGCTTTTTTCAATCACATTCAAAGCATTATCCATCATTTCAGCTCTATAACGCGCAAAAACGACTTCGGGAAAATCAGTAAAACCCAAATCAAAATGAGTTTTGAAAACCACCCAAACATCAGTCACTTTCACTCCTTCTGTTTGAGCTTTAGTTGACATTATAAGACCTAAAAGAACAAGTACAATTAAAGTTTTCCTTTTCATTATCAATATTTAAAGATTACCTTAATTAATTCGTCTGATTAACTTTTCCAGTTGTAATGCCCGGCCAGTTGTCTGTTCTGAACGGTGAAGCAGGCAATCCTTCTTTGTTATATAAATTGCAGCCTTCAGGATAACTTGTATAAGCATAACGTACGGCTATCGGCTTAGAAATTCCATTGGTTGTAACCACGACTGTATTTCCGACTATTTCGGCATGTGCAGCCACAAAATTTTTGCTTTCATCGGCAATTGTAAATTGCTTCAATTCCCCATTTTTTGCTTCAAGACCCGAACCAAGATTGTCGAAAGTGATAATGACTTTCTCTCCAACAACTTTCATCGACTTATAAATCGGTCCGGAAGTAACCTGTTTATCATCTTTGTATGCCACTTTCATCGCTGCCAACGCCAAACGAGAACCCGCTTCTTTTTTGTAAATTGGATGTATATCTTTTGGTTCGCCAATGTCAATCCCTACTGCCATTCCGGTGTTGGGAACTTTCGACAAAGTCATTAATTGTGCCTCCCGAAGTTCAGGCCAGTCTTGTTTAGCATTTGATTCAAAAGCTGCCAATTGCATGAATATAAATGGGAAATTTCCCTGATTGAATTTTGTACGCCAATCACTTATCATAGCTGGAAAGAGGGTTTTATACTCTTCGGAACGGTCGGAATTACTCTCACCCTGATACCACACAACCCCTTTTATGGAAAAAGGAAGTAGAGGACTAACCATTCCATTGTAAAGTGAAGTAGCTAAATTTTGTACATTATATTCGCCAGGCTTTGGAGGAATAACCGCTCCGGACTTGAATTTCCAATCTCCCGAAATTATTAATTCTTTATCTCCCGATTTGAAATTTCTTTTATCTTCAGAGAAAAAACCACCCCTGCCACTAAAATTCACGATACGTACTGCAATTGTATTCTCACCTACTTTAAGTAATTTTGAGGGAACGGTATATTTGCGAATGGTATAACCATCTGTTGCCCCTATCCATTGACCATTGAAGTAAGTAGAATCGGCATCGTCCATTCTTCCAAGCACTATTGTTGCATCCAATTTTGTCATTTTTTCAGTCAAAACTATGGTTTTTCTAAACCAGAATGAACCTGTTTTATCCGTAAAACCGAATTTACTTACAAAGTCCGGTTCAGAAATTACAGTCCATCCATTTTCGTCGATATTACCGGCCCATTCGGCTTTTCCCGAAACATATCCTTTATCTTCTTTTTGCAGTCTGTTATCCCAGTTTTTCCAGTTTTTCCGAAAATCCACTCGTTTTTGTTCCAACTTAACCGGGTCTTTTAATACATTGATGTCTGTATTAAATTGCGGAAATTCCTTTAAACCTTCTATACTCGTCCATGCCTCTGCTTTAGTACCACCCCAACTTGAACGAATCAATCCAATTGGAACATTTAGTTGTTTGTATAATTCAAGACCAAAGAAATAGCCTATAGCACTGAAATCAAGAGTGCTAGTAGGATTTGTAGCCTTCCAACCACTGCTAATGAAATCGTTCAAAGGCTCAGCTGACACCGCTTTCTCCACAGAAAACTGCCGAATATTATCGTTGGTAGAATTCGCAATTTCTGTAGCATATTTGGCCTTAAAACGTTCTGCTCTGAGTTGATATTCCATATTCGACTGACCGGAACAAATCCAGACTTCACCCATTAATATATTATGGATAGTTAAATCACTGCCATCGCCTTTTATTGTCATCTTGTAAGGACCACCGGCTTTAGTTGCATCTAATTTTGTACTCCATTTGCCGGAAGCATCAGTAATCGTTTTGTAAGTTTTAGCATTAAAATTAACCTGTATTTCTGAGCCCTTGGTTGCCCAACCCCAAATATTGACTTTGACATCGCGTTGCAATATCATATTATCGCCAACAATAGCCGGTAGTTTAATTGATGCTTGGCTTAAATTAAAGACTATTAAAAGTAGAACTAAACATAATACTCTTTGAAACATTTGTGTTTTCATTTATTTTATTTTTTAAAAGTTACTTTTTTCTATTATTTATTGGATAATTTGCTATCATACCGTATCGAAATTTTCGAGTATTGGGCTTTCGACTCAGCACCAACTATAAATCCCACTCTTGGTGAATATCCCCATTGAGCTACAAAAGAACCATCAACTGTTACTGAATTATTTACTAAAACAGCATTCCAGGTAGTACCATTTTCCGACCAATAAAACCTGAAATATCGACCACAAATGGCTTCGTATTTCAATAAAACAGATTTACTATTCTTAATCTTTTGTATGGCTAAAATATCTTTTACTCCTTTATTGACTTTGTAAAGCACCAATTCCGAATGGTCAATCGTTAATGCAATATGGTTTTGCTGATTGCTGTAAATGCCTATTCCTGAATGTATCTGATTTGGTATAATCTGAGTAGATAATTCATAATCACCTGATTTTGGTCGTAAGCCGACGAACGTTGTTGTCTTTTGGTTGTTGGTAATATCCAAACAGCTATTTTTGATTTTTATCAAAGGTTTTGGACAATTGACATCCCATTCCCAAAAATCAAGATTCTTATTGGTTGAGAAATCATCTTCCCAAATAGACTCATTCGTTTGAATTGAATTTTTAAACGGAACTTCAGAAGATACTGAAGGATTTTTCCCTGTTTTGAAATAGGGCCATCCGGTTTCATTGTTCCAAACCACTTCATCGAGCATTCCCTGACGTCCTATATATTCGAAATCTACCCCATTATAAGCATGATACAAATAGAAAAAACGCTCATCGGGAGTATCTACCAGTGTGCCATGTCCGCTACATTTCCATGTGCTGCCACCTTCCAATATCGGATTTCCGGCATACTGCTCCCAACCGTTCTTCAGGTTTTTTGAACGTGCCACCATCACCCGATAATCACATTTATTGTCGCAACAACCACCAATCGAATAGAAAAGATAATAAAAACCATTATGCTTCATTAAGCAGGGACCCTCATCACCGGCACCTTTCCAACCTTTGTTGTGGTCGGTTAAAGTAAAAGGTTCTCCAGCCAAATGCAGTCCGTCAGCACTCAGTTCCGATGCTAAAATTTCAATTTCGCGCCCTTTAGTCAAACCGTAGGCTTTCCAGCAAATATAGCGTTTTCCATCATCATCTTTAAAAACAAAAGCATCAATGGCTTCTTCGCCCCATTCAATGATAATGCCGTGATCAGTAAACCCTTTTCGTATATCCTTCGATGTGGCAACTCCGATACAGGCTACCCTATTGTCTTTGCGTTTGGTGGTATAGTAAACGTAAAAAATACCATCCTGATAATAAAGTTCCGGTGCCCAAAAATCATCGGATGACCACTTTGGCGGCTCTTGAAAAACAGCTCCAATTTGTTTCCAGTTAATCAAATCTTTCGATTCATAGATAGGATAATTTGGGGCAAAATCAAAACTTGTACCTGCGGCATAGAATGTTTTCCCAACCCGAATAATAGTAGGGTCGGGAAAATCTCCTTTAATGACAGGGTTTTTATACAGATTTGGAGTCTTTCCAGAACTCAGATTACTAAATGTAAAGAGAATAATCGAAATAAATACGATAAGATGAGAATTAATAATATCCCTATTTTTCATTATAATCCATTTTATTAATCCTCAAATTCCTATTTAATAAATTCAGAACAACTCACTTACCCAACCCTGAAGTCCTAATTCCATGTTTTTAACATTAACTGTTTTCAGGTGTATCGAAAAAATATTCTGACCTTTGTGCAGACTCTTTAGAACTACTCCCGAGAGACTGAAACGTTGTAAATTACCATTGGATTTTATATTTTCGCCGATATTAATGTTATTCAAATAAAACGATGCCTGCCCTTTGAACTTGTACGTTAATGTCAATAATGATATTTTATCAAAACTTACTTCAAAAGTTTTTCGCAAGTAGAAGTCACCAACCTTACCATTTGTATTTGCTGCAAGAGATGCTGAATCCTCACCGTAAGCCAAATATCCATTCTGAGGAAATTGAAAAGTTGAATCTTTTTTAAACCAATCCTTGCTTTGTACCTTATCTGTCATGAACCACGGAAAACCTAGTTTCCCATTCGGAATCAACTGTTTCTGCTTCATAACTATCTCATCTTTTGTCCCCAAAGGCTGAAAATATCCTTTTTGATTCACTTCCATGGGTACTATACCTGGCTGCTCGTAAAAAGGAGAATTACTATCGAAGCCAAACATGGTAGCATACCATTTTCCCTCTTTGGATTGAATGTAATTATTATGTCCGCCATGTGGAATGGCAAGATAGGGTGAACTGTAAGGACCATAAGGATTATCCGCAGAACCCACAATACTTGAATATCCAAATTCATTAATGTTCTCGGCGCAAGTGATAAAATAAGTTGAACCATTCTTAAACATCGAAATACCCTCAAAACCGATATACCCTCCGTCCGTTGTTTTTAAAATACGAGGAGTTTCAGCAAGATCAGACATGTCGCTTTTCATCAAAGCAATATACCTGTTCTTATAGATTAGATAAGTTTTTTTGTCTGTGTCCTGAAACAATGATGGGTCTATGTAGTTAGTCAATTGTCTATTCAGAAAGTCTTTGTATGGCCCTTGGGGTTTTCCGGTAGTACTTTTCAACAATCCAATGAATTGGGCATTTGTTGAATAAACAATATAATAATTTCCGTCAATATAATGAATTTCAGGAGCCCAGAGTGAAATTTTATTCATGTTTCCTTTTGCCTTCTCCTTCAACCAATCCGGTGCCTCTTTAAATGACCAGACATTCCCGAGAAACTCCCATTTCTTTAAATTTAAAGAACGATAAACAGGAATACTTCCATCGTTTCCAATCCAGAAATCAGGATATCCACTAGTTCCAGTCACATAATACGCACCATCATGACCTTCAGTAATTGCAAAATCGCGAATTGAAATATCCATGATAGGATGCAAATGACGAACAATATCATTTGCAGAAGGCATAGCGGGCATTTCGATTGGAACAGGATTAATAAACCCAATCAAGCCCATATCAAAAAAGTTCTTTTTGCCACCAATCAATTCTACAGTCACTATATTGTCAAAATCCTTGAAAGTTTCTTTATTCTTTGGTTCAATATTTATATAACCCTTGGTTGGCAAATCAGATTGATAGATTTCTTTTCCATTCACTAAAACTCTTGCAGAGCCCGTGTGTGCAATACGCAATAAAATTTTAGCCGGTCTACCACCTTGTTGATGATATTTCCGACGAAGCCAAAGATTTCCTTCTGACCACTTTGTTCTACATTTTAATTCATCCATGGTCGTATTCCCAATTGGAAAATCACCAGATTCCCATTTTGTATCGCTACATTCAGCTGTATACCAATCGGGAGTAGGCAAAGTGGTTTTATAAAACCATAACTGCGGTGCTTTCTCTCCCGTATGAATAAGATTTCGTTTTGGTACTAACTCTGACAAACTATTCTGTACATATTTTTCTGACACTGAATAGTTTAATTCATTACCCATTGAATGTACACCTACAACAAAAAAGATGGCAGTGATGCTCAATAGATGCTTTTTGAATCTCATTTACAATTATTTATTCAAATAATACTTTGGGTCATTTTGTTATATCTCCGATTCTCAATTCTCTATCGCAGTTTTAAGTTGCTCATCAAAAGCTTTGTTATTGCTTTCCATTGTTACACGAATGCTTCCCTGATTAGGTTGTGTAAAAGAATTACTCACAGCTTTTATCAGAAAATGATTCCACCCTTGTTTTAATGGAATGCTGTTGTATGTTATTCTTTTTCGGGTATCCTCTTTATCGGCTTTAGTAACTTTTAAAGGTCGTCCATTCATCAATACCTTTGCATCGCTATTGACGGTGATCTGAAGTGAAACCTGCGGCAAATCGGGACCCGAATTCAGCAAATCGCTCAAATCGACAGGTGAAAACACCCAGTAACTGAAATAGGTAGCAAAAACAGTTTCGGGACCCGCTTGAGCCATCTTTTTGAAAATAAACAAGTCATCACCCACATTGGTTACCATTTTCCAGGGCATTCCGACCTCTTTTGTATTTTGCTTTGGTTTTACAGTTTCTTCGGGAATGTATTTGGTCGACATTGTGGTTGCTAAATCGTCACTACCAAAACGTCCCAATGAAAGAGCACGAACCAATACTTTACCTGAAAAAGCTGATACTGTTAAATCTTGTTTTGGATTGAGTTTCAAACCAATATTTTTAAAGAGTTTAATGTACATATTTACGTGATTTGCACTAATGCCCTCCAATTCAATAGTAGAAACCAGATAATTGCCATTACCTTGTTTGTGTTCTGCCAATACCGGAGTTTGTTTGTTTTCAAGTTCGGAGCGATAAACACTGATTGTTTTTGAGTATTCACCACCGGTAATCCAACGCAACCATTCCGTATTATTACGGAATAACAAGGTATTACCTTTATCAATAAAATCACCTTTCAATGTATAATTGCAAATGGTTTTGTTCACCGCATCTTCTGCAAAATAGAGTTCTTTATAGTATATGGATGCAGCTCTTGGATCATTCAAATTTGGAACTAATGAAGACGCTTTATCGGGAACACACTGTACGGCAGTTGGCAAAATCTGATTAGCAATTACCGCTTTCTCAGGGTTTAAACCTACCAATAATACAGTACCACCGTTTTTAATCACCTTGTCTGCTGTCTTCTTTACATCCTCTATTGATTTTTCATCTATCGTCTTTACATCGATAATCAAGAACTTATTTAATTTGTCGGATTCCACCAATGGCACACCAATCGATTTTAAGTTTGAATAAATACGGGTTTGTTTGTCACCCATAAAGCTTACCTGATCTATCGGGTTATTTATTTCAGGTGCCTTTATTTCATTCATTTGTTTGTCACGTTGATCCCATTTGCAAGCCTGAGCGCCATTGGGCGCCATGGCAGATTGCATGGCCGTATAAAGCGGATATGGATTTAGTAATGGTAGTGCTGGATCATAACCCGGATTTAGGGTCAATGAGTATGGGGCAATACGCTCCGGCTGAATGCCGGGCTTGCCTTCTGCATAAGGTTCAAAGAAAACACCATCAGTTAGTTTTAACGCTTTTGCTGCAGGATTCTTTAATCCTAAAGGCAGTGGTTTTAATCCATGCCAAACCAAATTCCAAACATTTAAAACATCGGCACTATCTTTCCGCAAAGTTCTGATAAGGTTATAATCTTCAATGGCTAAGCCATCCATGCGGTCGTTGAAACTGCGGTATGCTCTATCCCCAACAAATGGTTCGTAATATCCGGCCTTTCCATAGTATGAACTTCCTCCTTCTGTTACACCCCACGGTTTATTTTTGGGGATTACATCGCTATAAGCTCCTCCGGTATGAATGGTATAAACATTCAATCTACCGTCCAAATCTTTATCGCCATCGCTTTGTACCCAATCGCGGGTAGGGTCTAATCTTTGGGCTATTTTGGTAAGATCAAAAATTTTATCATAGGTTTTTTGTTGAAAGTCAGGATCATTTTTTGCTTGCCAAACCAATACGCAACGTACTTCGTTAGATACACTCCAACCCATTACGGAAGGGTGATTTCTATCACGTCGTACCAAATTCTCTATATGTTTCTGATTGCGTTGCCAGAATAGATCCGATTCATAATTAAATCCAACATGACTTCCAAAAATACCACTTTCATCCATTAACAACATTCCCATTTCGTCAGCCATGTCATAAAAAAAGCTCGGATATGGCATGGCGTGGGGTCGCACCAAATTAATGTATGCATCTTTTGCAATGTTGTACCATGCCCATGCATACCGACGTGTCATGGCTGGAATTCCAGTAAAGTGCCAACCTTCGTGCATCAACTGTTCTCGTCTTCCATTAAGCATAACGTGCCCATTCTCAATTTTAATTTCACGCCATCCAAAGCGTTGATAGTATTTATCAATCGTATTTTTACCGGATTGTAATTGAGCAACCCCTGCATAAAGATTCGGATTTCCTCGTGTCCAAAGCTCCCATTTTTTCAATCTTCCTTTTACATCCGCTTTCAGTGTTATTATTTTCTTATGTCCGGGCTCCAAAATTACTTTTTCCGACAACAATTTCATTGTTTCTTCACCCAATGTCCACGAAATTTCTGGAGCCAGTAACACATTCTGTTTTGAGAGGTCTGTTTTATTTATCCATTCATAAATGGGCAATTGTACCTGAACTTCTTGTTTCTTGCTGCTATTATTAACCAATTCCACATCTACCAACAAAACATCCTGTTTCAATTGAGGCTGAAAGAACATATCGGTAATATGTACGTTCGGTTTTGCTAACACAAACACATCCTGCCAAACACCAATAGCATCCATTAGCCAAAAGCTACCGGTTGGATAGGTAATAGAACCATATTTTCCTTTCAGATTATTTAATTTCGCGTCCCGTATTCCTAACAAGATTTCATTTTCCTTTCCCCACACTACCGCATTAGTAATATCATATTCTCCGGGCAATGCATTATCAAATTGTTCGGCAATCTCTTTGTTATTCACGATTATACTACAATCACCTGCTACTGCCTGCAAATGAAGGAAAATACTTTTTCCTTTCCATGATTCAGGTATCGTTACTTTTTTGCGGATCCAACCCATTTTGACAGTGTTCCAGCTTTCGGGATATGAGGGATAAGTGCGACTGTCCATACCTTGTCCTGTTTTATCGTGTAAAATGGAATTTACATTCCAGGGCGATGGAATTTTTAATCGTACCTTTTCCCATTTATCATCATCCGGCAAGGGTAATTCAGGTTGAACTCCAAGGTCTTTTTTCCAATTACCCGGTACTTTCACGGGTTGAAACTCCCAATAACCATTTATACATATTTCTTCCCGATAAGGTTTTTCCGGGGCTTTTACCCAACCTTCAGCTGGTGCCATATCGCGAGTGAATTTTACGCCTTGCCCAAAAGAGGACAAAACTACCAATGAGAATAATGCGGTAAGTGTGATTCTGATTTTCATGTTTTATTTTTTTTGTTACTACTTATTTAACCGAGTTTTAATTTATATTTTCCGAACAACGGTAATTTTATCTTTAAGTCGAATATCTTCAGACGAACTTCCTATTAACACATCAAAAGTACCAGGTTCCAATACGAATTGGTGGGTTTTTTCATCGTAAAAAGCCAGTTTATCTGCCGGAACTGTAAACGAGACGGTCTTTAGTTCTCCTGATTTTAGAGATATTTTTTCAAACCCCCGAAGTTCTTTTGCCGGTTTAATTACGCTACATTTCACATCATGCAGATATAGCTGAACAACTTCGTCGCCTTCTCGTTTTCCAATATTTTCAATCTCCACTCTTACCAATACATTACCATCCTGATTTATCTTTTTAGATGATAATTGCATATTTGAGTATTTGAATCTTGTATAACTTAAACCATGACCAAATGCAAATAAGGGTTTCCCTTTAAGATACATGTAGGTATAACCTTTGGAAATGTCATATTCATCCTTAGAAGGCACCTGATCATCAGATGCATATACAGTCAATGGCATTTTACCACCCGGATTTACATTCCCGAAAATAATGTCAGCAGTAGCATTTCCACTTTCTTCGCCGCCCCACCAGGCTTCAATCATAGCCGGAACATGCTCCTTTATCCAGGGAACTGCAAGTGGTCCGGCATTCATTTCAACAACTACTGTTTTTGGATTTACTGCCATAATAGCTTTCACAAGTTCTTCCTGATTTCCAGGCAATCCAAGTGTTTTTCTATCTAGTCCTTCCGCTTCAGTGCCAAGGGTAGTCCCAATATAGAGTAGTACCACGTCAGCTTTCTTAGCAATTTCTATTGCTTTTTTAAGTTCAGACTCCCGATTAAAAGGAGTTGGCTTCGGATCTTTTTTCCCATGTTCAAGTGGCATTTCTGCTCCTACGGCAAACAAAATATCAGTTCCTTTTGCTGCACGGTTCTTTATTCCTTGCAAAGGTGTAACTGGATTTAGTGCTATTCCGCTATATCCTCCTACCGTGAATATATTTGCATGTGGTCCAATTACGGCAATTGTTTTAAGTTTGTTTGTATCAAGTGGGAGAAAGTTATTATCATTCTTCAAAAGAATTATTGATTTTTGTGCAACCTTAAGTGATAGAGCACGATGTTTCGGACTACAAATAACGCTTAATGGGATTTTGCTATATGTAACCAACTCTGAAGGGTCAAATTCACCTAACCTAAAGCGATCCTGCATGACACGAAAGACAGCATCATCAAGCCGTTCAAGGGGTAATATTCCCATTTTCACAGCTATGGGTATATACTCCATAAATTCTTTATCAGAAAAATCGCATCCGGCGATTAATGATTTGGCAACTGCATCCTCATAAGTCATTTTTCCCTTCTCATGACCATTCACCATTGATTCAACACCCCCAAGATCAGAAACGACAAATCCTTTAAAACCCCATTGTTTTTTGAGTATATCCGTCAATAAAAATTGATTGATATTGTTAGGAGTGCCGTTTATAGCATTGTAGGAAGCCATAACAGATTGTGCCTGCCCATCAACAACACAGTCACGAAAATGAGGCAACCAATATTCAAAAAGCATCCTTTCACTAACTTTTGCATTTAATTTTAGACGGTCCTTTTCCACATTATTAACTGCATAATGCTTTAATGTTGCAACAAGTTTTAGGTATTTAGGGTCATTTCCCTGAAGCCCTTTTACATAAGCAACACCCAAACGACCAGTAAGAAAAGGATCTTCACTATAGGTTTCATTTATCCTACCCCAATAAGGATTTCTGCTCACATTTACAACCGGAGAACGATAAATCAGACCCTTTTTTTCACCATCAAAATTTGCATCGTTATGCCAAGCATTATAAATTGCACGGGCTTCATCTGAAATCGCAGTGGCCATTTCATGAATCAAGGTTGGATCCCAAGTGGCGCCCATTGCGATAGAAACAGGAAACATGGTTGTTGGTTTGTTCCACCATACACCGTGAAGGCATTGGTTCCATTTATCTGATTTAATATTAAACCGAACTAGATCAGGAGCCTTATGATTGAGAAGTTGAGCTTTCTCTTCAAGTGTAAGCCTTGAAATAAGATCATTTACACGATTTTCAAACGATTGATTAACATCAAGATACAATGGGGATTGAGTTGATTGTGAATGTAATACCACCCAATGACAAATAAGTAAACAAAGAAGTATTAGTCTAAGAAAACGACTGTTAATTGAAAATATATTTGACATAATATCTTCTTTTATATTGTACAAAGTTTAACTTTACGTGATACAATAAACACTACCAAGTGACTGTCTGCTTGGTATAACTAGGTTGATTACTGTGTAAATCGCCATTTTTGTCAATCCAAAATGGATCAATACCCAAAAATTCTACACGATAAGGACCTTTCAGTTTCGCTTCTTTTGTTCCATTTGGAAAAAAATCTTTGTATTGGTGGTCAGGATTTTTATCATCGTAAGGAAGTTCCACATGACAACAAATCCAATCCCGTCCATCAGGTCCTTTAAAAATGGTATTATGTCCACAGCCTAAATATGGACTTTGGGGGTCGCCATTGAATTTTGGATTATTCTTGTTTTGAGCTCCATAGAAAGGACTATTTGCTCCTTTAGTGTACGGACCCAATGGACTTTTTGCCATAGCATACCCAATCTCATATCCTCTTGTGTTTGAAGAGTATAGCAAGTAGTAAGTCCCATTTCGTTTGAAAGCCATAGGTCCTTCGATAATTCCGGCATCCCATTTCCCTAATTCGCGATCAATTAACTTCTTCTTTTCTCCAACAAGTTCCATTTTCTCTAAATCTACTTCGCAACCCCAAATGTCGGAGACAAAAAGATAAGTACGACCATCATCGTCTGTCAACAAACTGGCATCATTTGCATTCGCCCAAAGCGGCTTATCAATAGTCGCTATTTTATAAGGTCCGTCTATTTTATCCGACACTGCCACACCCACATTCATGCTTTTGTAAATAGTTTTACCGCTTAAATCCTGACAATTAAAAGTCAGATAGTATTTTTTGCCCTTTTTATGAATTTCGGGTGCCCAAAATTTCTCCCGATACCAAGCTCCTTCGGGTACATATTTACTATCTATTAAAACTTTATGGAAATTCCAGTGAAGCAAATCTTTTGAGCGCCACATTTTCACACCAGGCGATAAATCGTCACCATTCTTAGAACCCCAAAACGGAGGAGCACTTCCAATTAGATAGTACTCACCTTTGTATGGGATAATCTGTGGGTCACGAATGGCAGGAATGTCTTTACTAATAATAGGATTCTGATAGGTAAATGAGCGTTTCTCCATCTGTCCTGAAACAGAATTGCTTAACAGTAAATTGAGAACTACTGTTAATAGCATTATTCTTTGAAAGCTTTTATTTATTTTCACCTCCATAAAATTTATGTTCTCTGTTTGAAACCTCATACTATCAATCTTTTCTTTCCAAACTTACGTAATATGCTCCACACAAATCTTTTCCCGTTTGATCTGAGAACCATGCTTGTAGGGTATTTCTCCCTTTAGTTAAAGGTAACTCTACTTCAATAAATTTAGCTTCGGGAATGACATTCAGTGTTATTACATTATCTTTATTGAGTGTAATATTACCCTTACTAATTGGTAATGCTTTTCCAGGTAGAAGTTTTGTTCCACCAATGGCCTGCTCGGGACCGGCTACAGTCAATTGTCTATTCAAATGAAATGGCCAACGGCTGAGTTTTACTAAATACTTACCACTTTGAGCTACATCAAGTAAGAAATATCCACCTCGTGGAGCACCCGCCCCCTCAGCTATCCTTACACGATTATCAACATCATCTCCAATCCAGTTATTTGAAGTCAGTACAACCGGATTCTCTACTTTGGAGCCAACTACAACCGGTATCAATTCATCAATACCTGCCGCTAATTTTGCCCACCATTGCTCATAATACGATTTCATATTTTTGAGAATGTCAGGATTAGCCGATGCTACATTTTTTACTTGTCCGGGGTCGTTGCTGACATCATATAATTCATTACCAGCTACTAATCGCCACGATTTCCACACAACACATCCTTTGTACTTCATAGGTTTTTGGCGACCGCCATATTGAACCACAAGCATGCGTTCGTTCAGGTTATTTTTTGTGTCTTTTAATAGTGGTTTCAAACTTTTTCCATCAAAATCTGTGTTTGTCGGTTGTTTTAAACCAATCATATCAATAAATGTGGGTAACAAATCCTGTATCTGGGCAGCCTCATTAACCGTTCGTGGTTTTCCTAACTTGCCTGCAGGCCAAAGGAAAAAACAAGAAGCCCTATGACCACCATCATAATCAACGCCTTTTCCTCCGCGCATATTGGCATTGTAAACTTTCAACCCTCCTGTTCCACCATTGTCATTCATTACAACAATAATTGTATTTTCTTTCAATTTATTTTTTATCAACCATTGATCCAGTTTTTCGACGTTTTTATCTATATTCCTAATCATTCCAAAGAAGGCGGAAGTATTATTGTCTAAACCCTGTTGTTTATAAAAATTATAGTCTTCTTCAGGAGCAAAGAATGGACCATGTGGGGTATTTGTAGCTAGGTACGTGAAAAATGGTTGCTTATTCTTACTCATTTCTGTCATCCAGCTCATTGCTTCATCAAACCAAAAATCGGTACAATATTTCATAGAAAAGTTCGTTTTCGTTCCATCGAGATAACGCACCTGATAATAATCATTATCATACTCCGCTTCCGACGACAAGCCAAAACCTTTGAACCAAACACATTTATCAAAACCTCTGTCCATAGGTCTATCCGGATAGTTATCACCCAAATGCCATTTACCAAATATCCCTGTTTGATACCCATTATCTTTGAAAATTTGGGGCATAGTTGGAATATCTCTTTGCATTAGGTTCCGCCCTGCAGGAACCATACAAGCTTTGTTGTGAATAGCATCCATCCCTGTCAGTAGCTGTCCACGTGTGGGTGTACTTACCGGCGCCACATGAAAATTACTGAAGCTTACACTTTCGTCGTGAAGTTTATCAAGGTTTGGCGTTTTTAGAATTGGATTTCCATTGCACGAAAAATCACCAAAGCCCTGGTCATCCGTAAGTAGTACTATGACATTGGGTTTCTGCTGCGAAAGAGTTGGTAAAGTGGCTGCTACAAACATATTTGCAATTAATAAGCCTTTTTTACGGTTCAAAATTCCCATCGTAATTTCTTTTATGTATTAAATTTTTGTACTAAGCATTTCGATTTCCTTTATAAAAAATACTAATGATTGTGCAAATGTATCATGATGCTATTAATTTTAGATTAAATAATAATTAATGACGCAAATATATTGAAGTATTTTGGGGATTCATGTTTTAGATAGTAGTTTTCTAACCAAAACAGATATACTTCAATCTTTATCAAAAGAAACAAAGTTTGATTTAGGATTGATAAGCAGGGTTCATATGTTACTGAACCCGATTCACATAATGAGAATCGGGTTCAGTAAACATTTTAAAACAATAAGGAAATACCGAACTAAGATAATGTCATTTCGGGTTTATGAATTTACTAATCGAAGAGTATTTATTTTTGCATTTCCCGAAACTGATCAAATGATTCCTTATAAGAAGTTCCCATTAAAGTTTTATATTCTTCTAGAAACTTATCAAAATATTGTTTTGCTTGTCCTTTTTTGCCTAGATTATACAAGGAATAAACTTTCAGTTTTGCGGCATCTTCGTCGATGTTGTCATGCAAAAGTATTGCATCTGAAATTCTTAACAACAATACTAAATTGGCACTTATTTCTGCATTTTGAGACAGATGACTCAGTGTTTCAATCACGAGATTTGTATAATCACCCTTAAAACTATCCAACCATTCATCCTGAACGTTGGGAAGTAAAACCCCTCTTGAAGCTATATTGACAAATTCATGTACAACATCTAAATTTAATTGTTGTTGCTTTTTTATTAAATCAATCAGATACATTACGTTTTTATAGTCACAAAATACATCTTTCCCTATTTGAATTGACCAATAACTATTATTGTTTATAAGCTCCAAATCTCCAACCTTTTTCAATAAAAGTCTTAATTTACTGAAGTTTACATTTCGGTTATTTCTGGCACTATCTGCATCTTTATCGTACCACAAAATATCTGTAAGCTCCTGTGAAGAAATACCCTGTCCATTTTTTACCGTGTAAAGAATTATTAACACAAACAACTGACTAATTGTAGGCGTAAAACTTCCGGTTATATTAATTCCATCAACATCTACTGTTTGGAAACACCCTAATAAATTAACCGATGAGGGTTTTAATTCAATTTCGGGTACATTGTATTCAAAATTTGATACCGTCTCAGTTAGGTTTCCAACAGTATTATTCGAATTGAGTTTCCTTTTTCTAACAATAAAATACAGGGGAATAAGCAATGCCAGAATAAATAAATAATACCATTTCCATATTGATGCTGTTTCCTCCTCTTGCAATACCTCTTTAGGTTGCAACGGTGGATATGCTATTGAGTAAATATTGATTTCTGATATATTATTTTTTGATACGGACGTGATTGCCAAAAGTTGAGATGTTTTGGCGCAATAAAATAAATCGCAATATGATTCAACATCTTTGAATTTATATGGTATTGAATCTCCAAGTATTTTATATTCCGGTTTGTCAATTGAAAGTTCCATTAATTTTATACTTGTGGAGTACCGTGTGTTTGAATAAGACAAGTTGTAAAAAGCCCCTTTTTCTTTATTAATAACCAAAGAGTTACCGTTTGTAAAATGTTCATTCGGAATCTTCAATTCCCATACTTTAGTTGCTTCCAGGGTTTGTGGATTGATTTTATAAAGATCATAATAATTTCGAGGGAACTCTTCCTGATTGCCAGTTTTACTTCCATATCCTCCAAAATAGAGCAATTCACCATTATCCAAAGATCCCAGACTTCCTAAATAACGAGGTGGAATGTGTGATGAAATATCATGTTGTTTCCATTCTTTATTTTTAAACGAATACCTCATAACGTCACCTTTATATTTGTGATAACCATAACCACCAAATGTGATTAAAGTACTATCTTTTAAATCCAAATATTTACTATGATGCCAAAATTGAGGGAGTACAATCTGATTATTTTCATTAGACCAAACTTTCGTTTGAAAATCAAACATGGCTAGATTTGTATTGTCAAAAGAATAGGACACCAGTTTGTGGGTATTCTTATTATAAACAAGTTGATTTGCTCTACAATTATAAGCCTCACCTTTGTTTGCCTTAAATGAGTCAATTTGTTCGGAATTGGCATTGTAAGTGATGATAGATTTTCTATTTACGATAAACAGGCGCTCGTTTACGTCGTCAAAAGCAAACTGTGGACAGATATAAGGCAAAACAAAATGAGCTTTTTGTTGCCACTTTACATGCTTATCTATTTCCCAAACAGGATTTAAACAGTTTGCTTTTTGATTTACACATTCATCAAAAACCTTATCAGTAGCATGTTTTTCAAGTTTCCAATTCCGAATAACCTCTTTCTTTTCATTAGAAATAAGAATATCCCGAATAGTCATTGGAGGAACATCGGTAGTAGAAAATGAAGAATGTTTATTCAATCCAAAAAACACATCAATGCTTTTCAACTTCTTTGAATCAAAAACTACAGATTTCTGCCAGTCATTTATTCTTAGGTTGATTTGTTTCTTCTGAAAATTGTAAGTCAACGTAATTTTAGCCCATGAACCAACTTTAAAATCTTTTAGATCAGCTTTTCGAACCTGCAATAATGATTTCATTCCCGAAACCAATGAAAATATATATTCGTTTGAAGAAATATCTGATACTAAATCAATGTTTACGCTATCGTTACCAATAATACGGAAAACATATCCGAATGTTTGTTCCTGATTTCTAAGTTGAATATCAAATTGGAGAGAGAATCCATTGGGCAAGTCCAACTTCTTTTGGGGTGTTAAATTTAAGCCGGTACGCTTATCCTGGTCAACTTCAAAAGAGCAAAAACGAAGGCCTCGGTTATAAATATTTTGAGCATTCCCACAAATCGGAATACAAATAATTATCAATAGTATTATTTTCTTGTAGAATGATCTCATTAATATTAAAATGATATTTAAGTGCAAATGTAATCATTCTTTGTACATAGAATACGATTTAACATACAAAATAATATGATAATAAGCAAAATAATCAAATAATATTTTGTAAATAAATATAATGTAACTGATTATCTTTTCTAACATATTTGTCTGTGTAGTTTATTTGCATGCTATCCTTATACTGATAAATTACTAAAACCAATACTTCAAACTAACTACTAAGCACCAAATAAAGAAGATTTTTTGATATTTGCCACGGCAAGTATTGCCAAGAAAGGATTTTGATTATTCTTTTTGGCAGTTTTAAAGATAGAATGAATTTGACAGTAAGTATCAGTTTCCATTTGGGATTTGAACATACCACTTACCTTCTGTTTTACTTTTAGATTCCTAATGGCTCTTTCGGAAGCGTTGTTTTCATACGGAGCGTAAGGGTCAAAAAGGAATTTAAGTTGAATACTCAGGAGCAAACGAAGTTATTCAATAATTAAGCTACCATACAAGTAGACCCTAATTACTTCTATTCAGCCTTTTCAGCCAACACGATTTTGGAACTGCCAGTGTTTTTAACAGGTTCAATTTGTCCCACAAAACCCACACTTCCATACTCGATTCCGACACAAACTAAATAAGTGAAATGGCTCATCACATCCGTTGGAATTATCTTTTCCAATGTCAACTCAAAACTTTGTTCAGAAATTAATTCGTTGGTGGAAAGCCATTCAGTTTCGGTCATGACAGACA
The DNA here is from genome assembly GCA_903830915.1 of uncultured Bacteroidales bacterium. Lineage (GTDB taxonomy): Bacteria > Bacteroidota > Bacteroidia > Bacteroidales > Paludibacteraceae > Paludibacter. Next base: position 46,484 of record CAIKVR010000175.1, read on the forward strand.
TTGCAGGATAAGATTCCGAAAAGAATTGATAAGGCTTAAATTTCCGTTTCTCCTCATCAAAATAAATATCGGATATCAGTCCCAATGAGAACTTCAACCGGAAATAGGACACTTTCCGCACGTTATACAAATCGTTTTGAGTATTAATTCGGGGAAGTTTTATGCTTAACGATTGCGCTTCTTTATTCAGCTCAAACTGGATATATGCCCTGAAAACAGAATTAAATGTAAAATTCCGGTTCAGATTAAATCCCTCAAGTGCCTGCGGGTACTTGCTTAATTCCAGCCAGCGTTCGCCGATAACATGTTCTGTATCCAGATTGATCAGCTTTTTCCCCATTCCATTCCATACCGGTGAAACATTAAAATCACCCATTTTTTTGAATGCGCTGGTTGCCTGATTAAGATATCTTGAAAAAAGCACGCAGGCAGCCCATTCATCTTGGTGTTTCCGCACCAATTCAAATTCAGCGCCTTTTTTCATTCTCTCTTTTGATGGTCCGCCTTTCATCCGCATAAAAACCTTATCACTCCCTTTCATTGTATAATAAGAATATTCCTGAACGCCTCCGGTAATTTGAAAAGGTCCTTTTACTGTTGCCATATTGTTGTTTTTTTGTTTTGATTAAATTCTACCCTGATAGCTATGAACTCCATAGTAAGTTCATAGACAAAATCTATTACAAAATTATATATTTATTTTAAATTACAAAAATATCAATGTAATAATGCAATACTTAAAAGCGTTGTGATATTACTGTAATTAGAATGTAATGTTTCTGTGATGTGACTGTAATGTATATTACTATTCTATAGTTTTAACATAAGTATGGTAGCAAGAAAGTATCAGTTGTTTTGGAAAGGGAATAATCTCCGATACATTTTAGTTCATTACCAAAGAATAATAATTCCAAATTTCATTATTTGTCCGTATCTTTGCAGCCCGATTTGGTTTATGGTTAGTCGGTTGACCCGTTAATTGGTTAATCGGTTATACAAAACGAATAAACCAATAAACCAATAAACTTATGACTACATTCAAACGTACCACCGTAACTTCGGCTTTGCCTTATGCCAACGGACCTGTTCATATCGGTCACCTGGCGGGTGTATATGTTCCTGCTGATATTTATGTACGCTACCTTAGGCTGAAAGGCGAGGAAGTGCTTTTTGTCGGAGGATCGGACGAACACGGTGTGCCTATTACCATCAAAGCCAAAAAAGAAGGCGTTTCGCCTCAGGATATTGTGGATCGTTACCACAGAATTATCAAAAAATCCTTCGAAGATTTTGGAGTTTCGTTTGATATTTATTCGCGTACCACTTCCAAAACACACAAAGAACTGGCTTCAGATATTTTCAAAACCATTTATGATAAAGGCGGTTTTGTGGAGAAAACCAGCGAACAATATTACGACGAAACGGCTCAACAATTTCTTGCCGACCGTTACATTACCGGAAAATGTCCGCATTGCGGTAACGAAAATGCCTACGGCGACCAATGCGAATCCTGCGGAACTTCATTGAACCCAACCGATTTGATTAATCCTAAATCGGCAATCAGCGGTTCAGCTCCTGTAATGCGCGAAACCAAACACTGGTATCTCCCACTCGACCAGCACGAAGCCTGGTTGCGTCAGTGGATTCTGGAAGACCACAAAGAATGGAAACCGAACGTGTACGGACAGTGCAAAAGCTGGCTCGATATGGGTTTACAGCCCCGTGCCGTAAGTCGTGACCTGGACTGGGGAATTCCGGTACCGGTTGCCGGTGCCGATGGTAAAGTATTGTATGTGTGGTTCGATGCGCCGATTGGTTATATTTCGAACACCAAAGAACTGCTGCCCGACAGTTGGGAAAAATGGTGGAAAGACCCTGAAACACGCTTGCTGCATTTTATCGGTAAAGACAATATTGTGTTCCACTGTATCGTGTTTCCGGCCATGCTGAAAGCCGAAGGTTCGTATATTTTGCCGGATAATGTTCCGGCTAATGAATTTTTAAATCTCGAAGGTGATAAAATTTCTACCTCGCGCAACTGGGCGGTGTGGTTACATGAATATCTGGAAGATTTTCCCGGAAAACAGGACGTTTTGCGCTATGTGTTGACTGCCAATGCTCCCGAAACCAAAGACAACGACTTTACCTGGAAAGATTTTCAGGCACGCAATAATAACGAGTTAGTTGCCATTTTTGGTAACTTTATCAACCGTGCGCTGGTACTTACTCAGAAATATTACGATGGCATAGTTCCGGCTTTGGGTGAACTGACAGACTACGACAAACAAACGCTTGACGAATTTGTAAACGTAAAAGCTGACGTAGAAAAATTACTCAACAATTTCCGCTTCCGCGATGCGCAAAAAGAAGCGATGAATCTGGCCCGAATCGGCAACAAATATCTGGCAGATACTGAGCCCTGGAAAGTGGCCAAAACCGATATGGACCGTGTGGCAACCATTATGCATCTGAGTTTGCAAATTGCTGCTAATCTTGCCATTGCATTCGAACCATTTTTGCCTTTTACTTCAGCAAAATTACGCACCATGCTGAATCTTTCCACTTTCGATTGGAAAGAACTCGGTCGGATTGACCTGCTGAAAGCCGGCGACCAACTTGGAACTCCTGAATTGCTTTTCGAGAAAATTGAGGATGAAACCATAGCAGCGCAGGTTCAAAAATTGCTGGACACTAAAAAGGCAAACGAAGTTGCTGCTTACAAACCAGCACCGGTAAAAGAAAATGTGGCTTTCGAAGATTTTACGAAACTGGATATCCGCGTGGCTACAGTGCTCGATTGCCAAAAAGTACCAAAAGCAGATAAATTGCTGCAGTTCCGGTTAGCTGATGGTATGGAGGAACGCACCATTTTGTCGGGTATAGCAGCCTACTACCCAAATCCGGAAGAGTTGATTGGTACGCAGGTTTGCTTTATTGCCAATTTCGAACCACGCAAACTTCGTGGTGTGATGAGCGAAGGTATGATTCTTTCAGCTGAAGATGCTGATGGAAAACTGGTATTGATACGGCCAAGTGCCACAGTTACGAATGGTGTGGAAGTGAAATGACCTCACTCATAGACCCTATCTACGTGGAGAGGAGAAATTTAGAAACGTCTGACTAATAAATTTTAGTTGGACGGTTTAAATTATAGAGGTATTTAACCCATCTTGCAGATTTTCAGTCTCAACAGGTTAAATTGCAGTTAAAAAAGTCATACAGAAATAGGGCGCATTAGTTTTTGAATCACCCTGTTTTATTTATCAATTAACTACATTTCGGCCGACATCAAATCGATGGGAAGATTCGGAATATGCTTATTACGTGCTCCGGTATGCCAACGGCTGTTCTTCTTATTGATAATAAGTGTTGATGGTATATTTTCCAAATCATCTTTTCTCGATTCAGAAAGGAGATTCCAGGTAGGACAGCTTATTAGGAGAAAACTTTGTTTGGCAAACACCGCTGATGAAAGCCTTGATGCTTTAATCATTTTTACTTCATTGGGAAATTGTTGACGCAATTGATTAATTCCTTGTCGAATCACTTCGCTGGTTGTAGCAAGCTTATTCACATCAACAATACTGACAATCACATTTCTGTTATTGCGGATAAGCCGACGTGCATAACGCAACAAGAATTCATCCGATTCATCGTAAAGGTACACCAGTGTGGTTGTAATACTTGTAAAACCACGGTTGATAAAAATACCTACACTGCAATTTGTATTATCAACAAAATACTTCGTTTTATCTTTAATAAGTGTTCCGGGGAAGAAGAATTGCTGTTGTTTGAAGATATTATTTACCATCCGGTTAAGCCAGCGTACATTCTGGAAGCGGGTGGTTTCTTTGAAAAACGGAATTCCGGATAACGAAACTCCTGCACCAACCAGCAGAAAATCAAAATTATTATGATTGGTGGTTTTTACAATCTCCGATTCAATAATATCTGCAACTTTATATTCTGTTTCAATAGGTATATTCCGTAGATTTGCTTCCTCTTTAATTATTTTGAAACTTTCAACCGAAAATTGTTCACCAAAAATCGGGTTTGTATCCGTACCGGGTGTAATATGCAACGCTGTAACTTCCAGCGAATTTTTCGTTCCATCCAATACTGTTTTAGCTACATCGAGTAATGCTTTTCCATTCTCAGGATTTCCAACAGCAATGAGCGTTTTGAAAATGCCCTGAGTTTTTTGGATAATGTATTCTTTTTCAATATCTTTTTCGGGAAATATGTAATTAATCAGTGATAAAGCCGGTGTGGTCATAAAGGTAGTTACCAAAGCCATTATGACTAACATAACGAAAATAGCCGGCGGTAAAATACCCATTTCGTACCCGATATTCAGGACAATAAGTTCCATCAGCCCGCGTGTATTCATCAATACACCGATTGATAGGCTGTCTTTCCACGATTCGCCTAAAATCCGGGCAGTAAATGCTCCTCCGACAAACTTCCCTCCAACTGCTACCAAAATAAAGATTCCACAAATTCCCCATAAATAAGGCGAATTGAGCAATCCTATTTCGGTACGTAAACCCGTGAATACAAAGAATAACGGCAATAACAATGTCACTGAAACATCTTCAATTTTATCAATAATAAGTTTTCTGAAATTTGGCAACTGAGGCATTACAACTCCAGCCAAAAATGCTCCGAAAAGAGCGTGAATTCCAATTACTTGTGTAATAAATGACGATACAATCAAAATAAGCAGCAGAAATGCCACAATGCTTTTATTCAACACCTCACTGTTACTATAAATCTCACCCACTCTTTTCAAGAAAGGTTTGACGATAAGTAACATAAATATTACATATAGAACCGAGAATCCAATAGTATATAATGAACTTATAAAACTTCCCGTTTTGGCAATGGCAATTACAGCAGCCAGAATACACCAGGCAGTTACATCATCGTTTGCAGCACTGGCAATAGCCATGGTTCCCAAATGAGTTTTGCTCAATCCTTTTTCCTGAACAATACGAGCCAGAACGGGAAAGGCTGTAATACTCATGGAGATACCTATAAACAAGGCAAATGATAGAAAATCAGTATGACTGGCAGCAAATTCTTTGTAAACAAAATAAGCCAGAGTCATCCCCAGTAAATATGGAATCAGAATGCTTGCATGACTAATTACGTAGGTTTGACTTATTTTCTGTTTCAGAACGCCTACATTCAAATCCATACCTACGGTAAACATAAACAATATAAGTCCTAATTGACTTATAATGTATAAGTTGCCTAACGAATTAGCCGCAAAAAGGAAATGAAATGCCTCGGGATAGAAATAACCTAATAGTGATGGACCAAGAACGATACCTGCCAGAATTTCACCAATAACGGTAGGTTGTCCAATTTTTTTAAACAAATAACCAAAAAGGCGGGAAACTATTAGTATGGAAATAATCTGCAGCAGAAGCATGGATGCTGGTTCTGCCAGATTATGTAAGATAGAGAATTTGAACATATCCAAACCACTACCACTAAGAACAGCATGAACTTTAAGTGGTGCTAGGCCATCAAATATCTCTCCTTTTTGAAACAGAAGATAGGTAAATACGGCAAACAAAGCCAGCATGACGATATAAAAAAGCCAGGTACGGAGTTGCGTATTTTTCATATTATCTGCTAAACTATTATTCAGTAATTCAATGTTTGTTGAACACAAAAATAACAGCTACGAGCTGCAAATCGTTCAGTGACAAACAATGAAATATTTAAGCGAGTGCAAAGATAATAATTTTTTGAAGTTAAGTGATTCAGAAATTAAGAATTTTTTCTTAAACTCACTGTAGGAACTATTTTGCATATTTGGGTTTTATTGATTTACTTTGTATCAAGTTTCAAAAAAACAGAAATTGATGGGAATCGGAATAGAATTTTGGTTAGTTTTTATTGCCTTTGTAGCTGTAATGCTCAGTATGGATTTATTTGTTTTTCATAAAAAAGACAAAGCAGTGAACATGAAGGAAGCATTACTGTGGAGCGCATTCTGGATTAGTCTGGCTATTGCATTTAATTATGGCGTTTATTATTACTTTGGGAAAATAAAAGCGGTCGAATTTCTTACCGGTTACCTTATTGAGGAGTCGTTGAGTGTCGATAACCTGTTTGTGTTTATTCTTATATTCGGATTTTTCAAAATCGATGCTAAATTTCAACACAAAATCCTTTTTTGGGGCATTATTGGTGCAATTATTATGCGGGCATTTTTCATTTTTGCCGGTGTGGCGCTTATTCAGAAATTTGTGTGGGTAATGTACCTGTTTGGAGCGTTCCTTGTTTACACTGGTATTAAACTCATTTTCGAAAAAGACGATGCTGAATACAATCCTAACAAGAATTTCTTTATCCGCGGCTTTAAAAAAGTATTTCCGGTAACAAATGACACGTCAAAATCGAGTTTCTTTGTTCGTCGGGACAAAATTCTGTATGCTACTCCTTTTTTTATTACTTTGCTGGTTATTGAAGCTTCCGATCTGATTTTCGCAGTGGATTCTATCCCGGCTGTGCTTTCAGTTTCCAAAGATCCGTTTATCGTTTACACTTCGAATATATTTGCCATTTTGGGTTTGCGCTCAATGTATTTTGCGCTCAACGGCATCATGGCCTATTTCCATTACCTGAAATATGCGCTGTCCGGTATTCTGACTTTTATCGGAATAAAAATGATGGTGAATGAATTCTGTGTAGAATTTGGCTACCATTTCCAAATATCTAACTTTGTTTCGCTGGGAGTGATTGTGTCATTTCTGACAATATCAATTTTGCTTTCGGTGGCAATAAAGAAGAAGTAAAACGGCTTTATTTCAACGATAATTTTCGCAACACCGGATTGATTTTCGCCGTAGCAGCTACCACAATCAGTGTCATTATTCCACCAAAAGCAACCGACGGAACCAACCCCATAAACTTAGCCGCGATTCCCGACTCGAATGCACCCAACTCGTTGGACGAACCGATAAAAATGCTATTAACCGACCCAACCCGACCACGCATGTGTTCCGGTGTGTAAAGTTGCAGAATCGTTCCACGAATCACCACACTCACATTATCGAACACACCACTCAGGATTAAAAGTGCTACCGAAAGCCAGAAAAAAGTGGAAAATGCAAATCCAATCATACACAACCCAAAAGCTGCCACGCACAGCAGCAAAATTCGTCCGCTGTTATTAACAGGAGGATTAAACATTAGGTAAATGGATGTAAAAATGGATCCAATAGCGGGACAAGCACGCAGAAATCCCAACCCTTCGGGTCCTACATGCAAAATATCGGATGCATAAACCGGCAACATAGCCACCGCACCACCAAACAGCACCGCAAACATATCAAGCGAGAATGCTCCAACCAATTCGGGCGATTTCATCACGAAACGAATGCCTTCACCTATTCGGCTAATCATATCTTCAGTAGCAGAATCCAGTTTCCGAATCGTGTGTGCCACTTTCAAACCATTCACCATTGCCAGGGAAATCAGGTAAATAAAGAATACAGAACCATATGCAACTGAAATTGACGAGAATGCATAAACCAATCCGCCAATAGCCGGTCCAACTACAGCTGCCGTTTGCCAGTTGGCACTATTCCAGGTCGCAGCATTAGCATAATCTTTCTTATCCACAATATAACCGAGCAAAGCAGTGTTCGCAGGCATCAAAATTCCACGTGAAATTCCGGTCAGGAAAATGGTTATAAAAATGGGCCAAATTCCAAACCGCTCAAAGGAATGAAAGGACTGAATGCTGTAAAGCGTTAGGATAGCCGAGCCAATAAGCAGCAAAAGTGTGGTAAAACGAATGATTTTCTTTTTGTCCCATAAATCAACATAATGACCGGCAAACAATGAAACGGAAACCTGCGGTAGCACTTCCACCAACCCAATCATTCCTAACCAAACCACATTTTTAGTCAGAAAATACATGTGCCAGCTCACAATCACCGACTGCATGAGCGTGGCCGTAGTCATAAAAAACCGATAACCCAGAAAATACCTGAAATTGCGGTAGCGAATGGCTTGAAATGCTTCGTTTGAAGATAGATTTGGGGACATCGTTTTTATTTCCTCAATCCTTTAAAACAACTGTTAAAAAACAGGAGCTGATAGTTCACCGAGTTCGTCCAGTAATTCCAGTTGTGAGATCCGGGGCGTTCGGTGTAATCGTGGTCGATATTCAAAGCCATTAACCGGCGGTGCAATGCTGCATTTATTTGATAGAAAAAATCGGAAGTACCGCAATCAATAATCAGGTCAAGATCTTTATTTTTCAGATTTTCAATCAGATTTATCACCGAACGGTTATCCCATTCCCCAGGGTTAGTTTCATAAGTTCCCAATCGTTTGGCGATGTCCCAACTTTTAGTGTTAAACCGCAAATCCACTCCACCACTCATACTGCCAGCATGTGCAAACAGGTTTTTGTTGCGGATAGCCAGATACAATGCTCCGTGACCACCCATGCTGAGTCCGGTAATAGCACGTGCATTACGGTTGGGTATGGTGGCATAATGCGCATCGACGTACGCAAGCAAATCTTTAATAATATACGACTCATACTGAAAAGTCGAATCAACCGGACTATCCAAATACCAACTGCTGTAACCGCCATCGGGGCAGACAATTATAAACTGATGTTCAGTGGAAAGTGCCTTGATAGTAGGAACAGTTTTAATCCATTTTGCATAATTATCGCTATAGCCATGAAGCAAATACACCACCGGATAATGTTTGTGCTTTGAATAATTTTCGGGTACGATAACCACGTTTTTGATTTCTTTATGCATTTTAGTGGACATAACGGAAACAGTGTCCACTTGATTACGTGAAAAACCAAACTGAACGAGCAAAAGAACTGCTAAAAGGATAATGAATCGTTTCATAAATTTGTTTTTTTATCGACCCTGTCGCTCAGAGCGATGGGGTCGGTACAGGTTTTTACTTCTTTTCTAATTGTTTTTGAATCTTTTTAATGGCCGTGTCGATTGATTTTTCGGGTTCTATCACATTAAATTCGCCCCAGAATTTTGGATCGGAGAATCCATCTGCTTCATCGCTGATAATCACCGAAGGTTTCAATCGGTCTTTGTAATTAAACGATTTGACCTCAGCTCCTTGTCCCCAATCGGTTACAGCCATTTCCACCGTGGAAAAATAATTGGTATTGAATAACCGCTTCTTCCAGATTATTTTCATACCCAACTCAATTCGGCTATAGGCATAATACCATTTTCCATCTTTTTCCAGGTAATCAACCCTGTATTTCGTTTCGGTAGGATATGCACGCGCATTGAATGGTTTTTTCTGGATAAACATCGATGCAGCAGCATCTTTATCCTTAATATTCAGACTAAAAACAGCCGTTTTCAAAGCCAGGCTTTTGGCATCGACATAAAGCTTTCCAACATACATTGGATTGTTTGTAGTTGGACGCTGTTTAAAATCAAGCACATAAATCAGGCGATTATCTTCACGGGTGGAATGATCGAAGGTAAATTCGTAGTTTGCAATCATATCGTCAGTAAAAATAAACTCGGGATTTTTCATTATATCCAGGTAAAGCGAATTAAATGGTCCACCCTGAAGTTTGAAAGCCAGCGTATCCAGCTTATTGTAATCTGTTTGCTTGCGCGATTTGAAGAGTCGCACTGCATCAGCTTTGAGTGATGTGTATGGTTGTTTATTTACTTCCACCACTGCTTCGGCAAGCGACACGTATGTACGGCTTTTACGGATAGTTTCACGGTAAAACGCCGTCATTAAGGTTGGTGAGTTGAAATAATTCTCACCCCGCTTTTCCAAAACTGCACGCATCAGCACTTCAGCATCTTTCGAGATGACATTCAACTCAGGCAGTTCAATCGACGTCGGTTCAAGTTCTATGCGGGCTTTGCCCAAATCGGCCAACGTAGCCAGTTTGTTTTTATAACCGATAAAACTAATTTTTACTTTCGGATTCTGTAGGTCTTTGGTGATTTTAATCGAATAATCACCTTCGGAATTGGAAATGGTAGAAATATTAGTCCCAATAACAGTCAGACCGGCATAAGCAAGCGTAGCACCCGATTTTTTATCAACAATTTTACCTTTATACTCTGTAAAATTGTCGTTATGTTCTATCTCTGGCAGCGTTGTCGAAGCCATAGCAGCAACAGGCAAAAACAGAAAAGCCAGCAGGATTAGCAAAAAGCCCGAAACCAGTTTCATTCTAAGATTATGTGTTTTCATTGCGCTTTTGTATTAAAAATTACAACATGCAAAAATACGATTAAATTTACATCCTTGTTGTATTTTAATTCAAAATTACACTGTGCTATCAAAAACAACACCGCCCCAGTCGCTCGAAGAGACTGGGGAGGTAAAAGCAAAATGAGTCATCAGTTCTAATGTCTTACTACTATTTTCTCAGACATTCTGGTAGAACCGGTATAAACAGTAAGCATATACATCCCATTTTGAAGATGGTCGACTGACAAGGTAGTGTCGGCCGATAATTTACCATTCTGAACTAATATTCCACTAAGATTATAAATGTTATAAGCAGTTGTAGTCGGGTTCTTTACCATAACTTTCAGATAGGTACGAGCCGGACTCGGATAGGTTGTAAACGTGATAGTTTTCCATGCTTTACCCACGTATTTTCCCCAAATAAATTCTGCAAAATCAGGGTAATCAACAAAAGGATTACGGTTTCTTTGTAGCAAATAAACGGCATTATTCCGGTTTATTTCTTTTGTACTTACCGGATCCTGTCGATGCCATTTCAATAGTAAAGCAATGGCCTTATCACTAAAAACCGGATAAGTGCCACCCAGCAACATACTTTCAGTCCCAATGCTTGTCCAACGGCTTGAATAATCTTCATAGCAGGTAACCATATACATATAGTCACGGGCAAAATCACCCTTATACTCGTCGGCAGGTTCAAAAACAGTTCCATTGTACTTAGGTGAATACGAGGTAGAATAACCAATCTTAACCACACCATTTGTAAAATCGGTGGAACCGGTAACAACCCCCAGCGGAAAATTTGATTTGGCCATATTGGCATCATAATCCGATGGATACAAATTATGTAAATCCGTACCCATTGGGATAGAATTTTCCTGACCCGATGCCACTCCAAACCAACTCTTCGGAAGCGAATGTTCGCGATTTAAACCATAAAAACTTGTACGCTGATTATTAGAATACATATCCCAAAAATAACCATTCGGATTCCAGTCTGTTGACAGAAAATACGTACTTGAGCTATAATAATCTAATTGGACATGCGGGCGAATAATTGTATAAATAGCTGTTTTCAGAGCAGCTCCGGCTTTTCCATTGGCAGCATTATAGTATCCATCAGGAGCCTGAGAGTATGTAATTGCTGTAAAAAAGAACATCCACAGTAGGAGTTGTATTTTACCTATTCGGAACATATCAGAAATTTTTGAAAGATTATTTTTTTGAGCTTGCAAATGTACAAATTATAATCACTGTTGAAAACAACCAGAAACAAAAAAGCATATAAATACATTTTCAGTGCTTTATTTCGATAAAAAACCCGCTTTTCAAATCGAAAAGCGGGTTTCATTTTTTTTCTACAAAACAATGCCTATTGGTACTTTTCCCAATTCGTTGTGAGCATTGAACCGGTTTTCATAAATTCTGTGTGCATTCCAAAACAAGCATGCAAATCGGTTGGTGTATGACAAGGACCTGACAAATCCAAATAATCACGAAGTATTTGTTGGTACGAAGGATCTACACAATTTTCGATAATTTCCTCAGCACGTTGAATAGGTGATTTCCCACGCAGGTCGGCCACACCATGTTCAGTTATGATAATATTCACCGAATGTTCGTTCTGGTCTACATGTGATACCATTGGAACAATTGCACTTATATCACCTTTTTTAGCGGTGGAAGGTGTGGTGAAAATGGAAATATACGCACTGCGTGTAAAGTCGGCCGAACCACCAATACCGTTCATCATTTTAGAGCCCATAACGTGCGTACTGTTCACATTTCCGAAGATATCTGCTTCAAGAGCTGTATTTATAGTAATCAAACCCAAACGACGTGCCAGCTCCGGACTGTTTGACATTTCCTGCGGACGAAGCACAATTTTATCGCGGAAAAATTCCAGGTTCTGATACATTTCCTGCAATACAGGTGTGGTAATAGTAAGCGAACAACCACTTGCAAACCTGATTTTACCACTTTTCAGCAAATCAATAACTGAGTCCTGAATTACTTCGGTGTACATTTCGAACGATGGAATTTCCGGATTCGTTCCCAGTGAAGCCATTACAGCGTTGGCAATATTTCCAACACCCGACTGAATAGGCAAGAATTCTGCAGGAATGCGTCCCGATTTAATTTCGGAGGCAAGAAAAGAAGCTACATTCTGACCAATTTTATCGGTAACCTCATCCGTTGGCGTAAATCCACCTACTTCATCATCACGATATGTTTCAACCACACAAAGAATCTTTTTTGGATCAACTTTTACCACTGGAATACCCATGCGGTCGGACGGCGTAAGCAGCGTCATTGGCAAGCGGTGAGGAGGATCGGCGGGTTCAAAAATATCGTGGAAACCCCTGAGTTCTTTCGGATGTTTGTGGTTCCATTCCACTATTATATGGTCGGCTAATCCGGCAATGGTTGGTGAAATTCCCACTCCGGTAGTCAGCACCAGTTCGCCTTCAGTTGTTATATCACACACTTCAAGAATAGCAAAATTAGGGCGTGGCATAAATCCGAAACGTAAATGAGGTGCAATGGACGACAAGTGCATATCAAAATATGGAGCTCGTTCAGCATTCAAAGCCGAGCGCAAATCTTTGTTAGACTGATACGGAGTGCGGAATAAAACTGCATTGGCACGAGCCAATGCACCATCAAGCGAATCGCCTGTTGAAGCTCCGGTGTACATTCCTATTTTAAACTCTTTACCTTCGGCATGAAATGCTTCGGCACGTTTGGCAATAGCTGTCGGCACTTCTTTAGGACATCCGGCCGGTGTAAAACCACTAAAACCGATTATATCTCCATCATTTACATAACTTGCGGCCTCTTCGGCACTTACAAACTTATACGTTTCCTGTAATGTCATTTTTGTTGAAAAAATTAGGTGAGTAAATCAGAAATTTTTCATTTCGGGCACAAAATTAGCAAATAAATTCCGTTTGTCTATGGAAAAACCGGACTAATTAAAGAAATATTTCATTAATTGTTTTTCACTTACGAAATGATAATTATTTTGAAATATTTTTATGATTTAAAACCTTTTTATTTGGAAAAACTACAAAGAGAAAGCAATATTGAAAAGCCACAGTTTCATTCAGCATATTACTTAAGTTGTGTTTTCGTGTTTATATAAATAAAATCAATTTCAAACCGTTATTTCAAAAAAAATACGGATATTTGCATGAATAAAAAAGAATAATTATTCAGGAAAGAAAATTTTTCCCCGACAAATCATATCTTCCAATCGTAAATTACAAATCAAAAATCGTAAATTATATAAGTATGAATACAACTGATATCCGCAATCTGGAACCCAAACCGATTTGGGAAAACTTCTACAGTCTGACCCGCGTTCCGCGTCCTTCACACAAAAAAGAAGAAATCGGTGCTTTTCTTGAAAGTTTCGGAAAATCGCTCGGACTTGAAACACTTCGCGATGAAATAGGAAATGTGCTTGTTCGCAAACCTGCCACACCGGGCATGGAGAGCCGTAAAGGTGTGGTACTTCAGGCACACATGGACATGGTTCCACAGAAAAACAGTAACGTTGCACACAATTTCCAAACCGACCCAATTGATGCATATATCGATGGCGAATGGGTAACCGCTCGTGATACAACTCTTGGTGCCGACAACGGTATTGGACTAGCGGCAGCAATGTCTATTCTTCAGTCGAAGGACGTTCCACATCCTGCCATTGAAATGTTTATCACTGTGGATGAAGAAACCGGTATGTTTGGCGCATTCGGACTTCAACCCAATTTCCTGAATGGAGATATTTTGATAAATATGGATTCAGAAGATGAAGGTGAACTGTATGTTGGTTGCGCCGGTGGAATTGATGCTGATATTACTTTCCGTTATAAGGAAGTTGAAATTCCTGAAGGTGATGTGGCGTTGAAAGTATCGCTTACCGGACTGAAAGGTGGTCACTCGGGTGTAGATATTCATTTGCAACGCGCCAATGCCAACAAGTTGATGTTCCGCTTTCTGAAAGAAGCTGTAGCAGAACTGGAAGCTCGTTTGGCAAGTATTGATGGAGGTAGTTTGCGCAATGCCATTCCACGTGAAGCATTTGCAGTGATAACTGTTCCGGCCGATGGTGTTGACGATATGATTGATTTCGTACAGGAGTGCGAAGAATTATTCATAACCGAATATCAGGGTGTTGAAGATAAAATTTCATTTACCGTTGAGCAGGTTGATTTACCAACCGGATTGATTCCAGAAGAAGTACAGGACGATTTAATTAATGGTGTAACCGCTTGCCCCAATGGCGTTTCACGTTTTATTCCGGAATTGCCAACTGTAGTGGAAACCTCTAATAATCTGGCCATTATCAAATCGGATGGAAATTCAGTAATTGTTCGTTGCCTGATTCGCAGCTCGGTGGAAAGCCGCAAAGAAGAACTGGCTTCGATGGTGGTAAGCGTATTCTCACTGGCAGGTGCTAAGGTGGACTTAGTAGGTGGATATCCGGGTTGGAAACCAAATCTTGAATCGCCAATCTTGAAAGTAATGAGCAAAGTGTACGAAGATAAATTTGGCAAAACCCCAAAGGTAATGATTATTCA
>CAIKVR010000176.1 GCA_903830915.1 uncultured Bacteroidales bacterium
GTAAATTGTAAATAATTAAATTGTAAATATAGAATATGTTGACACTCAAATATATCACGGAAAACACTGCCGAAGTTATTGCCCGTTTGGCAAAAAAACATTTTGATGGAACTGCCATTATTGCACAGGTTATTGAACTGGACAATGCCCGCAAGGCTGCTCAGGTTCAGGCTGACAATGCTTCTGCTGAGCTGAACAATCTGTCGAAAGAAATTGGCAATCTGATGAAACAAGGCAAGCAGGCTGAAGCTAATGCCGCAAAAGAAAAAACGGTTGAACTTAAGGAAATTATCAAAACCATTGGTGATCAGCAAAGTGCAGCCGAGCAGAAGCTTAACGATTTGCTGGTGCAGATTCCAAACCTGCCGCACGAAAGTGTTCCTTCAGGCAAACATGCTGAAGATAATCTGGTTGAACGGACTGGTGGATCGATGCCGACTTTATACGATGGTGCTGTTCCGCATTGGGATTTAGCTAAGAAGTATGATTTGATTGATTTTGAACTGGGAGTAAAAATATCAGGAGCAGGTTTTCCTGTTTATAAGGGGAAATGTGCCCGATTGCAACGTGCATTGATAAATTTCTTTCTGGATAATGCCCGTGAATCCGGTTATTTGGAAATTCAACCGCCTTATGTGGTAAATGCCGCTTCAGGTTATGGAACCGGACAATTGCCGGATAAAGAAGGACAAATGTACCATTGTACAATTGACGACTTGTATTTGATTCCAACTGCTGAAGTGCCTGTTACCAATATATATCGTGATGTAATTTTGAACGAAAGCGAACTGCCTATCAAAAACACCGCTTATTCAGCTTGTTTCCGTCGTGAAGCAGGCTCGTATGGTAAAGATGTGCGTGGATTGAACCGCTTGCACCAGTTCGACAAAGTGGAAATTGTACAGATTCAACATCCTGACAAGTCATACGAAACACTTGACCAGATGGTAAATTACGTGCAAACACTGGTTGACAAACTGGAGCTACCCTGGAGAATCCTGCGCTTATGCGGTGGTGATATGAGCTTTACTTCTGCCTTGACTTTTGACTTTGAGGTTTACTCTGCTGCTCAGGAACGTTGGCTGGAAGTAAGTTCGGTTTCAAACTTCGAAAGTTATCAGGCTAACCGTTTGAAATGTCGTTTTAAAAGTGGCGACAAGAAAACACAACTAGCTCACACCCTGAATGGCAGCGCATTGGCATTACCGCGAATTGTTGCTGCTTTGCTCGAAAATAATCAAACTCCGGAAGGAATTCGTATTCCGAAAGCATTGATTCCGTACACAGGATTTGATATTATTGATTAATTGGGAGGTCTGAATTGCAACTCCTTCCAAAGCTATATATCAAAGACGACATTTAACGAAAAGTTGAATGTCGTTTTGTTTTCAATTAAATGTGACTTTCAAATAAATATAAAACTATATATTTGCAGGATAATACTTTAGTATGAATGGTTATGAAAAAGAAACTTTTTTCCGGTTTAGTGATTTTATTGGTTTTTGCTCTTAGTGCTGGAATTTATTACATTCACCTGCTTACACCAATTATTACGGGTTATGCAGCTAAAAATCTGGCATCTAATGTGTTTGTTGGCAACCGTACTCAGGAAAGTGTAGAAGCAATAGATTTGAATTTTTCGTTTATCAAATTCACTCACAACACGATTGATTATAAAAAGAAAGAAGTAACCAGTCGATTTTTATGGGCGAAATCCAAAGCCATTTATATTGAGGGTTTTGGTTGTACGTTAGTTTGTGGAGGTGATGAAACCACAATTCGTAACCGTCCTTACACGATTGTTCAGTTGCCATCATTCAATCCTGATTCGACTGCATGGCCGATGGGTGACAAATTGACAGATTCTATTACATCTGGAATTGATATCAAAAAGATCAATGCTGTGGTTGGCAAATCGTTGCGGGATACAATTGGAAATAAAGGAACTTTTGCCGTGGCAGTAGCTTATAAAAACCAATTAATAGTTGAGAAATACCGTTCGGGCTTCTCAAGCAAAAACCGTTTTTTAAGTTGGTCAATGGCAAAAAGTATAACCAATGCAATGGTTGGAATTATGGTAAAAAATGGAATTATGAATATTAATGAAAAGCCTGATATTCCTGCTTGGAGGAATGATGCCCGTTCAGCCATAACGCTTGAAAATCTGCTGCACATGAATAGTGGGTTGAAATGGAATGAAGACTATGGCAATCTGTCAAACGTAACGGTTATGCTTCATGAGGCTAATGACATGGCACATTTTTCTTATGGAAAACCAGGGATTGTCCGTCCAGATTCAATGTGGTATTATAGTTCAGGAACTACCAATATTGTTAGTTATCTTATTCGTAAAAAGATGGGAAATGATTCGGTTTATTTCGCTTTCCCGCGAAAAGAATTATTTAATCCAATTGGTATGCATAGTGCCATTTTTGAAACTGATGCTTCGGGAACATTTGTTGGTTCATCGTATATTTATGCTACCATGCGCGATTATGTTCGTTTTGGGTTACTGTACCTTAATAAGGGAAACTGGCTTGGAAAACAGATTCTTCCGCTCGGTTGGACAGAATTTTCCACTAAACCGGCTCAGGGCTCTAAAGGAAAATACGGGGCATTTTTCTGGTTAAATAAGTCTGGCGATTTTACGGGTGTACCCAGAGATGCTTACATGTGTAAAGGGCATGACGGACAGGTAATATTCATAATTCCTTCGGTTCAACTGGTAGTTGTTCGTACAGGATTTTCCAAAAAGGATGATTTTGATTTCAATAAATTTATTGCTGAAATTGTAGCTACGATTAAGAAATAATACTCAGATTTCCTTTTTCTTCCATCTCCCGCTACTGAGATATAAAAATCCCTGTAAACCCATGATTATCCAGTAGATAAACTCCGCACCCCAAACCATGGCAACGGTGGTTGGATGAATAATTGTTGTATAATATACGTATATTATGTAGAAAGTGAGCGTTACAAGCTCCATTGCAAAAGCTGTTCGGGTATTTCCTGTGCCGGAGACCACGTTAAATACAACAAAACCACCTGCACAGAATAAGTTTGCTAGTGCAACTATCTTAATAATTGGGAGCGAAGCAGTTAGTAAAACCGGATCGTTAGTAAAAATCATTCCTATCTGTTTGCTAAATAACAATATAAGTATTACCAACGGTATCATTATCAGGAAGGAATTTAAAATCTGTTTGATGGTGAATTTCATTACTTTATCCCGCTGATTAGCTCCAATCATATTGCTTACTATTGTACTTGCAGCGGTGGCAATTGAAGCTGATGGGATCATTAGAATGGAATAAATACTTCTTCCTATATTGCTGATAGCCAGTGGTTGTTCGCCCATTCGTTCGATAAAGATAAAAAACATAAACCAGGTGGAAATGGATATGAAAAACTGAAGCATAATGAAAACTGACAGATTTAGAATACTAAGTATGGTTTTGATTTCAACTTTGTGAAATTCAAAAAGCCCATAAAGCTTCATGTCAGTTTTGAAAACAGTATTCCAGACTAAATATATCAACGTAACAGCTTCGGAAATCACCGACGAAATGCCAGCCCCTTCAATACCAAGTTTTGGAAATCCGAAATGTCCGAAAATCAGGGTATAGTCGAAGAAAATATTAGTTACAGCCATTACAAAAGCTGAGTAGGTGAGAACCCTGGTTTGGGTAATTCCTACATAATATGCTCTGAAAATAACCCCCAAAAAGGCAAAGAAAAGCCCGTAAATCCTCCAGTTCATGTACAAAATGGAAGAATTGTAAATATTCTCTGATGTTACGAGATATTTCATAAGGGATGGGACACCCTTGATACATAACCCAATAATTACCAACGATAGCAAAAGATTAAACAACAGGCTATTGTTGAAAATAGTACCAATCTGCGAATAATTTTTCTCACCATTGCGCCGCCCAATCAGGATTTGCGCTCCCTGACTAAACCCGAAACCAATCATGTAAATAGCGAAATACATCACTCCACCAATGGCTGAAGCTCCCAACTCCACCTCTCCCACCCGACCCAGAAATGCAGTATTTGTGAGATTAATCACGTTCTGCATGAACATAGTCAGGAAAATAGGGAAGGTGATTTTGAAAATCTCTTTGTTGGAAGTCATTTGTGGTTGACTGGTTAATTGGTTAATTGGAAATTCACAGAATTTGACTGGCCTCTATTTCAATAGCTTGAACCACCAGTGATGCGATTGTCATGCCAAACATGGCAGGCATGTACGAAGTTGTTCCGTTTACCTGTGCTTTCAGGCTACACCATTCGTGATTTACCAAATCAGAATCTCCTGGACCTTCGATGGCTTTCGGACACATACATTTTTCGGTACCACAGGATGCATTTTCGCCTTTATTTTTCAGTAGTTCGTCGCTATAAACACACATAAATTTCTTGCTAGTTCCTCCCAACTTCTTTAATCTGTTGCGCAATGCAGCTCCTAATGGACAACCCTGAACTTTCCAGAATTCAGCCACTTTAATGCGGGTCGGATCCATTTTAAGTGCGGCACCCATCGATGAAAAGAATGTTGCATTGGTTTTGGTGGCGGTCTGTATCAGATGTACTTTATTGGAAAGGCTATCAATGCCATCAATGATAAAATCATACGAGTCAAGTTCAAAAGACTCTGAAGTTTCGGGGCTGTAAATCATCTGTAAGGCATTGATTTCAGCTTTGGGGTTTATTTCCAACAAACGTTCTTTCAAAATCTCGGTTTTTACTTTGCCAATCGTTTTCGTAGTAGCCATTAGTTGACGGTTCACATTGGTTACGCATATACGGTCCGAGTCAACAATGGTAAGTTTGCTGATACCACTGCGAACAAGGCTTTCGGCACACCAACTGCCTACACCGCCAATACCAAAAATTATTACCTTTTTCTTCGCTGCTTTTTCGATAAAACTTTTTCCGAGAAGCAATTCTGTTCGTTGGAAAATCCCTTTTTCAATACCCATTTATAATAAATTATTTTGCGAGTTGCAAAGATACTACTTAGTGACACATCTAACAAAATATTTCGATTTGTGTTTAATTCAACTGTACTAAAACAAATATATCTTGCTATTTATTTGATTATTTGCATATTTGCAATATTACCAAATAAAGTGTATTAACAACAAAACAAAGAGACTATAACATTATTATAAGCAAGCTATTGCTCACTTCTAACCAAATTAAGACTTTATTTCCAGATACGATTTTAAAGCCTCCACATATTCCGCAAAAGCAGTTGTACCTTCGGGCGTTATTCTGCAAACTGTTCGGGTACGTTTCCCCAAAAAACCTTTCTCAATTTTCAGGTATCCTGCTTCGTTCAGTTTTTCCAACTGAACACTAATATTTCCGGAAGTAGCACCGGTTTTTTCTTTTATGAAGAGAAAATCAGCTTCTTCTACCGAAATCAGAATTGACATGACACCAAGTCTGAGTTCAGAATGTAACAAGGGATTTAGTTCCTTAAACATTTGCATTTTTCCCTTTAAAGTTAAGAATATGACCCGGAATCACCATCATGATAAATACACAAATTCCATAAATTAAAACCTGTTCGTATCCAAACAACACAAAAGGTAATACAAACGAATACATTCCCAATACGCCTCCTATCACAACCGGACGAAATCGGATAACTAATCCCGTAATAGCTGTAGCAATTCCCAAGAGTAAAATAAGTACTGGCAGAACAGGAATTCGCACAAAACCAGCTGTAAAAGACACCAAAAATATAGCTGAACCTATAACAGTCCAAACATTTCTTACAACCCTGTCAATATATGTTTTAGTATATTTTGGTTTATCCTTTCTGAATAAATAGAGCAGAATAAATCCAATTAACGGAATTCCCAACCAAACAAGGTTAAACCAATCATTATGGGTTGATTTCAGTAAAAAATAAACCAGCAATGATATTGCCAACGTTGTATATCCAAAAACCAAAAATGTTAAGCCATTACCTGCTTTAATTTTTTGCTGTGAGTTCTGAATCATTTTCGAAATCAACTCA
>CAIKVR010000177.1 GCA_903830915.1 uncultured Bacteroidales bacterium
CTTCGCTGGGCTATTTGGGCGAAAAACATTCCAGGAACCATTTTTTTATTATATCCATATGGAACTGGCTTGTTGCCAATAATCTCAAATGAACTATTTGGTGAATCAATACTGACTACCATGGGTGGAGTATATTTTTCCAGGTTCATTTTCAATTTGTCGAAAATTATTTTCCTCGATTCTTCTGTGATGGGCATATCTGTTTTTTGTTTTTACAGTGAAAAGTTCATGAACTTTGCAGTATTGTCATCGCATTGGGCATAACGCCCCGCTTGCAGTCTCAGTGCGGGCATTAGCAGGTTGATATTCGAATTTCGTCCCATGTTTAGCAGCTCCCACCACTCTCCTCCCCACAATGCCCCACAATGCCCCGCATTGCTCGGCTGCAGGCTCGTTGGCAGCAGGGCTTTATTCATTCATTCACCATACCTTCCAATAATTTTGGCAATTTCTTTTTCAATTTCTGATTCAAACGCAATATGTTGTAATATCTTAAAGTTGACTAATATAGTTTCTCATCGAATTAATTAATCATTTAATCCCTTACCATTGAGAATTTGCTGCGTACATTTTTCAACCCTTGATTCCCTGGTTTTGGACTGTTTGGGTGCAGAAAAATAAAGGATGTATGCTCTTTGCCGCCCTGGTGTCAAAGCTTCAAAGGCAGTTTTCAAGGAAGGGATTTTATCGAATTTGTTTTGAAACTCTTCAGGAATTATAAATTCTGTATTCTTTTTAAAATTCACTTCCAAACCAGCTTTTTCAATTTCGATGGCTTCATTTATATAACCTATCAGGATGTGTTTCAACTCAACTATTTCTCCAATATTGGTGAACCTTACCTGGCGTGATGCCTGCACATTTTCTGTTTGCTGGATCAGAATACCAAAGGTATCTTTTAATAAGGCCCCCTTGAAAAACAGTATTGCACAGTATTCCTTAAATCCATGTATTAAAACTATGTTTCTTTTCTGAAACGTGTAACAAGGAACACCCCACTTAAATTCTTCGGTCAGCTGACAATCAAGAATGATCATTCTCAATTTCTCAAATTCATCCTGCCACTTTTTGGCTCTGCTTAAATATATATCAACCTTTGGATTCATTCTATTCTTTGTTATTATCTGATATTCCATTTATAAGAGTTTTGTTGTCTTTTAATGTTACTGCCAACGTATGGCTTGCAACTGCAGCAAAAATAAACATTTGCCAAGCCCTGTTAATGCTGGTTTTATTGCAGTTGAAAGGTTTTTGGGCACAGTGATTTTTTATTCATATTGCAGGTTGCCACTATACAATGTAGTATCAAATTCTTCTGAATCTAAATAAGCTTTCACTATTGTTTCTGAATGAAATGGTTTTGTAAGATCAGTCCCAAATTGCATTGGTGCAAAACTTATGTTTATGGTATCAGAAAATGCGCCACCTGGTTTAATCAGAAGTGGAAAATCTCCTCTTTTTCCGTCGCCATAAGTGAGAACGGTCAATCGTTCAGCATTGGTTTTTCCTCTTATAAAAAGCATCACATGGCCAAAATTCATCCGTGGAGCATGGTGCATTGTGGTAAACCATAAACAACCATATATTTTCAATGATAATCTTTTAGAATTATGATTGCTGACTCGTGAATTGTTAGTTTCAACGCAACATACCAATGCTACCACCAAAAGTAAGTAAACTACTGATTTTTTCATTTCAAAATGGATAATTGCATTGTGCCCAACGATTAAGTATCCGGTATTGCTGATAGGCAACCTGTAGTCGTGTTCTGAATATCAACAAGATAGTGCATATATGCACAAAG
>CAIKVR010000178.1 GCA_903830915.1 uncultured Bacteroidales bacterium
TATAGTGTTACAGTTTCCGATTCAAAAGGTTGTTCTTCTTCATTAAGCGGATTGGCAGTAACTCAGCCTTCGGCAGCCTTGTCAACAACCGGTAGTTCGCAAAACAATATAACTATTTATGGAAATAGTAACGGCAGTATAACACTTCCAAGTAGTCTGGGCGGAACTTCACCCTATGCCTATGCCTGGTCGAACGGAGCTGTAACAAAGGATTTAACCGGATTAGTTGCCGGAACATATAGTGTTTTAATTACTGATACAAATGGTTGTAGTACTACCGCTTCATTTACCATAACAACACCTACTCAACTGACAGCATCGGCAAGCCCGACTGCTGCTACTTGTAATAATAGTTCTACCGGAGCTGTAACGCTGTCTGTTAGTGGTGGCACTTCACCTTACACTTATTTATGGTCAAATAGTGCTACGACTCAAAACTTAAGTAGTGTAGCAGCTGGATTCTATTCAGTAACTGTAACTGATCACAATGGTGCAACAGTTGGTGCAAGTACAACAGTAATTAACCCTTCGGCCATTGTCATAAATGGTTCGGTTACAAACGTTTTGTGTAACGGTTCGTCTACAGGAGCAATTACACTTTCGGTAACCGGTGGAACAGGAAGTTATACTTACGATTGGGCAGATGTGGCAGGAACCAATAATTCGCAGAATCGGACAAATCTTGTTGCCGGCACCTATTCTGTTACGGTTTCGGATGCAAATGGCTGTAGTTCTTCAAAAAGTTTCACAATAACACAAACTTCGGCTTTATCACTTTCAACAACACATACCAATATATTATGTAGAGGCGACAATACCGGAAGCATTAGTTTGTCGGTTAGTGGTGGTCAATCACCTTATACTTTCTTGTGGTCCAATAGTGCAACAACCCAAAATATCAGTAGTCTGACTGCCGGAAATTATAGTGTAGAAGTAACCGATGCAAATGGATGTACAGCAAATTCTTCAACAATTACGATTAGTCAACCTTCAACAAGCCTCAGTTCTTCCATTTCTCACAGTAATGTAAGCTGCAAAGGAGGAAATAATGGTAGTATATCATTAACACCAAGCGGTGGTACTGCATCTTATTCGTTTGTATGGTCAAACGGTGCTTCGAGCCAATCACTTTCTGATTTAGTAGCTGGAACCTATAGTGTAACCATTACCGATGCAAATGGTTGTACAACTTCAAATAGTGCCATAATTACTGAACCAAGCACAGAAATTATTCTTTATGCCACTTCCAAAAATGCTTCAAGCTGTGGTGGTGCAACGGGTTCTATAAATTTGACTGTGGAAAATGGAATAGCTACTCCTTTAACTTATGCATGGACTGGTCCAAACGGTTACACTCATTCAACGCAGAATATCTCTTCATTGAGCGCGGGTAATTATTCAATTACAGTTACCGATCACAATGGCTGTTCAAGTTCATTATCTGTTACAGTTGGAAGTGCATCATCATTGAATGTAAGTGTTACAACTTATGATAAATCCTGTCCGAATAATGATGGAGCAGCTTATGCAGTTGTCACCGGCGGTGTTGAACCATATACTTATTTATGGACCGGTGGGCTCACGACAAATAATATTACCGGTTTGGGAACGGGAAATTATTCGGTAACTGTAACAGACGCAAATGGATGTTCTGCAAGTGCTAATGGTACAGTAAGCTCTCCATCTTGTGCACCTCCAGTGGCAGCAGTATACAATTTTACAACTGGAAACACTACTCCATTAGCTAAATCTGTTGCAACCTCTAAAGTTTCTGATGCAGACAATACTTTGAGTCAGTTGTCGTTTATTGGTCTTACAATACCAACCCCCGATCAGGGAACATTAGATTGGGATCCAAGTAATGGAGGATTTGTATTTACTCCAAATCCAACCTTTTATGGTAATGTTTCTGTAAATTATCAGGTAGTAGATCCAACAAATTTGACAAGTACTTCGCAGTTAAATATAACAGTTAAGCAAGAAGTTCAAACTTACAATATTGTTGCTACACCATCGTTTACAGCTGCCAAATTAAAATGGAAAAACGGAAGCCGAGCTTCACGTGCTGTATTTATGTCCGAAACAGGTGGAGCAATTTCTGATCCGGTTTATGGAACTACATATACAGCTTCAGCCAATTGGAATACGAAAGGAACACAGTTATCAACATCAGGTTATTATTGCATCTATAATGGGACTGATACCACTGTTTATCTAACTCATCTCTATCCCGGAACACAATATACAGTTCAGGCTTATGAATATGATGGAACAGCCGGTTCTGAAGATTATTTGACCAATCTAAGCGGAGCAAATAATCCTAAAACCTTCACTCCCTGGCCTACAACTACTTTCACAAACAGTGCCGGAGTTTCTTCAATGGAAACATGGAACACAGCAGTTCGTTGGGATCATGATACTATTCCAACTGCCAATCTTCATTCAGCAGTGTTGGTTTACATTGATGGAAATTGTGAAGTTTCAAGTGCTGCCGAAAGTAATAATCTAACCATAAAAGCAGCTCACAATGGAATTATACCCAAATTGACTGTCGATCCTTCTCATTCATTGAATGTAATAGGTCCATTTACTAACAGTGGTTCTGCAAGTGCCTTAGTTATAAAATCAAGTTCATCAGCACCTAACGGTACATTGACCTGGGGAACAGGAACCATTAATGCAACGGTGGAAATGTACTCAAAAGCAAATTGGGATTTAAATGCTGAAATAAATAATAAATATCACTGGCAATTTTTTGGAATACCGGTTACGTCGTTATCTTACAATAGCAGTTTCAGTAATTGTTATGTACGTGAATGGGATGAAACGGTGAATGATTATTATAAACTTTGGGTACAACGTAATAACGGTACTTCTCTCACCCTCGGTTCAGGTTCTACGCTAACTGTTGGTAAAGGTTATGAACTCGTTCAACAAAATCCAAAAACCTACACTTTTGCCGGACAATTAATACATTCCGATTTTACTCAATCATTAGCATATACTTCGGGAGCTTACTACCCGGGACAGCATATTTTTGGAAATCCCTATACTGCTGCTGTTGATATTGAGAGTATTCAGTTTAATTCAAATGTGGAAAAGGCTGTATATCAATATAATACAGGAACTTACAATCAATGGTTGGCATCTGATTCAATCGGTCAAAATGTACCTTCATATTCGCAGGATATAACTCCCGGCCAATATTCTGTATCTACTCCGGCTACAGCTGGAGGATTGGGTATTGTACGACAAATTCCATCTATGCAAGGATTTTTAGTTAAGGCAATGAATAATAATGGAGCTAGCTTTACAATACCTTTCCGTTCGTTAACTACAAATGTAGTACAGCAGAGAGCACCAAAACAAATGAGTAAACTCAGCTCTGATTCGCGGGTAATAACAAGAATTGACCTTACGAGTACTCATTTTGCTGATAGAATGTGGATTTTTACCAATCCGAACTGTTCGAAGAACTACGATAACGGTTGGGATGGCAGAAAAATAATTGCAGCAGCTCAGGTAGCACAATTAGTAGCAGCTGAAACAGATGAAAATTACCAAATTGATGCAGTTGATAATATGAATAATACTTATATTGGTTTTCAACCTGGTGAGGATACTAATTTCAAGTTGACATTTACACATCAAAACCTTCAAAATAATTATTATGCAGTGTATTTACAGGACTTGACCGAGAATAAAACTATTGATATTACATCAAGTGGAATATCCTACAGTTTTAATTCAACTGCAAATGTAAAAATAAGCAACCGTTTCAAAATTGTTGCAGTACCCGTAAGTCAAACGAATTCAGATAATAGTCATAAAATTATGATCGTAAGTACAACTGAATCCGTAATAATCAGAAATACAGGTCTGCTTGCAGGTGATTTTAAGATTTTTAATACTGCTGGTATGTCTGTTCAGAGTGGAATATTTAGTTCAAATGGAATAACTACTATTTCAACTGTAAATCTTATTCCTGGTGCATATATTATTAAAGCATCAACTGATAGTGAAAAAGCGATTGAGAAAATAGTAATTCGTTAATACCTGAATAAAAAAAATGGGAGTTTTTCTTTGTTATTGAAGTAAAACTATTCGTTAATGAACAATAAAGTCTACTCAATTATTTATAAGTCA
>CAIKVR010000179.1 GCA_903830915.1 uncultured Bacteroidales bacterium
TAAATATCAAATATTTAAATGTTATTTTTGAAGAGTAATTAAATAATGTTAATTATTTAATTAGGCATAAAATATTTTTAAATAATGTAGGTCATTCAGTCAAATTCGCTTGAATTTTAAGATTTCAACTAACTAAGTGAAAAAATGATATTTATGATTTTGAAATTAAATCAAACAACATAAGTGTATTTTGATATAAAATATTTCAACACCGTTATTTTGTTTACATGAATATGTAAAGTAACTTATATTTGAGAATATATCAGAATTAAAGTGTGAAAAGAATATTTATCTAAAAATATAAATAAAACCGGTCAAAAATCAATTAGATCCTGACCGGTTGTGTTTATATAGGATTGTCGGTTAACCCTGACGAAAATCCCTATTATTTAAAATCGAAAAGTTTTTCTTTGTTTTTTCTTACTTTTGGAGCTTTTGCAAGATAGTCATTTGCTTCATCTCTGTAGCCTAGAGTAAGAATGGTTACCGCACTAAGATTTTGTTCTTCAAGTTCAAGTATTTTATTTAACACATCTGCACTGAAACCTTCCATCGGAGTTGCATCTACCTCTTCTAAAGCCGCTGCTGCAATTCCAACTCCGAAAGCGATATATGCTTGTCGGGCAGTCCAAACAAAATTTTGTTCTGCTGTTCCAGCTATTACGCCATTAAGCATTGATCTGAAACCACTTAAATCATTTAATGAAATACCTCTTGCTGTCGCAATCAGCTCCATGTATTCATCAACCTGTTTTTCAGTTACCTTTTTATTTGCCGCAAAAACTAATATATGTGATGCTTCTTTAATTTGAGGTTGCTGACATGCATCGTTGAAAATTTTCTCTTTAAGCTCTTGATTGTCAATTACAATTACTTTGAACGGTTGCAGTCCGTATGAAGTTGGTGTCAATCTAATAGCTTCAAGGATATTATCAACTTTAATCTGAGGAACTTTAGTTCCATTCATTCTTTTTGTGGCATATCGCCAGTTTAGTTTTTCTATTAATTCCATATTATATTTTATTTTTAAATTAAAATTTTTCATACCATTAAAACATTAAAAATGAATGATTGTTCATTATAGGAGTAAGTATTTATTATTTATTTTGCAATGGCTCTCCACGAAGCTTCAAATATGTCGATTAGTTCACTGGTTTCTATTTGTTTCTTTCTGATATTTGTTTTTTTTACCAAATGATTAATCGGTGAAAATAACATACTAAATAGCAAATCGTTTTTTAAATTATGAAGAATTCCGATAGATCTTGATTTATCGAAAAGTGCATCTATAGCTGAACAAAAGTCAAGTTTATTTATTTCTTCTATTTTGTTGATTAAAGGGCAATTGCTGAAATTTTCAAGAAAACTGAATTCATCTTTATTATCAACAATAAACTGATAATGATTGAGCCATAAACTTCTGAAAGTACCTTTTGAAGGTGTTAGTTCTATTTCTTCGCTATAATACGAACTGCTCAATCTTGATTTTAAATGAATGTAGAGTTTTTTTATCATATCTTCTTTGTTTTCAAAATAGAGATATATAGTGGCTGGCGATACATTTGCCTCAGCTGCAATTTTTGCCATAGAACTGCCTTCAAATCCATCACTATTTACTACTTTTATAGCTGCCCGATAGATTTTAGTTACTTTATCTTCATCTTTTATTCGCATTCTGTAACTATAAATAAATAATCATTCATTTAATGATTGTTTGTTTTATTATTTAAAACAATAAAACTCAGATTATGTTTTGTCACAGATTTATTTTCTTACTTTTGTGGACTTAAAATTACCGTAACTTGAATTATTTAGCTCATATTTTTTTATCAGATAATAATCCTTCAATTCAGGTAGGTAATTTTATTGGCGATTTTGTAAAAGGGAGTAAATTAAAAGATTATCCTGCAGAAATCAGAAAAGGCATTATTCTTCATCGTATGATTGATGAATATACTGATAATCATCCTGTTGTAAGAGAAACAATATTGTTACTCCGACCGGTTTTCGGACGATATTCGGGCATAATTACCGATATGTATTTTGATTATTTTCTGGCAGTAAATTTCAGCAATTATTCAAATGATTATAGTCTTAACCGATTTTCTTTCCATTTTTATATTGCTGCATTACGACATTATAAACACCTGCCTGACAGAGTAAAAGGATTTATTTTTCATTTTATAAGTACTAACAGATTAGGCAAATACTCCTCACCAAAGGGATTAAATAATTCTCTCGAAATAATGGCAAATTATAAGGTTTCTGCTTTAGAGCCAACAAAAATTATTGAATTTCTAGAGGAAAACTCAACAAATATTTCAACGAATTTTCATTTGTTTTTCCCTGATTTGATAAAATTTAGCAAAGAACTAATTAAATCGGATAAATTGAATATCAATTGAACTCTGATTTGAAAATTTGGCGTTTTTTTGTACCTTTGTGCTCTTTAAAAAATATACCCCAAATTCAATTTTACTCTATTGAATAAATAAATAATAAAACATTATGTTTGAATCACTTAGTGAAAGACTTGACAGGTCGTTTAAAATATTAAAAGGTGAAGGTCGGATTACCGAAATTAATGTTGCCGAAACATTGAAAGATGTTCGGAAAGCATTGCTCGATGCCGATGTAAACTTTAAAATAGCTAAAACTTTTACTGAAACTGTAAAAGAAAAAGCAATTGGTCAGAATGTGCTGACAGCAATTAAGCCACAACAACTGATGGTGAAAATTGTACACGATGAACTGGCTATGCTTATGGGTGGTGAAAGTGTGGATATTAACCTGAAAGGAAATCCGACAGTTATTCTGATGTCTGGTTTGCAGGGTTCAGGTAAAACTACATTCTCAGGAAAACTCGCCAATCTGCTCAAAACTAAACGTGGAAAATACCCATTGCTTGTTGCTTGTGATGTGTATCGTCCAGCTGCTATCGAACAGCTAAAGGTACTTGGAGAACAACTTGGTGTACCTGTTTATTCTGATTTGGAAAGTAAAAACCCGGTAGCAATTGCTGAGGCTGCCATAAAATATGCCAAACAACATTCCAACGATGTAGTAATTATTGATACTGCCGGTCGATTGGCGGTGGACGAAATGATGATGGCTGAAATTGCTGCGATTAAAAAAGCAATTAACCCGCAGGAAATTCTCTTTGTGGTAGATTCGATGACGGGTCAGGATGCGGTAAATACAGCGAAGGAATTTAACGACAGGCTTGATTTTGATGGAGTTATTCTTACCAAACTCGATGGTGATACCCGTGGGGGTGCAGCACTTTCAATTCGTTCGGTTGTAAACAAGCCGATTAAATTTGTAGGTACCGGCGAGAAAATGGATGCATTGGATGTGTTCTATCCCGAACGTATGGCCGACCGAATTCTCGGAATGGGTGACATTGTGTCGTTGGTGGAACGAGCTCAGGAGCAATATGACGAAGAGGAAGCACGCCGTATTCAAAAGAAAATTGCCAAAAATCAGTTTGACTTTGATGATTTTCTCGCTCAGATTGCTCAAATCAAAAAAATGGGTAATATCAAAGACCTTGCAGCAATGATTCCGGGCATGGGTAAAGCATTGAAAGATGTGGATATTGACGATAATGCATTCAAAGGAATTGAAGCAATAATACATTCGATGACTCCCAGAGAGCGTGCAAACCCATCTTTATTAAATGGTAGTAGAAAACAACGCATAGCCAAAGGAAGTGGAACAACAATTGTGGAAGTCAATCGGCTTTTAAAGCAATTTGAACAAACAAGTAAGATGATGCGTATGGCAACTATGAATCAGGGTAAACTTAAAATAGGAAAACGAAGATAAAATTAATGCATCCGATAAGATAAGCTTATCGGATGTTTTGTTTAAATAACTAATCTCAGAAACGATGTACACAATCATTGACGGAAAAGCAATTTCAGAAAAAGTGAAAACTGAAATAGCAGAGGAAGTAAAAGCCTTACTAGCAACCGGTAAACGAGCCCCGCATTTAGCAGTAATTATTGTAGGGCATGATGGTGGAAGTGAAACCTATGTTGCGCATAAGGTTAAATCGTGTGAACAAGTTGGATTCAAATCTACCAAAATCACATTTGAAGAGGATGTTACGGAGACTGAATTGCTGGCTAAAATTGATGAATTAAACAATGACAATGAGTTGGATGGTTTCATAGTTCAATTACCACTTCCAAAACATATTTCAGAACAAAAAGTGATTGAAGCTATTGACTTCCGAAAAGATGTGGATGGTTTTCATCCGGTAAATGTGGGTCGTATGTCTATCGGTTTGCCCTGTTATGTTTCTGCAACACCGTCAGGAATAATTGAATTGCTGAAGCGCTATGAAATTCCAACAGCCGGTAAGAACTGTGTAGTGATAGGTCGTAGTAATATTGTTGGGAAACCGATAGCCTCATTAATGATGCAAAAAGGTTATCCAGGCGATGCAACCGTTACAGTTTGTCACAGCCGCACTAAAAATCTTAAGGAGATATGTCTGCAAGCCGACATTATTATTGCAGCACTCGGAATGCCGGAGTTTCTGACCGCTGATATGGTGAAGGAAGGTGCAGCTATTATTGACGTTGGAACTACACGCGTTCCATCCGATAAAACCAAAAGTGGTTTCAGACTGAGTGGCGATGTAAAATTCGATGAAGTTGCTCCTAAATGTTCATTTATTACTCCGGTTCCTGGTGGAGTAGGTCCAATGACAATTGTTTCGCTGTTGAAAAATACCTTACTAGCTGCAAAAGGAGAAATCTATAAATAAATTACAATTTTCCCCTCTTACTATTTACATTTGATACTTATTAAAACTTGTATTTTTTCAATCGTAAATAAAATCGCAATTAAAAATGACTTTATTTTACTGTCCAACCATAGCTACAACTACCATTCTTTCTGAGGAAGAATCGCAACATGCGGTTAAAGTATTGCGATTACAAACAGGAGATGAGATTGCTGTGGTAGATGGTGTTGGCGGATATTATAAGGTACTAATTACAAATCCACATCCAAAACATTGTGGTTTTGAGATAGTTGAAACAAATACGCATTTTGGAAAACAAAATTACAAGCTACATATTGCCATTGCACCAACCAAAAATATAGAACGATTGGAATGGTTTATCGAAAAAGCTACAGAGATTGGAATTGACGAAATTACACCGGTTATTTGTCGGTATTCCGAACGAAAAGTTGTTAAGGAAGAACGGTTAGAGAAAATTATTGTCTCTGCTGCCAAGCAATCTGTCAAAGCGTACTTTCCTGTACTGAATCCTGTTTGTACATTTGAAGAACTTCTGAAAAATCATAAAGCTTCCCAAAAGTTTATTGCTCACTGTTATGATGACGAAAAAAAACTACTTCAGAATGAAATAAATAAAGCATCAGATGTTTTGATTTTAATTGGTCCTGAAGGCGATTTCAGCAAAGAAGAAGTGCAGAATGCAATTTTACAAGGTTTTGTACCTGTTTCATTAGGCGATAGCAGATTACGGACTGAGACAGCGGGTGTAGTTGCTTGTTGTGCAATTTCATTACAGCACAGCTTTAAAATAATTATTTAGCAGAACTAAGAATAAAACCTACACAGCCAATCAAAATAATTACAATTCCGGTAATTTGATTAATGATTTTTAGCTCGCGCATGTTCAGTTTGTCCTTAAAGTGGCTGACAAGGAACGTAAGAGCGGTCCACCAAAGCAATGCCCCTCCCAGAATTGAAAGTAACCCGCAAATAAGAATGAAAAAATCAGATTGTTTATTGATGAATTCGAAACGAGCAAAGAGAGCAATCAACACAAACAAAATCAACGGATTAGATAAGGTAAGTCCTAAAGAAGTGAAGAAATCTCCGGGAAGACTATGCTTTTTTACTGACTCATTTGGTTTTGGTTGCTGTGAAGGATTGCTACGATAAATATACCATCCAAAAACTACAACCACAAGGCTACCCAAAAGTTGAATGATAAATTTATGTTCTTCGATAACATCTATTACAAAATTCAGAAAGAAAAGCGTGATAATGGTGTATATCAAGTCAGAAGTGGTTGCTCCAAGACCTGTTGCAATCCCATATTTTTGACCTTTGTTCAGTGTCCGCTGGACAGTGAGCATCCCAATTGGACCTAGGGGGACAGAAATACAAAGACCTATTAGTATACCTTTATAAATTATCTCAAACATTATTACGCTTTATTGTTTCTTTTGCAAAGATAGTTTTTTTTTGGATTTTTACGGCATAAAACCTCTTTCCATTGAGGCTTATAAAGTTATTTTATTAACTTTTTAAGACTTTAAAATCCAAAACTATCAATTTTTTTCTCAAACTTTTTTGCTTCAGCCGGTTTTTTTGCCTTTACCTGATTTCGAACACCTTCAACGTAAATAGCAACTGTAGGTTTTGCCGGACAGATAGACTCACATGCACCACAACCTATACAAAGATCTTTGGTAACTTCAGGTATTGTAAGACCGTCTTTATACGGAATCATGTGTACAGCCTGAGTAGGACAATGTTCAGAACAAGCTCCGCAGTCTTTTTCTTCGGTAAAAACAATGCACTTTTCCTTTCTGAAATCGGCAATTCCTATTTGTGCAACTTTCTTTTCCGGAATTGTCAGTTTTTTTAATGCTGAAGTAGGACATACTGTAGTACAGATATTACAGTTGTAGGTGCAAAAAACTTCGGTCGAAAAGATTAAATGTGGTTGTGTAATACCCGAAATACCATATTGTAAACCTGCTGGTTTAAGCACCTGCATAGGACATTTACTCACACAAAGCTGGCAACCTGTGCAATGTGCATTAAAATGTTCCAAATTACCCGCTCCCGGAGGCATTATTGGTTGACGTGAATAAATGGAATCGTTGTTCGAAATAATCTTTTTAGGTTTTGCTAAAGCTGCAGTTGCAACTATTGCTCCCGAAGTTAGCAGAAAAGTCCTGCGACCATTATTTACGGTTGAATCAGTCGATTTTGAAACTGCTTGCTTTTTAAAGCGGTATTCGTAACTGATCCCTCCTTTTTTACACGCACCAATGCAATTGAAACATGTTACACAACGTGAATCATCAACCTTCATCTGTTTGCTGTCAATGCATTGTGACTTGCAACTTGCTGCACATGAACCACATTGATTACAGCTTGATTCATCAAATTTTATTCTGAAAAGCGAAATCTTTGACAAAAGTCCGAGACCAGTTCCAACCGGACAAATAACGTTACAATAAGAACGACCATTGTTCCACGACATTTCTGTTACTTTATAAAAAAACAACAGGGCTATCCCAAAAGTAAGTGGTATGAAACTCAATTGTTTTACTTCATAAAGTGAATATATTCCGGCTTTACTCAGCAAAAATGAAAGTCCGTTGTTGGTATAAATAACGAGTGGTTTGAAAAGCTGTGAAATAATTCGCCCAAAAGTACTGTAGGGATCGAAAAGTATTACAAGAAATGAACTGCCAAAGATAAATACTACAATTGTTAGTGCCAGAATGGAATAACGAATCCAGTTTTGGGGTTTAGTGAAAGTGTAACGGTATTTTCGTTTTTTTCTGAAAATACGGGTTTTCCACGAAAGCACATCCTGAAAAGTTCCAAGTGGACAAATTATTGAACAGTAAAGTCTTCCAAATAACAGACTCAGCACCAACAAAACAATAATGACAATCAGATTCAACGACAGTAAAGCAGGAATCCACTGAATATGTAAAAGTGCATGAAATTGAGTTGGCAGTTTTCCTGTATAATCAATAAATAATAACAGGATAGGCAGAAAGAACAGAAAAGACAGTACAATCCGAATTTTTCGCAGGTGTTTCATAGACAGCAATTTCCAATTATCAATTTCCAATTATCAATGAAATGACTTCACCGGAAATTGGAAACTGGAAATTGATTTTTTGATTAATTCAGTTTAATACGTTTCACATTCAATTTTTCCAGATTCATTGTTCCAACATGAGATTTTTCAGCCAAACCAATGTGTCTTACGTCATTAATATCGGTAGGTTGTACTTGCGAAAACAACTTTAATGCTGCGGTATCGGCAGCAACAAAATCGGGAGATACTATCAGCGATTTTAGCATTACCACGTCGGCTTCCGATTTTCCCTGCGGACCATTTGATTTCATAATACGGTAAGCATCAACAATATTCAGAGCCGGTTTCTTAGAGTGGGTGGCTATGTCAGCAATGCATTGGTGTAAATCGTTCAAATGAAAAGTCTTTCGATCCCAAACTATTCCCATTAGGTTTTTCATCGAAATTGAATTTTTAGCACCTCCGTGATGTTTCAAAACCGGAACATTAAACCAAACGTCGCAGTCCAGAATTGCCTGATGAATTTTATTGCTTTTCATTTTTACACCATTCGGAATTTCCACATCGCGGTAATAAGAACCATCGTTTCCGGGCACCATTTTACCACCAGCAGCTGTAACAGCATCCTCAATACCACTGTTTTTATAGCTTTTTTTCCAATCGTGACAAGTATGGTCGAATACAATAATTTCGGATGCACCTGCCAATTTACATTGTTTCACCAACGCTCCAATCAACTCAGGATTTGTATTAGCAGCCAGCTCGGGAGCTCTGTCCCAACCAATATTCGGCTTGATAACAACTTTTTGTCCTTTTTTTACGAAGTTTTTAATACCACCAAGCTCCTTTAATGCCCGAAGCAGCATAACTTCAGGTTCGCCACCCATTACAGCCACTAAGTCAGGCTCAGATGTAACTGCCGGATTTTTAGACGAAGTTGATAATGCTGAACCAAAAACACTTGTTTTGACAACCGAAGCTAAACCAACTACTGCTGCCGATTTGAAAAAGTCACGTCTTTTCATGATATTTTTAAATTATATAAATACTAATAGGATTCAAAATTTTAAATCAACTTTCGGAATCAACAGGTTTTTTTCTAACAACAAACGCACTCATTTCCCAAAGTGCATAAATGGGAATAAAAAACAACATTATCGTAAGGGGATCACCCGTTGGAGAAAATATAGCAACTATTACAAATAAGGAGAAAAATGCATGTTTACGATATTTATTAAAAAACTCACGATGCAGAATACCTAATCTCGACAAAAACCATGCTACAATTGGTAATTCAAAAACAAGTCCCATAAAAAAGCAAACCAACAGGAAAGTACTCATGTATGAATCCAGCGATACACTTTGTTCGATAAATTTACTAAGTTGATATCCGGCTAAATACCTTAATGTGAGTGGGAACAGGAAGAAATAACCGATTGCAACACCCAGGTAAAACAATATATTTCCAAAAAAAAAGACACCACCTGCATTTTTTCTCTCATCAGCATAAAGTGCCGGTTTAATAAACAAAAAAAGCTGATAAATAACAAATGGAAAACTGAAAACGAGTGCAAACCACAACGAAGAAGTTAAGTGAACCAAAAACTGAGAAGCCAAATTAATATTGATAACTTTCACATTAAAAGTTCCGGAAATAAAATCGGGCAAAAATGAAGATTTTTTTGCAAGTTCGTTAAACCATTGATACAGGTAAAAATCATTTCTCGATGGTGCAAGAATTACATGGTCGAAAATCCATTTCATAAATGCAAAAAATACCAACGAAATAATGCCTACAAATCCGGCTATCCGAAACAGCGTATTCCGTAAATCATCCAAATGATCCCAGAAAGTCATTTCACTTTCATTCGGTTTACTCATTATTTTTTAGCCGAATCTTTTTTGTCGTCTTCTTTTGGTGTTTCTTTTGTAACGTCTTTTATCTCCGTTTCAACTTCATTCAAGCCATCTTTGAAACTTTTAACACCTTTACCCAATCCTTTCATTAATTCAGGAATCTTTTTTCCACCAAATAAGAGTAAAAAAATAAGTGCAATTACAATAATTACCGGAGAATCTAGAAATAGTAAGTGATTCATAAAAACAGGATTTAATTATTTAGTATAGTGCTGTAAAAATACAACTTGATTTCCACTTTTACAACTAAAAGTGTGAAATCAAGTTGATGTTATATTTTTTTTGCTTATCAACTGCCCACAAACAAGCTGAAATGATATTTCTAAACGAAATGATACAGAAAAATAATTGTTCCATCGAAAGCTGATTTGGGGTTATCTTTAATTTCCAATGTTACATCAATTTCTGCTTTCGAAACTCCACGCAGGTTTTTAAGTGATTTGAGTTTGGCACGAACCCGAACCTGACTGTTTACTAAAACGGGCTGGTTAAATCTCAGATTTTCAATACCATAATTCACTGTAAGTTTTGAATTCTGAACCTCCACTATCTGTTCCCAAAGGTAAGGTAAGATTGAGATATTGAGATAACCATGAGCAATGGTCGATTTAAATGGACTTTCAACTTTTGCCCGTTCTGCATCTACGTGAATCCACTGATGATCGAGCGTTGCATTGGCAAACAGATTGATTTGTTCCTGAGTGATAGTAAGATAATCGGACACTCCAATTTCTTTTCCAATGAATTGTTCTAATTCCTGATAACTTGTAACAACAATTTTACTCATTTCGATTTTAATATTTTTGCAGAGGGATAAACTGCACACTTTTTTATATTTTGTGCAAAAATACATATTTTCCCGATTTTATGAAACATCTGAAAATATTTAAATTGAATAAAACATGCAAATAAATCATTAAAAAGGATGTTCCTTTTTCTACGGGAACATCCACTAGCATAAAAAACAGCGGATTTATATTTTGGTTTACAAAATCAAGGTAGTTTGCAACGAACTCCAGAGTATATTTCGGTTCAAACAGGTCAACTTCTCCGATAACTATAAGTCATCGGATGAGTAAGTTAATTATAGGTCTAAAACAGGAAGCATTATAAACATTCGGCTGTAATTCATTATAAATTTCAGCCGAATGTTATTTTATATGAATCGAGCATGAATATAGGTATTCATCAATTGGTATGAAAATCTGCACCGTCACTGGGATATGTTATCCCTGTTCTTGTATTCTTTGAATTTGTAATCCAGTAACACATCCGGATGTAAAACGGATTTGTCTATTTAGGATTATAAATCCTTATTGTATATACAGTTGGGATTCTTGGCAAGCCAAGCGGTAAACCGAGCGACATATCCCAACAATTAGTGCTACCTTTTACTCTTTTAACGAACATATCTGGCTGGACAGTAGTCGTTCCCATTGCTGCTACACGATTGCATCGTGTAGCATATTTATTTGCTATTATTACTTCCCACGCGATACAATCGCGCGGTAGCGAGGGGATACAATCGCCCGGTAGCATGGGCTACAATATTTTTTTTCATTTTAAAGAGAAATTAATTCCTACATATTGAATACTTGACACAAGCTCTCCATCCTTTAATTCTGGCAGCCATTTTGGCATATTGCGAACCAAGCGCATAGCTTCAGTTTTCATGTCTTTATCCATACCTTTGGAAATCCATATTCGGGTTATTCTTCCACTTAAATCTACAATAAAATTTACAATTGCTGTCCCTTGAATATTATTTTGAATAGAAGTTTTTGAATTCTGTAAATTTGTTCTGATATAATTCTCCATGGCATCTTTTCCACCGGGGAAAGTTGCAGGCATATCCACATCGAAGTGGGGAATTACATTGCCGGTTTTGTCGTAACATGTACCTGTTTCCAATTCTCCGTTTTTGAATACATCAGTACGTCTGGGAGTTCCGTTATTCCAGTAAAAATTCAGTTTACCATTCTTTTTGCCATTTTCTACATAGAAATCTTTACTCAATTGTCCGTTATCAAACCATTCGCGATATCTTCCTTCAATTTTTCTTTTCATCATATTTATCTCTTTTTTAGTAAAGATATTGATATAGTTAAGAACTTCCATTGAGTCTTTTACAGATTGAATAAGATTTGATTTTAAAAAGTACTTTTCCGAACGCATTTTTCCATTCATAGAGTAAACCCGTTCAATGGCTTTCGTACTGTCAACCGGGTCGGGAGATAAAATCTCATAACTGTCGCAATAACGTTTTGCCAGAACAACTTTACCGGTATTGTCATAGAAAGTAGTGTCTTGCTTATTCACTTTCGATAACCAGTCTGTTTTTATTTCCGGTAATTTGAAAGTGTATTTTGCTGACAGAGAAAATGATACAGGTTCGCCATCGTAAGTACCCGAACTACATGTTGGCAGTGTTTTCAATACACGTTTTACTTCAGTTTCAAATAGTGGAAGGGTACTCTTTATGGTTCGTAAATTGCCTACAGTTCCGTCGGGTTTTATATTAATTACTATTTCCACAGAGCCCTCAAGTGACTTTTCAAGTGCTTCTTTCGGATAAACAACATGTTCTTTTAAATAATCATTAACAGAGGTTTTCCCCTCATTAAATTTCCCTGTGGTAGCAAACGGATAAACCGGTACTTCTTTCCCTGTTCTGTCAAAACATTTAGTTGGAATTGTCTTTCCGGCACTATCGCGGTTTGTCCGTTTTATTTGTCCATTGTCCCAATAGGTAATCATACGACCGTTTATTTCACCATTTTGGAACTCCACTTCCCTTCTGAGTTGTCCGTTTTCGTACCATACTCGCCTCATGCCATGTATAAACCATGTATGACCTGTATCTTTGTCTTTATAATACCAATGGGGTGGTTTTTTGAAGTCTAATTGAGGATTATCAATTTGAAAAAATTCTTCTTTGAGTTTACCCGATTTAAAAAAAGTATTAATAATTTTTCTGTGCTCATTTGTCGGGTCGGTCCATCTCAAGCTATATTCTGTAGCCTTATCTCCGGTAGTCAAATTATTCCCCTCGACATCGGAATAAAGTGTATCTTTTTGAATCTCATTCTTCTTGTCAAATAGTTTAGTAAGATTATTTTCAGTCTTACTTTTTTTGCCAATTTCTTTCAGTTCTTTTTTAGTCATTTCACGCTCAATCACATAATCACTAACACCGGCACTGTATTTTTTCCCTCCCTGAATATGACTTGCGCCCTTATCAGTAAGAAAATAAGGATTTATATATTCATAATATCGTTTGTTCTTTTTGGCATTGGCATTATCGTTTTGATAGTCATTATTGGCATCCGCCAAAAATGTTACACTTAATCGCAATTGGTGCTTTTTAGTAACATCATAATGTGCCAACACACCCAGCGGAGTGAATGGGAATACTGTTTGTCCTTCTTTCACGAAAATACTTCCTTTTTTGAAACCTGAATAGGAGGCTAATGAACCATCGGGTTGTTCAATGAGAATTGAATTTACATTGCTGGTATAGCTTTTACCAATGGTAGTATCCATTTCATACTTATCATTTACGGATACCACCACTCCTTTTCTGATAGCACATGCTGTATCCCTATCGAGTGAGGAGAACTCGAATGCTTTCATCTTACGGGTTGGAGTTTCTGCAAAAAACTTTTCTCTCAAATCATATAAATTTGATACTGTTACCGGTGAACCCTTTCGAAATGGCAATGCATATACAAACGAAGTGTCTATTTTCGGATTTGGAACGCCTCTGAGATAGGTTGTAGTATAGGTTGAGAATCCAAAACTTTTGTCTCTTTCAAACAATCCGACTGAAAAAAGATAACCACCATGACCACTTACAACTTCTTTAAATTCAGTTTGTAATAAATTGTTTGCATCATTTATTTTTACAAATACAACATAACTTCCTTCTACATTTTTGGTATACGAAAAGTTATATCCTTTGGTACCATTTCTTTCACAGGTTACTTCGATTGCCCGGTACTGCGCTTTTAAGGCAACATGCATCCCTAATAGGAATAGAAAAGTTATACTAATTAGTTTCGTGTTTTTATTCATAATTTGTCAATGAATTTATCTTTAGTATACCAAATTAATTATTATTTATTTTGTGTAATTCCTTCGTTTTTTCTTTGGTTTTTGTCTTTATTTTTATAAGTAATATAATTCCCACATCACTTTTCAATAACTA
>CAIKVR010000180.1 GCA_903830915.1 uncultured Bacteroidales bacterium
AATAATCTTTAAAAATTAAGTCTTATGAAAAAAATCTCCTTATTAATGGCATGTCTAGTGTCATTTTGGGTAACGAAGGCGGCTGTCACTTCGCCCCAAGATTATTCTACAATTTTTGCAGCTTCGGCAATTAATGCCAACGGAACACAACTTGAGAAAAGTACAACATTCGGAGTTGGCACATGGTATGGTTCTGCCACAGGAACTCAGCCGTCTGTGGCTACAAGTACGCTAAGCTATTCCACCTACAAAGACAACACTTTAGGTAAGCAGATTGCGTTAACTTCTCAGAGTGCTAGATACTCAAATTTCGGATTGACTACAACAATAACAGATCTGACAACGGGTACTTTTTATCTGAGTTTTTTGCTTAATTTGAGCAATGCTCCTGCAAGTTCTACATTTGTTGCATTTAATAAAAGTACGACAAGTACTGTTAATCGCGGATATATTAAAGTTGCGAAATCAGGTACCCAATATCTGTTGACTCCAATTGTTTCGACTACTACTGGCACATCATCTCAATTACTTGATTTCGGTACTACCTATTTAATTGTTATTAAATATGAAGTAACAACTGCAAGTAATACAGCAGGAGCAGGTACCGTATCTCTCTTTGTAAATCCGACTCCGGGTGCTGCCGAACCTGGTACTCCTACTGCTACGGTTACTCAGTCAGGTCTGACAAATATGGATTATTTTAAAGGATTTGATGTGTGGCAGCAATCCTCCTTGACTGGAACAATTGCAGGTTTGCGTTATAGTAAAAATAGCTGGGCAGATGCAGTGCCAGCAGCAGTTCCGGTTTCAACCAGCGCTGTTACTTCAATTGCAGCCACAACTGCTACAGGGAATGGTACTTTAGGTGGAAGTCTTGGTACTCCTGCTTATTCCGATTATGGTATTTGTTATAAAACATCGGCCGGTGCTACAATTAATGACAGTAAAGTAAGTTTGGGTATTCCTTTGGCAATAGGTGCATTTACCGCCTCTTTGACTGGTTTGACACCAAATACTACCTATTATGCAAATGCGTATGCAACTAATACAAATGGAACAACTTACGGTACAGAGGTCAGTTTCCTTACCCTTGCAGCCGCCCCAGCTGCACCTACAGTGGATGGAATAACATCAACAAGTGTAAATATTGCCATAAATGAAAACGGTAATCCTGCAACAACAACATTCGCGATTAAAGAAAATAATTCAGGGAAGTATGTTCAGGAAGATGGAACAATTTCTAGTGCTACTAATGTATGGCATACAAAATCAGGTTGGGGAACTAAAACAGTAACCGGGCTTACTGCAAATACCAGCTACACCTTTCTTGCAAAAGCACAAAATAGTGCATCGGCAACTGTTTTTGGTGCAACCACTATTGTACCAACCTTGCCTCTTGCACCAACCAGTACCGCTGCAAGCGCTATCACAAGTGCTGGTTTTACAGCTAACTGGACTGCTCCAACACAAGGTGCTGCTACATTTACATATACAGTTGAATATGGAACAATTTCAGATTTATCGTCAAGTACAACTTCGGTTTCGTCTATTATCAGCACAAATCTGAGTGAAGTCATAGGTTTATTAGCTCCAAATACTACTTATTATTATCATGTAAAAGCTGTAAACGCTTCAGGCTCTGGTTCATGGTCAGGCATTCAATCGGTAACAACAGATGTTGCTGCGCCAGGTGCACCAACTATTGGTACAGCAACAGCAGGTAATGCAGAGGCTTCAGTTGCCTTTACTGCTCCTTCAAGTAATGGAGGTTCGTCAATTATTGACTATACTGTAACTTCAAGTCCCGGTGGTTTAACCGCAACAGGCGCTTCAAGTCCGATCGTTGTAACCGGACTTACTAATGGAACAGCTTATACCTTTACAGTAACAGCACGTAACAGTGTAGGTAGTAGTTCTGCAAGTGATGCATCAAATTCAGGAACACCGGTATCACCTGCCGTAACTGTATTAGCTAATGCAAATCTGTCAAGCTATTCACCAAGTTCAGCAACCGATGTAACAGTTTCTGCAGGTGAACTTACCGTAGATGATAATTTCAGTGTAAAAACTATGACTGTTGCACCGGGTGCGAAACTAACATTAGCTTCAGGAAAGACACTAACAGTAGTAGGCGCATTAACTCTTCAGAGTGATGATGCTCACGGTACAGCAACTTTTGTTGATAATGATGGTAGTACATTAAGTACTGGCAGTATTGACGTTCAACGCTATTTGAAAGGTGGACGTAACTGGTATATTTCAAGTCCGGTTTCATCTGCAACTGCCAACGTATTTAATGTTGCATCAAGCAAAGATATAGTGTATAATTATAGCGAATCTACAGGTACTAATAATCCTTGGCCACAGATTAGCACTGGCTCTACAGCATTGAATGTTATGCAGGGTTATGTGGTAAAACTAAATACCGACACCACTATTAATTTTACAGGTACATTAAATACAGGTGAACAGACAACTTCATTCAATCGGACTATTGGTCAAGTCAAAGAAGGTTTTAATCTGGTTGGTAATCCTTATCTGTCTTATGTAAATATTAAAGACATTCAGACATCTGATACTGTACATATAGAAACATCCTATTGGTTGCGTTCAAGAAACTCAGGAAATACTGCTTATGTATTTGATACGTACAATTTGAAATCAGGAATAGGTGTTGCAAATAGTGGATTGAAACTAACCAAATACATTCCACCTATGCAGGCATTTTGGGTTCGGGTTAAACAGGGATTCACGACTGGTTCGTTGACTTTGCATAATACATTACGAGCCCATCAGGATAGTGTATACAATGTTTTTAGAGCTCCTGCAGCCTCAGAATTAACTCAGCAAATTTTGCGTTTGCAGGTTTCAAATGGAGTAATCACCGACGAAACTGTACTTTACACCAATTCAAATGCATCGAATGGTCTTGATGATTATGATTCGCAGAAAATGAATGAAGGAAATATTACGATTCCGCAAATTTACACACTTGCAGGTACTGAACAACTTGCCATTAACGGATTAAATAATATATCTTATGATCTAGAAATGCCGCTTGGACTTACAATTAGCACTTCTGGAACATTCAGTCTGAAAGCATCTCAAATCAGTAACTTTGTATCAGGAACACAATTAATTCTGAAAGACTATGCTAATATTGACAGTCCAATTAA
The DNA here is from genome assembly GCA_903830915.1 of uncultured Bacteroidales bacterium. Classification (GTDB taxonomy): domain Bacteria; phylum Bacteroidota; class Bacteroidia; order Bacteroidales; family Paludibacteraceae; genus Paludibacter. The sequence continues at coordinate 3,177 of CAIKVR010000180.1, forward strand.
TACAGACCTAAGCGATGGTAATACTTATTCATTCTCATCGGGTGCAACCACGAATAATACCAGTCGCTTTACATTGACATTCCGTGCTCCTTCGGTAGCTACCGAAATTAATTCAACTGAAAAAGGAAGTTTCTGGATTTCAACCAATGCTAATGGACAGATAATCGTGAATGGTAACTCAAGTGAAAATACTTTGGTGACAATTTATAATGCTTTAGGACAGAAAATCGTGTCGAAAAACATAACTCATGCAAATGCTCCATTAGGAAATTCGCTTCAAGCAGGTGTATATATGATAACAGTAAGTAATGCTGGTAAAAGTATAACAAAGAAAATTATTATTGATTGATAATTTTAACATAAAACCTTAACTGTGAATTGTTTACAATCTTTGCCGCCTTCTCCTTTTTGGAGTTGGCGGAAAAGAGAATTAAAAAATTAGAATCAAATACATAAACACAAAACTGTATGAACACAACTAAAAAACAATACAAACTACCTCAGATTGAGCGTATTGAATTGGACAATGAAATTGCTCTTCAATTGGAATCAACTCCACCTAAAGCACCGGGCGAAGCCAGAATTAATGCACCGGAATATATTAGTAATGATCCGTTTAA
>CAIKVR010000181.1 GCA_903830915.1 uncultured Bacteroidales bacterium
ACTCGGCTGGGTTTATCGACGTGTTATTGCCTCAAAGGCTGTCGTTACAACACCATATATTTTTGAAACAGATTTCAGTGTAGCAAATGCCTTAACTAATGGTGGTGTAGTAATAAGGGTAGCGGAGAATGCAGATCTTGATCAAATACAAGAGCCAGGTGATATGGCAACTTATCCTTTACAGTTTAATTCCGAAGGCATTGCCTTTTTTGCATCTCCGGATGGTGCTTCTATGACAGTCCAATTCTCCGGGCTTTATGCTGCTGGTTATATGACACAGCTTACTCGAATTTTTGTACCTGCTCCTGCGGGAGTAAACCTAAGAAACAGAGGTGTATTAAGAATAGAGGATTTTGGAACTTCAATTTATGTGTATTACAATAACAATCCGTATTTAAGGATTGACCTTTCAGGAAAAACCGGTTCAATCTACACAAGTGGTACCGTTTATGATCATCTAATGAATGTTGCGGGCGTATTTTCATCAAGAGAGGTTGAAGAAACAGGTAAGGTTAGTGTGGCCGGAAGAATGGGTGCGGAGAATAATACAATAAATATATACAGTCTTAATTTGAAAAAAGAGCTCAAGTGGGATGAACGACCGATAACAAATATAACTACGCAGTACAATCAGGTATTGAATTCAACGATGGACTTTACAACATTCAACAATGAATGGAAAACAGTCGATTTTGTTCTAGCACCATCAGATGTAGCATCCGGCTTTTTTCAATTTGAATTGCCAGCCAAACGAATGTTGCTTTCAAAAAAAGTATATTCATCACCCAATATATTTGAGTCGGACATGCAATGGAACTCAGCAAGCAGTTATGGTGGATTAGTTATACGAATTGACACAGCAACTGCTGTTGAAAACGTTCAAGAACCTGCAACAGGTGATCCTGGATTTAATAAAGAAGGAATAGCTTTTTATCCTTCTGAAGATGGACAAAGCATGATTGTACAATTCACTGGTGCTTCAGCAACTACAACGCCTGTAACAAGAATCTCAGTTGCTAAACCTACCGGTGTTGCAAATATGAGTAACAGAGGAAAATTGAGGATTGAAGATTATGGAACTTCCGTTTATGTATTTTATAATGACGCCCCATACATAAGAATTGACCTTGAAAATAAAATCAATGGTATTTATTCTTCGGGTACAGTATATACTTCAGATATGCAAATTGCAGGAAATTTCACGGGCATGGAGGTAGTCGAAACAGGCAAAATAGCTATTGCTCAGCACGACGCATCACTTCAGCTTTATAGTGCACTAATAAAAGCCGAATGTGTTGGACAAAAAATAACGTTTAATGACATTGGCAAAAAAACAATTACAGACGCTCCATTCCAATTAAATGCGACTTCCACTTCAGGATTACCGGTTGAGTTTATTTTAGTCTCAGGCCCGGCAACTTTAAACGGAACCACCGTTTCACTTAATGGAACTTCAGGATATGTCGTTATTGCAGCCAATCAATCCGGAGATGTTGGAAACTGTCCGGCAAACGAAGTAAAACAAATAATTTTTGTTGAAGACCCGGGAAACACTATTACTATAATACCTTCGAAAGCATGTAGTGATAATTGGGTTGCTACGGATGCATTAGGTCGCTCGTTGCCATTCGCTGACCAATGTAGAGCTTCCCGAACTGATAAATATGTAGGTATGTTTTATTATTTGTGGCAAGCCGATGGTATTGATGGCTGTCCTAAGGTAGCTCCTATTACAAACAACACGGAACAATTAGCCGATGGAAAACAAAATTTAATTCAGAACAAAAATTCTTACTGGGCAGAACCTGAAGCCGGTTACTATCGCTCTACAGATCCGTGGGTTTTACGTCGAAATTTACAAATGTTAGCCAATGCAGGAGTCGATTTTATATTTTTCGATGCTTCGAATGGGCCTTTGTATTTACCTGTTGTAACCGAACTGTGCAAAGTTTCATTGCAAATGCGAACCGAAGGTATACAAACCCCGTATATAGCCTGGATGGTCAATAGTGAAACCTCTGCCAGACAACTCTATGATGAATTTTATGCACAAAACTTATATTCCAATCAATGGTTTTTATGGAATGGTAAGCCGCTCATTTTAAAGACGGATAACGATACGTTTAGTGATCCAATTTTGACAGATTTTTTTACTGTTCGGCATTCATGGGCTTGGGGAAATGCAAATGAATCAGGCAGATGGGATTGGATTGATAATTATCCTCAGAACTATGGCTGGACTAATGATAGAAGTGTAATTGAACAAATTTCCGTAGCGAAAGGGTCGCATCCAAGTTTACCTAATGGTGTTAGCTTTCATAATGGAGTTCAACCGCCATACAATGACACCCTTTTATGTGATTCAACTGATTATGGTTTGAAATTTAAGGAACAATGGAAACAAGCACTGAATGTTGATCCGCAAATTGTAATGATCACTCAGTGGAATGAATGGATTTCCGGTGTTTATGGATTCGATGGTGG
>CAIKVR010000182.1 GCA_903830915.1 uncultured Bacteroidales bacterium
CTCCTCATCTGGTCAGAAAGCTATACTCCTCTTTTTGCTAAAGCCGACTTCAAAGCAGTATTTTACGACCATGATACGCTGGTGCTGGCTATTGCCATCGAATTCGGTACGCAGGATGCGTTTGGAAATCAGATACCGCAGAAAGGTGCAGGCGCAGGAATGGTGCTGTGGGTGGGATAGTTTTAGTTGGTAGTTACAATATGCAGATTATAGAAAGCCGTTTATAGTTGGCTCAGAGCACGAATATTTTGTAGGGGTGATGTCACGTAACAGTTTGACTGATAAAATACAAGATAAAAATACTTTTCCCCATGGTATAATTCATTCTTTCTGCTTTTCAAAAACCTTTACTTATTATGAGAAATAATAATCTAATCACAACAAAAAAACGTTTGATATGCGAATTAATTTATAAGTTGAAACTCCGATACAGTTTTTCCATTTGAGTAATCTTTTGTTTTATAATCTGAGTCCGAACAGGTGTATATCCAAGAATCAGTCCCTGAGAGGGATTTTCATCAACAAAACATTTGCTGTATGCATGTGCAACAATATTATGCTTTGCAAAGTGACTGACAATATCCTTATCTTTCAGGTTTGAATTGATTTCAGCTAATACATGCAGACTCCTTATTGGACTTTCTTTGATTAAAAAAGTATCTCCAAAACAGTCGTTAAAAGTCTCACAAAACAATTTTTTTCGTTCTTCAGCAATTTCAATCACATTTTTTACGTGATTATAAAGATAGTTTCGCTCAATAAACTGACTCAGCACAACCTGAATAGATGATGGTACAAACCGGTGTGAGTGGTTTAGTAGTGCTTCAACAGCATCGAGTAAATAAAACGGCACCACCATGTATCCCACTCGGATGGATGGATGTAAAAGCCGGTTGAATGTGCCAAGAAATATGGTTCTTTGTTCAGTGTCGAGGCTAAATAAAGAGGGAACAAAATCTTTATAATTGTTTACTTCATGCTCGTAATCATTTTCGATAATGATGGTTTTGTGTTCGTTTGCCCATTTTAGTAATTCGAGTCTGCGATTCAGACTCATTCTAACTCCGGTAGGGTAATGGCAGGAGGGAACAGTATGAATTATTTTTGATTGAATATGTCCTGGTTGAGTCAATTCATCGACTTTTAATCCATATTGGTCAACAGAAACGGTCTGTATATTCGAACGGAGTCCTTTGAAAATTGAGATTACATTTGGAAAAGTAGGATTCTCAAAAGTCATGCAGTCACCCGGATTAAGCAATACATTACCAATTATATAAAGTGATTGTAATGAACCCGAAACAATAATAATTTGCCGTGGATCGCATTTAATATTACGGCTGAAATTCAGATAATTAGCGATTGTCTTTTTTAATTGATCTGTTCCGGATGAACCGGAATATGTCAACGCTGAAGACTTGATATGACGCCAGTAAAGGTTACTGAGATTTTTCCATTGATTTACAGGAAAAATATCGAGTGGAGGTAAGCCCGGTCTGAAGGCAATATCTTTATCATCCGTACTATTTATCAGTGAAACATTACGTTGAAAAGATTTACCTGTTTCTGACAATTCAGGATAACCATATTTATTGCTATTTTGATTTTTAGATGGCAAGGTTTCAGCCAAAACAGCTTTCACTTTGTGGCCGGAACCTATAGCAGATTCGATGCAATTTTCTATAAGCAATAGTTCATACGATTTAATTACCGTACTTCTCGA
>CAIKVR010000183.1 GCA_903830915.1 uncultured Bacteroidales bacterium
AAATTCACCGTCATTATGCCCGTAATATCATTGTTGGTTTTGCACGCTTCAACGGTGCTCCTACCGGTATTGTGGCAAATCAGCCGAACTTCCTTGCAGGTGTACTCGATTGTGACGCTTCACGGAAAGCAGCGCGTTTTGTACGCTTCTGCGATGCATTCAACATTCCGGTACTTACATTAGTTGACGTTCCAGGATTTTTGCCCGGTTCTGGTCAGGAATATGCCGGTATTATTACTCATGGTGCAAAACTGATGTTTGCTTATGGCGAAGCAACTGTTCCGAAGGTAACGGTAACAATCCGTAAATCGTACGGTGGAGCACATGACGTTATGAGCTGTAAACAACTTCGTGGTGATTTCAACTACGCATGGCCAACTGCCGAAATTGCTGTAATGGGTGCTGCCGGTGCTATCGAAGTATTGGAAGGACGTGCTATTGCAGCTATTACCGACCCTGAAGGAAAAGCGGCTTTCGTAAGTGAAAAAGTGAACGAATACAAAGAAAAATTTGCTAATCCTTATCAGGCTGCTGCATTTGGTTACATCGACGATATTATTGAACCACGAAATACACGTTTCCGTGTTATCCGTGCATTTCAGGCTTTGGAAACCAAAAAAGTAATCAATCCGCCAAAAAAACATTGTAACATTCCGCTTTAATTAATAATTAAAAATTAATAATAAAGAAATGATTTTTCAAAAATATTTTCGACGTATTTCGTTGAAACAGAAAAGAAAAAAGATTGCCCGTTCGGTAAAAATGAAAGAACTTCTTGGTATGAAAGAAGTTCCGAATGCTGATACGGTGGCAATTGCAATGGCTTTGCATATGTATTACGACGAAGTGCACGACGATGAGAGTAATGTTATAACCATTAAACGTATCGAAAGACGCTATTCGCCATGGAGTTCAAAAATTTACGGAATTCATAATCAAATGAGCTAAAACTCATTAAACAAATAAAAATTCATGAAGAAATTCAAATTTAAAATAGAAGGAGTTTCATACAGCGTAAATGTTCAGTCAGTTGAAGGAAATGAGGCTCAAATAGAAGTAAATGGCAAAAACTATACAGTAGAGCTTGAAGAGGAACTGAACCCATTGAAAACTCCAATTCTGGTGCGTAAAGAGGTAGTTACCAAACCCGGTGAAAATAAGATTACTACCAAAGCTGCTCCAATGCCACCATCAAACAAACCGAGTGCAAACGGTCTGAAAGCACCTCTTCCAGGCAGTATTATTCGCCTTGTTGCCAAAGTTGGCGACACAGTAAAAGAAGGTGATTTACTGTTGGTAATGGAATCTATGAAGATGGAAAACAATATCCTATCTGAAAAGAATGGCATTATTAAACGTATTAATGTAGAAGCAGGACAAGCAGTTATGCAAGATGATATTTTGCTGGAACTGGAATAAATCTATGATTAATAAAAAAATTAAGCCCGACGATCTGATTCGCCGGGCTTTTCCTTTAAAAAAATTAGCTCGTACAAATCAACTTTATATGAAAAATAGATTGGACTGTTACATATTTGTAGTTATTGACAGATATGTTTGCGCCATCGGTATCAGTTGTTTGCGAACTAAAAGTCTAAAATCACGTATTTAACTCTTCGTTTTTTGATTATTAACCTGATATTTGATAAATGTTTTTTTTTAACCTAACTAAAATCACCATT
>CAIKVR010000184.1 GCA_903830915.1 uncultured Bacteroidales bacterium
ATCGGCAGCAGTGCCACTAAGCCTCTTGACCAAGTTAACGTCTATTGAATTAGCTCCAAACACAGTTTGAGTAAGCAAATCATTACGCATGTCCAGTTCAGTTTGTTTGGCTACCAACCACGAAAGTATAATCATCAATGAGATGACCACTGAAATTACAGCTATATTTTTAAAATAATTCCTATTTTTCATTATTAAAACAGCTTTACGGCGTAAAAATAATCAATTTCTTTCGTTTTTCACTTCATCTGCAACTCTAAATCAATCCTTCCTAAATACAATCCACTTTTACCCATTTGTGCAATTACTATCGGTTTTCCTATTGCATTTTTCTCGGTAGTATTCGTAATCATGCTGTGTGAGTGTCCGCCAATAATTACATCAATATATCGGGTTTTATGAGCAATTTCAAAGTCATTAACTTCGAGTTTAGTAGTATCAGCCCCCAGATGTGAAAGACAAATAACCACATCGCATTTCTCTTTCTTTTTCAGCAAAGTGGAAATCTCGTTCGCCTTCACAATCGGATCTTCATATTCCATTCCTTTGTAATTTTTCTCAAAAATCAGACTTTTCGGATTGACATTCAACCCCATAACTCCAATGCGTAAACCATTTTTAATCAGAACTATATAAGGTTTTATCATGCCTTTCAATGCTGTATTTTCCAACATGTAATTTGAACTTATCTCCGGATATTGAACGTTTTTAAGAATAACTGCCAAGGTATCAATTCCATTATCAAACTCGTGGTTTCCAAGCGTTCCGGCATCATATTTCATGCGGTTCATAGCATCAACTTCCACCCGTCCGTTGAAAAAATTAAAATAAGGCGTTCCCTGCGAAAAATCACCGGCATCCACCAGCAGCACATTTTTTTCCTGTTCCCGAATTTGATTGATAACGCCCATTCGGCGTGCATATCCACCCATTTCGGACGTTTTCAAACCTGATTTGTCGGTTGGCTCAACCTGACTGTGTGTATCGTTGGTATGCAGTATCACCAGTTTTATTTTTTGCTGAGCAAAAACGGAAACCGTTGAAATTATTAGCAAAAAAATCGCAATATCAATATGTTTTGTTTTCATTTTCATTTTCCAATTGTAAATCGTAAATTTAAAATCTTCAATTAACCTTAGTCCGTCCATCCAGTTTTGCCTGAATTTTATTCCCTTTGGCTGTTTCCGATTTGATATAATTGAGCAAAATATCACGCAGTTTGATACCTGTGTTTTGTCGTTTTACATATTGTGCCAACTGAACCATTTTGTCATTTCCCCCGGCCAGGTAGTCGCTTGTGGCAATGCTGTACATCTTTTCAGGTACAATAGCATTTCCGTTTATGGTCACGTTCACCGCATTTCCATTGCTTATTTCCATACGAATACCCGAAATTCCTTCGCCACCTACCCGGGCAAAAAACTGAATCAATTCCTGTAACTTTTCTCCTTTCAACCAAAGGATTACCAATTCATTTTCGAAAGGCATCAGTTCAAAAACTTTACCAACGGTAATATTTCCTTCCGGAATAACCGTCCGCAATCCACCCAGATTTACGATTGAAATATCAACCGGTTGACTCAGAAAGTCTGTTCCCGCCAGACGATACACATCTGCACTAAAATTGGATAATAAACTTTCCGGTGCATGACCTTTCATGGTTTCAGCAGCTTGACCAATAACCACATTCATTTTCACTCCAAGTTGTTGCTTAAGTGGTTGCAGGTGGTTTATATAATCCCGATCTGCAAGTGCATCAGTAGTATTATCAATTGGAATCTTTACCGAAGTTGCATGTGTAACAGTCCAGGTTTTAGTGCTGCACGAAGCCAGTAAAACGGGTAAAAAAGCGATTAAAAAAAGTTTTTTGAAATTCATTTTCTGATATTTTAGAAGACCTGAATAAAAGCGAAAGTACAGAAATAAATCTAACCTTCCAATTTTTTAAACGATAATACGCCCCAAAAGTTTTGTTCTTGTTCCTAAAGCTAAAAAGTAGTATCTTTGCATGCCAAAATTAGTAGGTAGTAAGTAGTTGGCAGTAGGTAGTTGTTGAAAATTTAGAGTTGTGACATAAACATAAAACTCATCAAACTTTTCAAACCATTCAAACTCAAAAACCAGAAACACAAAACCTTTCAAACTCAAAACAAATTACAGATGGATTTTATAGAAGAATTACAATGGCGTGGCATGATTCACAGTGTGATGCCCGGAACAGAAGACCAGTTGAAAAAGGAAATGACCACAGCTTATATCGGATTTGACCCTACTTCCGATTCGTTGCATGTGGGTAGTTTTGCACAAATAATGTTGTTGAAACGGTTCCAGTTGGATGGTCACAAACCCATTGTGTTAGTTGGCGGTGCTACCGGCATGATTGGAGATCCATCGGGTAAATCGCAGGAACGCAATTTGCTGGACGAAGAAACATTGCAGAAAAATCTGAATGGCATAAAATCACAACTTTCGCGTTTTCTGGATTTTGATTCGGATATACCTAACCGTGCTGAAATGGTGAATAACTACGACTGGATGAAAAATTTCTCGTTTCTGGAGTTTATCCGCGACATTGGCAAACACATCACCGTGAACTATATGATGTCAAAGGACAGCGTGAAAAAACGCCTGGGCGAAGAATCAAAACAAGGAATGTCGTTCACTGAATTTACCTATCAATTGGTGCAAGGTTATGATTTCCTGTACTTAAATCAGAACCAGAACTGTAAATTGCAAATGGGCGGTTCGGACCAATGGGGAAACATTACTACCGGCACAGAACTTATTCGCCGCAAAACCAATAATGATGCTTTTGCACTCACTATCAATCTGATAACCAAAGCCGACGGAGGTAAATTTGGCAAAACTGAAAGCGGCAACGTGTGGCTTGACCGTCGATATACATCGCCCTATAAATTCTACCAGTTTTGGTTGAATATTAGCGATGCCGATGCCGAGAAATATATTAAAGTATTTACCATGGTTGGTAAAGAAGAAGCCGACATGCTGATTGCCGAACATGCACAAGCACCGCATTTACGCTTGTTGCAAAAACGATTAGCACAAGATGTTACTGTAATGGTGCATTCCGAAGAAGATTATCAGGCAGCTGTTGAAGCATCGAGTATTCTGTTTGGAAATGCTACTTCCGAAGCATTGAAAAGGCTTGACGAGGATACACTACTGGCAGTTTTTGATGGCGTACCGCAATTCAGCATTTCCAGAGCCGCACTCGAAGCCGGTGTAAAAGCCATTGATTTACTGACCGATGCGGCAGCCGTTTTCCCGTCGAAAGGCGAAATGCGCAAATTGGTGCAATCGGGAGGAGTTGCCATCAATAAAGAAAAGTTGGAAAATCAGGACGAAATTATTACAAGCTCGAAA
>CAIKVR010000185.1 GCA_903830915.1 uncultured Bacteroidales bacterium
CCCGTAATAGTCAGAAGTAATACCATTTTCTATTGCAAAAAAGTATTATAGGTTATGATCAACTATAGTTTAGACAACCAACTATCCAAAACTATAAAACCATTGATTTTCCTATAATTGAACAGAGTTTACTTTTTTTATGCTCAAAAAAGAAGGAGAAGGTCAGCTTATCTCCGAACTTTTTGTTTTGTATAAACTGTTTGAGCTTTGCTCTAAAAAACGTACCTTTGCAGCCCAAAAAGTCAAAAGTACAACGTTTTCAGTCTGACTGCCAACTTTATAAACTTTTGAACTTTATTACTTTAAAAACGAACAACTAACAATGAGTTTAGAATCCGAAATACAACGCCGACGTACTTTTGCAATTATCAGTCACCCCGATGCCGGAAAAACCACGCTCACCGAAAAACTATTGCTTTTTGGCGGTGCAATTCATGTGGCAGGTGCTGTAAAATCAAATAAAATCAAGAAAACTGCCACTTCCGACTGGATGGAAATTGAAAAACAACGTGGAATTTCTGTGGCAACTTCGGTTATGGGCTTTGAATACCGCGATTATAAAATCAATATTCTGGATACTCCGGGTCACCAGGACTTTGCAGAAGATACTTACCGCACACTTACAGCAGTGGATAGCGTAATCATTGTGGTAGATACTGCCAAGGGGGTTGAAGCTCAAACCCGCAAACTGATGGAAGTTTGCCGTATGCGCAATACACCAGTGATGATTTTTGTGAATAAGATGGATAGGGAAGGAAAAGATGCTTTTGATTTGCTGGATGAACTGGAAGCCGAACTTGGTATTTCTGTACGTCCGTTGAGTTGGCCTATCAATCAGGGATTTTCATTCAAAGGCGTTTATAATATTTACAAAGACAATCTTCAGCTTTTCACTCCAAACAAACAATCTATCAGCGAATCTGTGGAGTTGTCAGACATTGACAGCCCTGAGTTGGACAAACTAGTGGGTGAGCGCGATGCTAACAAACTGCGCGAAGATATGGAGCTGATAAACGGTGTTTATTCCGAATTTGATAACGAAAAATACCTTGCAGGACAACTTGCACCGGTCTTCTTTGGTAGCGCGTTGAATAACTTTGGTGTTAAGGAGCTACTGGATTGCTTCGTGGAAATTGCACCTTCTCCCCGTCCAATTCACTCGCTGGAACGTGAAGTAAATCCTTACGAAGAAGCATTTTCGGGCTTCATTTTCAAAATCCATGCGAATATGGATCCAAATCATCGCAGTTGTATTGCATTCGTTAAGATTTGTTCAGGAAAGTTTGAACGAAACGTAAACTATAAACACATCCGCCACGGTAAAATGATGCGCTTCTCCTCTCCCACCGCTTTTATGGCACAGAAAAAGGAAACGGTTGACGAAGCCTACGCCGGTGACATTGTGGGATTGCCTGATACCGGAAATTTCAAAATAGGTGATACACTGACAGGTGGTGAAGACCTGCATTTCAAAGGCATTCCAAGCTTTTCGCCCGAAATGTTCAAGTACATTGAAAATGCCGACCCAATGAAAACCAAGCAGTTGGACAAAGGTATCAACCAGTTGATGGATGAAGGTGTGGCACAGTTATTTGTGAACCAGTACAACGGTCGGAAAATTGTAGGTACTGTCGGGCAACTTCAGTTTGAAGTTATTCAGTACCGCTTGCTGCACGAATACGGCGCACAAGGACGTTGGGAACCTATTTCATTATATAAGGCATGTTGGATTGAAAGTGACGACGCTGTGGAACTTGACAATTTCAAAAAACGCAAAGCGCAGTACATGGCCAAGGACAAAGAAGGTCGCGATGTGTTTCTAGCCGATTCAGGTTATGTGCTTCAAATGGCACAAAATGATTTCAAAAATATCCGCTTTCATTTTACATCCGAATTTTAATAGTTTAAATGACTGCTCAGAAAACTCTTGAATTTCCAAAATTTGAAGATATCTATATTTGATTGAAATTCATCAAATAAAATTTGCATACCCCTTTGAAATTCATTTTTGGAGGAAAAGCATTATCTATCGATCTCCAACGCGTTGAGAATCTGAGCCTATATCTACGCCTTACTCCTTCTCCACCCTGAACTTACCGCCTGTACTTTCAAAATAAAGTGTTCCGGCAGCTTCGGTTACAGATAGATGTTTGATGCCAACAGGAGAAGTAACTTTCCAGTTTCCTGCTTTCAGATCGGTAATCAGCACTTTGTAAGTAGTTTTGGTATTACCAACTGTGAATGTAACCGGCTTTTCGTTTATGCCCAGCGCGAGTTGTTCAGCCACAATGCAGTCTTTTACCGTAATAACAGCATATTCTTTATTGTCGGATAAAGTAAAATTGATATTCTGCTTTGAAGGCGAATAACCCGCATCCATAGCCTGCACGACGTTCAGAAAATTATCAGCCAGCGCATTGGTGCGTGGCGAAAGTTCAATACGCCAGCATCCTGCATCTTCCTGCGTAACACTTCCCCAGTTTTGACCATCGCACCAGTATTCTTTGCCCGGTCCGCCTATCTTCTGAATGTTGGCATTGCTGAGTTCGGGTATCAGCACAGTGTTTATCAGTTTACCATCGCGTCCATCATTAGTATTTATTGCCGTTATTTTGTTTCCGTTTATTTCGGGTTCGTTTTGCGTGTGAAGCAGCCATGTTTTCTTAAACGTTGCATTGGTCGATATTACCTTGTCCAACACTATCAACGTTCCGGGTATGTCGTTCGATTTATGATTCAGAAACACAAAGCTACGACGCACCAATTCGGCTTTGGGCGGATAAATGCCAATGAATTTAGGCACATTGTACGAATTAGTCAGGTCACCTTTAAAGTAACTGTATTCCGGTTTGAGTCCGGCAGAGATTTCTTCGGCCAGAATAGTAGCCGATTTGCCTGCTTTAAACATATCGGCACTTGTATCCCAGGCATGGTCACCAAAGAAAAACTGTCCACCATCGCGAGCCACTACTTTTTGCTTTTTATCCCAACCGCCCGGCAGTGGTTCGTTCGGGTCGTAAATAAGGAGCGAATTATGCGCTACCGTACGTGCAAAATAATTGGTGTAATTCAGTTTAGCCCAGCCATTCTGCGCATCCTTGCCCTGATAAATACCTGCATCGATTGCCAGATGTCCTTTATAATAAATACCAAAATGACCGCCATCCATGTGGGTGTGGTTCTGGGCGTTGTATTCCTTCATATTCATCAGTACCACCATGGCGTTTGACGAAAAATCAGCGCGATCCATATCCCATTTGGTGCGGGCAATCATAATTCCTGAAGGCGAAGGAAAAAAGCGACTTAGACACAGGCTGTCCATGGGTTTGGGCTGAATATCGGGATTGTGGTACACAAATAAACGTGCGCTCTGGTGTTTGGTAGCTATTAGATTATCTTTCGATACGGTTTGCAGCACCGGGTCTTTCGAGAGATTGGCCGCCAGGTAATACAGCTGACTGTAGCCCATTTCCAAATGCTTATGACCATCGCCTTCGGGCATGCCGTCCATATCTTTTTTCTGTGGAATAGTGCCGTAAATAGCCCGGTAAACTGCTTTATAAATATCATTATTGTAAGGACTCAGCCCGAGTTTATTCAGCATAAAATGTTGAAGCAGTTCATGGGTATAGCGCACGTGAATGTATTGTGCACCCTGATGATGTGTTCCGGCTTTGTACATAGGGTTGCGCGAAGGAGCAAATTTATTTACTTGTTCATCATACTCAAAATCGAAAAACGAAGGGTCTTCATCGTATGTTGCAATTCCGATAGCCATATACGCTGTAGGAGCACATTCACCGTAATGACCTGCCAGATATTGTACTTTTCCTGTTCCCGGCAAACCGTATTCACCCAGTAGACAAACTTTTTTCAACCCGCTGAAAAGTTCTGCTTTCTCCTTGTCGTTCAGTAACCCATAGCACCAGTCATACACGATTGAACCACCCAGAATTGCTTCATAAGTGTTGGTATTTTCTTCGTACGAAACTGCTTTTGTGGTTCGGTTGGTCGAATACGAATTCAGGTAATTTATGGCCAGTTTAATGGCTTCTCTACCCGACTTCTTGTTGTGGACCGTGTCTATAAGATATTCAAGAGATAGTGCTTCCATTTTTTGACGGATACGTTCGTCAGGTTGGTCAGAATTTACTTTGCCATCAGTGGCATAGTTTTTCTGTTCGTTAAAAGCTTTGCGAACATCATTGAAATCGGGATGAGAAAAATGACGTTTTAAATCATTAAGTTCATTTTTTCGAATTAATAAGCGCGGATGCTCGGGAAGTGGAGCAGAAGTTGTAAATGCGAAAGAAAGTGGTTTATCATTTTCGGTTGTCAGGTTTACTTTGAGCTTATAAGTCTTTAAATTTGCAGGTTCAGTGATACAGACAGCTGGAACTCTGATTTTAATCTCCATCATACCCGGTTTCAAAGTATCAGCAGTGAGCGTTGAAGGCAATTCTATCACTTCAAACGGGAAATTGGCTGGACTGGTTAATCTTACCATACAATTCTCTGCCTTTTGAGAAGCAGTTGAAACTTTGGTTGTGTATGTCCAGATATAGCTGCCATCGGATTGGTAAGCACCTGTACGAGTGAATGAACTTAGGCTTATTGCATAAGTATGAACCGAAAGAAATATCAGGAAAAGTGCGGAAAGGATTTTGTTTGTGTGTTTCATGCTAATGTGTTTATGATGCAAAACTAACAAAAGAATTTTGGTTGACCAATCATTTTCGGTCGATTACTCAATTATTCTATCGTTTTTTGAAAATATTTTTCTTTAAAATAAAAATTCACTAAAACAACAGCTATCAATTAAAATAAAATAAGTTATCTTTGGTGCATAAATATCAAAACAAATTTAAAGTACAAATTATTAAAAAAAACAATTATGAAAAAAACTTTTACACTTACATTACTTGCAATCATAGTTGGTTGCAGTAGTTCTTACGCTCAAATTGAAGGTAATTATCATTCAGTTGGTTATTTCACCCATCCAACATCACCACGAGCAATACTTCTCGATAAGGCACTGACGAAAGTAACTGACAGTACATACACCACAACAATTGGTGATTTAACTTCAGCCAATGGCACTTTGTGCCTTAATATTCATAAGAATAAAACTGTTACTTTTGAAAATTCATTTTCTGGTAGCTATGCAATTACTGCCACTACCGACTCAATTAACAAATACGATCCATTACTACGACAGTTTAATATTCATTATCAGTACACAATTGGTAGTGGTACACGTATCATTCGGGAACTGTTAACACAGATTATCATATTTAAGACAAATAAAATAACTTACAAAGCACTTAATTTAACTGATGTAGCTTTGACAAAAGGAGACTCTTGTACAGGTCAGTTAACGATACCTGAAACTGTTTTATATAATGGAACAACCTATAAAGTTACTACAATAGCTGATAATGCATTCACAAATGATACTTTGCTGACAGGAGTTACACTTCCTCAAAGCGTGACTTCAATAGGCGTATATTCTTTTGGTAATTGTAAACATCTAACCTCGATAAACATTCCGAACACAATGACTTCAATAGGAGACTGGGCATTTCAGTTGACGGGACTTACTTCTATTTCAATACCTGCATCAGTTACTAATCTTGGTGCAAACCCATTTGAATGTGGAAAACTTGCAAGCATAGATGTTGCTCCCGGAAATGCAAATTTTAAAGTTATTGATGGAGTATTGTTTAATAGTATTGGTACCCGATTAATATCCTGTATTCAAACTAAAACAGGTGTTTATGAAGTTCCAAACTCAGTAACGGTTATCGGAAACGAATCATTTGGTGACTGTTCATTGTTAACATCGATTATTATACCAACTTCTGTTACAACGATTGAAGATGGTGCTTTTCAGGTTTGTAAAGGCTTAACAACCACAATAGTACCTTCTTCGGTTACATCGTTTGGTACTTATGTTTTCTGGCAATGTGAAAGTCTTGTTAATACTAGTCTTCCTAATACAATTACTGAAATTGGATTTCAAACTTATGGATTTTGTAAGAGTTTGACTAGTTTTATAATTCCAACTTCCATAACTTCTATAGGTTCATCTGCCTTTACCGGTTGTGTAGGTTTAACAAGTATCGAGATACCTTCTTCTGTAACAATAATTGAAAATAATCCTTGGAGTAATTGTAAATTATCTACAATACTGGTAAATGCTGGTAATACTACATTCAAATCAATCAATAATGTTTTATATTTGATTGATGGCACTCAACTGATTTTATGTGCACAAACAAAATCAGGTGCGTTTGAAATTCCCGGTTCTGTTACACAACTTGCTGTTGAATCTTTCTCCGGTTGTTCACAGTTAACATCATTGTCCATTCCCGCTTCAGTTACATTAATAGGTGGTTATGCTCTTCAGGGTTGTTCTAAACTTACTTGGATTAAAACATTTGCTACAACACCTCCGGCAATAACTCCTGGCTATACATATATAACGAGTGGTAGCGCTGCGTTATCAATACCAGTTTATGTGCCTACAGGAACTCTATCCAGCTATCAGGCAGCAACAGGTTGGAGCATGTTTACAAATATGAGCGAATCTTCAGATGT
Source organism: uncultured Bacteroidales bacterium (assembly GCA_903830915.1). GTDB lineage: Bacteria > Bacteroidota > Bacteroidia > Bacteroidales > Paludibacteraceae > Paludibacter. Next base: position 6,601 of record CAIKVR010000185.1, read on the forward strand.
AGCAGGTATCAACTCAGACAATATCCAGTATTCTGTAAAAGATGGCGTCTTACTTTTGTCAGGTTTAACCCAAACAAATCTGGTTTCTATTTTTGACATGAATGGTAAATATATTTGTCAGTCTATAGTGAATGCTGGTATAGCTAAATGCTCGCTTCCCGGCAACGGTATTTTCATAGCTAAAGTTGGAGATAAATCAATTAAAATAATGAATTTAAAATAACCTCCAATAACAGTCTAAATAAAATACCCCTCAAAAGTCATTGCATGGCTTTTGAGGGGTATTTTAGTAGTAATTGTTTAAAAATAAATCTTAAATTGTTTTTCAGGCTAGTTGTTGCTTTGTTTTTTTGAAAAATAGCGGGCTATTTGAGAAAAATAAAGGTGTAACTAGTCAAAAAGAATAGAAAACAAAAAGAGAGTTCAGGTTTCAAAATAAAGAAGAATACTTATTGAGTTTATATAAGTTGCACCACAAATCCCCAAATTGGGGCTTAAGAGTACATATTTTGAAACTATTTACTACTAATTAAAGATTCATAAACTACGTCTTAAAGCCTCCATTTGGTGATTGGGGGTCAGGACTAAAAAGATGAAGCCGTCTTGACTTTTTCTGAAATGTCTTTATTTTTGGGTCTCGCGAGTTCCAACTCGCGAATATTCATAAATACCGCGATTAGGGTCTCGCGAGTTCCAACTCGCGAATATTCATAAATACCGATTCAGATCAGCAATAAATTCTCAAAAATAGCAACATTATAAAAGTCAAGACGACTTCG
>CAIKVR010000186.1 GCA_903830915.1 uncultured Bacteroidales bacterium
AACTTTGGGCAGAATTCAGTTATCGGTAACAAATGCATATATTCAATTACCAGTGTTACAAAATGTAAGTAGTCTAACGGTTAAATCTTACGTTGGTACTGCCGGTACTTTTAAACTGCAAAACTCAACAGATGGATCAAGTTTTACAGATATTGCAGGTACGACAACCACATTATCAACTGCTGTTACTGCAGCTTATACCTTTAATCTTAATTACAATACTCCAAAGTATCTTAGAATTGTATCGAATCAGGGTTCAGCGGTATATTTTAATGATTTACAGGTTAATCCATACGTTTCGGCAAGTAAGCTGACAACGCCAACGGTTGGTACAGCCACTACTCCTTCTTCATATGGATTTACAGCGAACTGGACTACAGTATCAAATGCAACGGGTTATGTCGTTAAACTTTACCAGGGATCGAATGTTGTAAATATGTTTTCTGTTAGCGGTCAGTCTGCAAGCAATTTATTGGTTTCCGGATTAAACTATTCAACAACATATACCTATAAAGTAATTGCAGTGGGAGATGTGGTTAATTATGCTTCTTCTGACGCCTCAACTTCGTCTGCAGAAATTAGCACTTCGGCACCCATCTCTAATATAAGTACAGACTTTGGTGACGGAACATGGGGTTCGATGTATACAAGTAGTAGTGCTCCTGCACTTGGATCATATCCGGTATATTCTGTGAATGGGTGGGATCTGACACATGCATTCATACAAAGTGGTACTTCAACCGGACCAAAAGCTGAAATTCATACTAATTCGCTTCGATTGGATAAAACGTCAAATTCGGGTGTTTTATACTCACCGGTAGTTGCAAGTGTAGCTCAAATCGAAATTCATTCTTCAGCCACCGCCTCAAGACAACTTATTGTGGAAGTTTCATCGAACGGTGGTTCTTATTCAACTGTCGGAACCATTACATCAACAGGATCAGAACAAATAGATATTTTTTCTGTTAGCGCAACGAATGCAAAATTCAGATTCACGGATACCAGTACAGGACAATATGCTATTTATCAAATTATTACAAGAAGTACGAATCCTTCATTACTGACTCCTCCAACAGTTGGAAGTGCAGCTAATACAAGTTCTACGGGTTTTACTGCCAATTGGACACCCGCAGATGTTAATGCAAGTGGATATAAGGTATTCGTTTACAATGGATCAACTTTAGTATCAGGTTTCCCTGTAACTGCGAGTGGGCAGGCTACTACAAATAAAGTCATTACAGGGCTTTCAGCGAATACTACTTATATTTATAAAGTTGTATCAGTTGGTGATGGTGATCAGTCATATTCTGATTCATATACGTCAGCAGCTTCCTCAAATGTAAAAACATTACTCTCAACTCCTATAATTGGAACTGCATCAGCTATTACCAATTCAGGTTTTACAGCACAATGGACATCTGTTACAAGCGCTTCGGGTTACGATATTTCTGTTTATCAGGGTGTAAGTTTAGTTAGCACAACAAATGCAAGTGGGCAAGCTACAGCAAGTTTAGTGTTAGCCGGGCTTAATGCTAATACCGCATATACATTTACTGTAATAGCAAAAGGAGATGGATCAACTACTTTTGATTCCAGTGCTTCATCTGCTTCTGCTGAATTCTCTACAACTACTACATCATCAACTGATTATTTCCGAACTAAAGTTACAGGTAA
>CAIKVR010000187.1 GCA_903830915.1 uncultured Bacteroidales bacterium
ATTCCTTTCAACACTATAACACCCTCCTGAATAACGATAACACTCAGTTCAGTAAAGATTTTTTCCAGACTACCAATTTGATGCTTGGATCAAAGTTTCTGACTAACTGGCAATTATTCCTGTTTGTTCCTTATAATATTAATCATTCTTTGTCGGATGAAGGACCCAGGTCAATCAATGGTTTGGGAGATATCACCTTTCTGGCAGATTATAATTTGCTGGATATAAAAGCCTTAAATAAAGATACGGAAACTGTTTTCCAACAGTTGATGGTAGGAGGTGGCATTAAATTCCCAACGGGAAAATTCAGGGTTGATTCAGCAGAGATCGTTTCCACTGCTAATGTGCAATCAGGAACAGGGAGCTATGATTTTCTGATGAATGCCATATACTCTTTTCAGATCAGAAGCTGGGGTTTTAACCTCAATACGAATTATAAGATTAATAGGAGTGCGGAGCATTTTAAATTTGGTAATTTGTTTACGGTAAATACCATTTTGTTTCGTAATTTCCATATCGGCACGGTTACTCTTAGTCCGAATGTTGGATTGTTATACGAATCGGTAAGTGCAAACATGAATTATTCTCAAAAGGTGAAAGATACGGGTGGCTATGATTTGTTTTCTGTACTGGGATTTGAACTCCGTTATAAAAACATTTCAGTTGGTGCAAACGTCCAAATTCCTTTAAAATCAGATTTGTCGAAAGGTCAGACAACTGCAGAAACAAGAGGAATGTGCCATCTGTCGTATATGTTTTAAGAAAAACGTAAAGAATAAATTCCATATAACTTTCAAAGATTTAAATTACAGGCACATTTGTATGTATATTCTAACTTTGTTCGCGTATTATGAAGAATATGGAACCCGGATTGCTAAACCAATTAAAAAACATAGGAGATTTAAAGAAACATCGAAAATAAATTTATAATAAACCCTTTAATTTATTTCAGTATGTATCCAAACACCATTAGAGAATTTGCCACCTCGTATCAAAAGAGCAGAATCCTGTTGAGCAGCTTTGAGCTCGACCTGTTTACAAACATTGAAGAATCAGGGATATCAGGTCATCAACTTTCCGCTAACCTACACTTGAATGAGCATGCCTGCGAACGATTGCTGAATGCACTTGTATCGCTGGGTTTCCTTATCAAGCAGGATCGATTGTTCGTTAATACTCCTGATAGCTACAGGTACCTTTCTAAGAAGAGTCCCGAATATATGGGAGGGTTGATGCATTCGAATCAACTGTGGAATACCTGGAGTCAACTGACGCAAGTAGTAAAAACAGGCAGTTCGGCAAATCCTTCAGAAATAAATAAACGGGGTGAAGACTGGCTATTCCCTTTTATCAATGCCATGCACGACCGGGCAAAGAAACAGGCTCCTGAGCAGTTAGTCACAATTGATTTGACGGGTATTAATTCGCTATTGGATATCGGAGGTGGATCCGGAGCCTATTCCATGGAATTTGTCAGGATAAAGCCGGAACTGGAAGCTACGGTTTTTGATCTGCCCAATGTTATTCCGATCACAAGTAAGTTTATCGATCAGGAAGGTTTTACCAATAGGATTAAGACCTCTACCGGCGATTACACCAAAGACGAACTACCCATGGGATATGATATGGTGTTTTTATCAGCGATTATTCATAGCAATTCGCTGGAGGTAAACAGGGAATTAATCAAGAAATGTTTTAGAGCCTTAAATCAAGGAGGTAAGATCGTTATTCAGGACTGGATCATGAACCACGACAGGACACTGCCAACTTTCGGTGCCATATTTGCCATCAATATGTTGGTGGGAACGGAGGCGGGTGATTGCTTTACTGAACTTGAAGTGAAGGAGATGCTACTGGAAACGGGATTTGACAATGTCTCAAGAATAGAGTTTGAAACAGGTATCAGTCAAATGATCGCACAGAAGATTTAAATAAATCAAGTGCTGTTTATTTGAAGTATAAGGAACAATTCCACTCTGGAATTGTTCCTTTGTTATAGTGTTAGTCATGAGCTTAAATAATTGAAGTTTAAATCAATAAATGAATATAAAAAGTCGTTCCATGTAATGTTAATCAACATTTTTAGGATACTCAGTACCTTTCTTAATAAGCAATAAAAACCCATTCAAAGGTTCAAAGCATAAGTTAATTGAATTTGTTTATTTACAAAAATGAAGACGCAAAATAAAATCAGGAAAGAAAAACCAACGGCAAAGTTAATTACTGCCAACAAAAATAATGCAACTGAACTAAGTGTTGCAAACAAGGGATATTTTGCTCAGACCAATGAAAATCGTGATAATATGGAACAGTTAATTGGTGTAAATGAAGAAAAGGCACACGAATTAGTCACGGAAAATAAAGATCTCATTTCACAAAACGATACAAAACTCGAACATGTAGCCGGTTTAATCGTGACAAATGAAGAAAATGCCTTAGCATTAGCCGCTGTAAATAAAGAAATCAACATGAAAAATGTGGATGAAAGGGAATCTGTTGACGAATTAATCGCAGCGAATGAAGTGAATGCCATAGCGTTAATCAATGCTGCCAACAAAGAACTTATCAGTCAGAATAAAATCAAGGAAAGACGTGAACAGAAACTTATCAATATCAACCGAGAACTTGCTAATCAAATCGAAGAAAAGGAAAAATTGACTTTAGAATTAATGAATGCCAATAAAGAGCTTCTCTTTCAAAATGAAGAAAAGGAAAAACTGACAACCGAGCTAATTATCGCCAACAAGGAACTTTTATTCCAAATTGAAGAAAAAGAAAAAATGGCTGCAGAACAGATTATTGCCAACAAAGAACTGATACTTCAAAATGCCAGAAAAGAAAAAAAAGAAATAGAATTAATCATTGCC
>CAIKVR010000188.1 GCA_903830915.1 uncultured Bacteroidales bacterium
ATACCGGGTCGGAATGTAACCTTGGTGTTAGTAACCATTGAATGGTTGAACTTGTCAGCTGTTTCGGCACCCTCGCTTTTTATATTAATCTGAAATGTGCCAAAATCGCCAAAGCGAACTATTTTACCTTCTTTCAGGTGTCGGTTCAGAATTTTTGTCAAATCATTCAACACTGCCAACATATCACTATCGCTCACCGTGGTTGAGTTTTCAGCAATTTCGCGGCTGATTTGTTTCAAGGTAACTTCGCCTGTACTTTTGGTTTGAGCATAAAACTTCTTAGGAGCTGTGGGATTTCCCGGGTTTCCTTTTTGGGCTAATACATACTTTACTGCCATAATTTTTCTATTTATTTGTTGTTAGTATTTAAGACCAACAAGTTAGTTCTGCTTGTTGGTTGCAAAGGGTCATTTCATAGTTTGTTTTTAGTTTTTGCTTGTTAGCATTAACCAAAAATCCGGACAAATATAAGCTGTTAATTCCTTGCTTGCAAGTGTTTTTTAAATTAATTTTTATGTTTTACGGCAGCTTTTTTGTTAACGTACTTATTTTCAATAGTTAAGGCTTTTTTTCAGTAGGGTCTCGCTATTTTTATTGCGGATATAAATACGAACGTTTAAAAATTGTAAAACCTAAATCGATGTAAATCAAATCTTCTTTCTCCCTCATTTGTAATAACTTATATAAATAAATTAATTTGTGATTTGCTCTTTCGTTATTCAGTTTTTTTTCCGAACTTTGCGGACTTAAAAATACGAACCTAAAGACAGTAATTTTAAGGAAAAATTTAAGGTGAAAGATACAAAGTACATTTTTGTAACCGGTGGGGTTACTTCGTCGCTTGGAAAAGGAATTATTGCCGCTTCGCTTGGTAAACTATTGCAAGCCAGAGGATTCAGAGTAACTAACCAAAAACTTGATCCTTACATCAATGTCGATCCAGGTACACTGAATCCCTACGAACATGGTGAATGTTATGTAACTGTAGATGGTCACGAAGCCGACCTCGATCTTGGTCACTACGAACGCTTTCTGGGCGTTGAAACCCACAAAGCCAACAATGTTACCACCGGACGCATTTATCAGAATGTAATCAACAAAGAACGACGCGGCGACTACCTCGGAAAAACCGTTCAGATTATCCCTCACATAACAGACGAAATCAAACGTAACATCAAAATGCTCGGTAACAAAGGCGATTTCGACTTTGTTATTACCGAAATTGGCGGAACGGTAGGCGATATTGAGTCACTTCCCTATATAGAAAGTGTGCGTCAGTTGCGCTGGGAATTGGGCAAAAACTGCCTTATTGTTCACCTTACTTATGTGCCCTATCTTGCTGCTGCCAAGGAACTTAAAACCAAACCAACTCAACACTCTGTAAAGGCATTACAGGAACAGGGAGTTCAGGCTGATATTTTGGTGCTTCGTACCGAACATAATATTTCTGCTGAAATCCGCAAAAAAGTAGCGCTATTCTGTAATGTGGAGCAATCAGCTGTTATGCAGTCAATTGACGTTCCAAGCATTTACCGTGTTCCGCTGAATATGCAGGAAGAACGGTTGGATGAAGTGGTGCTGACAAAAATGGGTTACGACCTTGAGAAAACGCCTGCAGCTGACATGAAGTCATGGACGGCTTTTGTTCATAACCTGGAGGATGCTAAAGAAGAAGTTCGCATTGCCATCGTCGGAAAATACGTTCAACTGCCTGATGCTTATAAGTCTATCATCGAATCGTTGATTCACGCCAGTGCATATAATAATCGGAAATTAAAATTAGAGCTTATTTTGTCTGACAAATTGTCAGAAGAAAATGTGGAAAAAAAGCTCCAAAAAATAGATGGCATTGTTGTTGCTCCGGGTTTCGGGCAACGTGGAATGGATGGAAAATTTGCGGCACTGAAATATGCCCGCGAAAATAATATTCCTTGTTTGGGAATTTGCATGGGGATGCAAACCATGTCTGTTGAATTTGCCCGGAATGTGTTGGGTTATGCTGAAGCAAACAGCACAGAAATTGATCCGGACACAATATATAATGTGGTGGATATCATGGAGGAACAGAAAAATATTCTGGATTTGGGTGGAAGCATGCGTCTTGGAGCGTATAAATGTAAACTGAAAAAGGGTAGTCGGGTTTACGATATTTATGGAAAAGAAAATATCAGCGAACGCCACCGTCACCGGTACGAGTTTAATAATGCTTTTAAAGATGAATTTGAAAAGAATGGTATGATTTGCAGCGGAATGAATGTGGAATCAAATCTGGTTGAAATAATTGAACTACAAGGACATAAATGGTATGTTGGTGTTCAGTTTCACCCAGAATACAGCAGTACAGTTGTAAATCCGCACCCATTGTTTATAAGTTTTGTGAAAGCAGCAATAGAGAAATAACAACTACCCCTAACCTCTAAAGGGGTATAGGATTAGTTTGAACAAATAAATCAATAGTAATTAAAATCCCCCTTCAGGGGTTAGGGGGTAAATTAAACTTTTATGGATAAAAATACGATCTTAGCATTTTCACTTATAGCATTGATTGTTATAGGATATTTTCAACTAAATAAACCTAACGAAGTAGAACAAGCTCGAATTAAACGTTACAACGATTCAATTGCTTTAGTTGAACAAACGAAAGCACAGGCTATTCAAAAAGTAACTCCAAAAGACCCGGCATTAGTAAAAGATTCGGCCAAAATCGGAACTACAGATGCTTTTGGAGCTTTCAATGTTGCTGCTAACGGAACTGAGAAGTTTTATACACTCGAAAATGAAGTTGTAAAACTTACCTTGAGCAATAAAGGTGGTCGCATTAGTTCTGTTCAGCTGAAAAAATACAGCAAACGTGATTCATTGAACAAATCATTTCCTCTGATACTTTTCAACGAAAAGGAAAGTAACCTGGGATTTACCATTGTAACCAATAACAACCGGGTACTTAACAGTACTAATCTCTATTTCGAACCGGTTTCGTCAGTTACAAAGGATGCAAAAGGAAATCAAACTCTTATACTCAGACTAAAAACTTCGGGTACAGCTTATATTGATTTTGCTTATACATTGCCCGAAAAAGATTACATGTTGAGTTTTGGTATAAAAGCCAACGGAATGAATTCAGTAATGCCTGCCGGAACTAACTCACTGGATATGCAATGGGATTCAAAAGTTCGTCAGCAGGAGCGGGGTCGTAAGTTTGAAGACCGCTATTCTTCCATTGAATATAAGTATGTGGCGGATGATATTGAGAAACTGAGCGAAAGCAAGGATGATGAGAAAAAGTTGCCAAACAAAATCAAGTGGATTGCCTTTAAAGATCAGTTCTTTAGCAGTATCCTTATTGCTGATGACGCAATGAGTTCTACCACCCTAACCAGTAAAATGGAAGCAGAAAACTCAGAATATCTGAAATCTTATTCAGCTGTAACTACTGTTCCTTTCGATCCAACCGGAAAAACCCCTTCAACTTTTCACTGGTTTTTCGGACCAAATCAGTTTAAGGTACTGGCTGCCTACGACAAAGGGATAAATGGTGATGCTGAATTGAAGTTGAATAAACTAATTCCACTTGGTTGGGGAATATTTGGCTGGATTAATCAGTTTGTAATTATTCCTATGTTCAACCAACTGAGTAAAGTGTTCAGTAATTTTGGAGTTATTATTCTGATAATGACTTTAATTATTAAAATGGTGCTTTTCCCGCTCACATACAAATCGTACATGTCGAGTGCCAAAATGCGTGTATTGAAACCTGAGATTGATGAAATAAATGCCCGTATTCCTGCCGATAAAGCTGCCGAACGTCAGAAAGCTACTATGGAATTGTATGGTAAAGTGGGTGTTAGCCCATTGAGTGGGTGTGTGCCGTCCCTTTTGTCCATGCCATTGCTGTTTGCTATGTTTAGCTTCTTTCCGTCTGCAATCGAATTACGTCAGCAAAGTTTCCTGTGGGCTACCGACCTTTCAACATACGACTCCATCATGAAACTGCCGTTCAGTATTCCTTTTGGTTTTGGCAATCACGTGAGTTTGTTCTGCTTGTTGATGACTGTTACAAACATCGTTTTCACGAAAGTAAATATGGCTCAAACCACCACCGTAGATCAACCCGGAGGTGCTATGATGAAATGGATGATGTACTTAATGCCGCTAATGTTCCTGTTTATGTTCAATAGTTATGCTTCTGGATTGAGCTATTATTACTTTATTTCAACATTAATTTCAATTCTTCAAACTTATGCTATCCGTGGTTTTGTTGACGAAAAAAAGATTTTAGCGCAACTTCATGCAAAACGGGCAAATAACAGCAAAAAACCGGTTAAAAAATCGGGTTTTATGGATCGGTTGGAAAAAATGCAACGCGAACAACAAAAATCAGTAAAAAGGTAGCAAATAATTGAATTTGAAACCATTTACAAAAAGCGCAAAATGCCAACTGACAGGTTTTCATTTTGCGCTTTTTGCCTACATATAAAACTATAGAATGAAAAGAAAAAATTTAATATTGATTTCATTATCAATACTTTTTGTAACTTCATGTCATAAAAACAGTCGTTTTGAGATTGATACCAACCAAAACCGGTATACTGTTAAGATTCACCGTTTCGACAGAGATTTGCTCTCGCTCAATCAGAAAACCATGGATAAAAGCTTGAAAAAGCTTTATAATGACTATCCTGTTTTTTTGCCTTTATTTGCCTATGAAATAATGGATACTACAGCCAGAGATACTTCGGCAGTAAAATCGTTGGTATCAAAATTTTTGAATGATACAGCTTTCACAAAATCAAATAGAAAAGCACTTGATACATTCAATGACATATCGGATATTGAAAAAGACGTTTCAGATGCATATTCATACATTCATTATTATTTCCCCGAAGTAAAACTGCCGGAACTGTACTTTTTTGTATCCGGATTCAACCGTTCCATAATTATGAACAATACTATAATAGCTATTGGAACCGATTTTTACCTAGGAAGTGATTATCCGGCATATCTAGGTCTGAACTATAAATATATGACTGTAAATATGAAACGTGAATGTCTGACAACTGATTTGGTTTCGGCTACACTTTTTAGAATATTCAGGATAAATAGTTCTCAATACCGTTTACTGGATAATATGCTCTTCCGCGGAAAAGTTCTTTATCTCATGTCGGTATTTATGCCAAATGAGAAATCCGAAAAGATTATCGGTTACACACCCGATCAGTTAAAATGGAGTGAAGGGATGGAAAAACAAATTTGGGCATCTATAATTGATCAAAAGCATTTATTTTCAACAGATGTTATGTTGATTCAGAAATACATCAACGATGCTCCTTTTACAGCTCCTATTTCACAGGATTCGCCCGGAAGGCTTGGAACATGGATTGGATTCCAAATAGTGTGTAGTTACATGAAACATAATCCGAATGTCAGTTTAAGGGATTTGATGAATGATAACAATTATCAGAAAATGCTGGAACAATCTGATTACCGACCATAAAAAAATACCTGTCAGAAATTCTGACAGGTATTTTTGTTATAAAACATTGTAATTATGCCGGACTAATTGCCTCTGAAGGACAAACATCAGCACAAGTGCCACAATCTGTACATACATCAGCATCAATTACATAAATATCGCCTTCTGCGATTGCTTCAACAGGACATTCGCTGATACATGATCCGCAAGCAATACAATCTTCTGAAATAACGTAAGCCATTTTTCTAAATATTTTTTGTTAGTACTAATTAGTGCTGCAAAAGTAAAACTTTTTCAGGACGAAAAAAAACTTTTAGGTGTTTTTTTTCTTAAACAGATAAATTTGAACATTGTTCATAACCGTAATTTATTTTTAGCTAGGGTTCCATTCCAATTTCAAGTAAAGATTATTTTGTAATTATTCGTTAATCGCTGAGAAAGTGTGTTGTAATGGATTTAAAATCAGCATTATATGCCGATGTTACAAATCTATTAAATTTTGAATTAAATACTGTAACATGAAAAGTTTTTAGTATTTTTGTGGTGCTTAAAATATAGAGTGTAAAGTTGAATTTAATTTGCTTTTGCCTATAAATCAGTAAATAAACACATAAATAATCAAATTAAAATAACACTAAAACAAATTTTGTTATGAACAATTCATTCTTTAGCAAATTCACACCAAAAGAGCCTAAGTTTTTTCCTATTCTGAAAGAAATGGCGGAAGTAATTCTTGTTGCATCTGATTTAATTATTGAATGTGTTCAAAACAGCGATCACAAGAAAGCTATTTTGTTTTACGAAAAAATTAAAGAACAAGAACGCAAGGGCGATGCTTTGTCTGCTAAAATTTTTAGCGAATTAAATTCAACATTTATTACACCATTTGATCGTGAAGATATTCATCAATTGGCTGATAAATTAGATGATGTCACAGACTTTATAAATAGTTGTGCGAAACGAATTGTACTTTATAATCCAAAGGAAATTCCTGCAAGTGCTGTACAAATGGCAACTTTTATTAAAGAATGTGCAGTTAAAATTGGTTTGGCGGTAGACGAATTAGATGTTTTGAAAAAGAATGCCAAGAAAGCTACTCAGTATTGCCTTGATCTTCATGCTATTGAAAACAGAGCTGATGAGGTTTATGAAAACTTCCTGATTGACTTGTTCGAGAATCAGAAAGATGCTATTGAATTAGTGAAGCTGAAAGACATTATGGCTGAGCTTGAAAAAGCTACTGATGCAGCTGATAGTGTTGGTAAAATTATCAAAACAATTATTATTAAGTACGCATAACTAACCGTAAATCAATAACATGACGCTTTTAATAACTATTATCGTCCTTGCTTTGGTTTTCGATTATATCAACGGATTTCATGATGCCGCGAACTCCATTGCAACGATTGTTTCAACCAAAGTACTTACACCTTTCAAAGCTGTTTTATGGGCTGCTGCTTTTAATTTTGTGGCGTTTTTTATAGCCAAATATTTTAGTGGTTTTGGTATTGCCAACACGGTTTCAAAGGCTGTATTAGAAAATTACATTACACTTCCTATTATATTTTCAGGAATTATTGCAGCAATTATGTGGAACTTAGCTACTTGGTGGCTTGGTATTCCATCTTCTTCTTCACACACACTTATTGGTGGTTTTGCCGGTGCAGCTATTGCGGCTTCGGGTTTTGTAGCCATTAAATCCGATGTAATTGTTAAAATTGCTTCGTTTATTATACTGGCTCCGTTTGTAGGGATGGTTATTTCTATATTACTGACAATTTTGATTTTGTATATTTTCAAAAAAGTAAACCCACACAAAGCTAATAACTGGTTTAAAAAGCTTCAGTTGGTTTCTTCTGGTTTATTCAGTATTGGTCACGGATTGAACGATTCACAAAAAGTTATGGGAATTATTGCTGCAGCATTGTATGCAGCATATCATAAAAACGGACTTGATGTGGGGATTCATGATATAAAACAAATTCCCGATTGGGTTGCATTTGCCTGTTTTACAGCCATTGCACTTGGTACAATGTCCGGAGGTTGGCGAATTATCAAAACCATGGGCTCACGCATTACCAAAGTAACACCGCTTGAAGGCGTGGCTGCTGAAACTGCCGGTGCTTTAACGTTGTATATTACTGAAATTCTGAAAATTCCTGTAAGTACAACCCATACAATAACCGGATCAATTATAGGAGTAGGTGCTGTGAAACGCTTATCAGCTGTGCGTTGGGGTGTAACCCGTAGTTTAATGATAGCTTGGATTCTCACTATTCCTGTAAGCGCTGCATTGGCTGCACTGATTTATTATGTTTTTGGAACAATGCTTTAAGTCCACATAAAATAACTTTAAAGGTTGTTTTTCTTTAAATAAGAGAAACAACCTTTTTTATAAGCAGATAGCTTGTATAATAAAGCATTTATTTATACGTTTGTATTCTACTATTTAAGTGGTTAGCATGAAAGTCCCTGTAAAGAAAAGCATTTTATTAATTCCGATTTTTATTTGTTGTTTATCAACAACACTCATGGCTCAGGGAAACTTATTATATGTTGACCAGAAACCTTTTCATTTTGGGTTTTCACTCGGATTTAATTCCATGGATTTTTATGTAACTCCAAGCCTGCTTGACATCAACGGAACGGTGTATGATGCTAGAGTTTCAATTCTGAAACCGGGTTTTTCGGTTGGAATCATCACTGATTTAAGGCTAAACAGGTATATGAATCTGCGTTGCACTCCAACTTTACATTTTGGAGAAAGGCAATTGAATTATGCGCCCACAACAGGTGATGATTGGACTATAATACAATCAATCCCAATTTGCGTGCCCTTTTATCTGAAATTTAGTTCAGAACGAAACGGGAATATCCGTCCTTATGTAATTGCAGGAGGTGGTGCTTCGATTGATTTGGCCACCAATACTGAGAATCCGGTATTATTAAAACCGTTGGATTTCTATACTGAATTTGGGGTAGGTTGTGATATTTATTTTTCGTTCTTCAAACTGTGTCCGGAACTGAAGTATTCAATAAGTTTCAACGATATATTTGTTCCGTTAAATAGTGGGCGTGCAGGCTCAATAACTCCTGAAAAACAGAGATTTTCAAATGCATTATCGAAATTAACTTCTAAAATGATAACCCTTACATTTAATTTTGAATAAATTTCAGAGTTTTTCTGTTTTGGAAATAATTTGTGAAGTGTTAGCTTGCCAATCGGCAAACAATTTGGAGTAATAGGCTTTTACCAATTTAGGGTTGTCTTTACCATCGGGACGGTTGGCTCTGAGTACAAATTCACGATTCAGATTCATAATTTCAACAACCAGATTATCAACAGTTTGTTCATCCATTTTGCCCGACATCAGGCAATGAAAATAGATATCGGTAATCAGTTCGGATGAAACAAATTTAATCGTCTTTTTAAGTTTTTTGCGGCTTGCCATGGTCGTGCTTTTTAGAATTTATTCCACAAATATAGCCTATAATTATGATAAAATAATCTTTTTAGCGTAAATTTGCAGCAAAATAAAGAATTGTTTTCAGCACGTATTAAAAATTGATATGTTATTATTCACAAACAAGTTTCTTCAAAGTTTTATTCTTTTGGTGTCGGTTGTACTGGCAGTATCACTTACATCGTGCAATGATGATGTTTTTACAACCAATCCGAAATATAAACTCAGTTTTTCGAAAGATACCCTTACCTTCGATACAGTTTTTACAACTGTAGGGAGTGCCACTTCTAAAATACTGGTTTACAATCGAAATAATTACGCCCTGAAAATAAGTCAATTGTACCTAGCCGGAGGTAAAAGTTCAGCTTATAGAATTAATGTGGATGGAAGTCTGGATTCATTAAATCAGTTTAAAAACGTTGAAATTCGTGCGAAGGACAGTATGTATATCTTTGTTTCTGTTACTATTAAAACCAACTCATCACTATTTATTCGTGATTCCATTGTTTTTCAGACTAACGGTATGCTTCAAAACGTAAAATTAGAGGCTTATGGTCAGAGAATTAATATAATTAATAAATTATTTCTGAATTGTAAAATATTAAGGAATACTACACTATCATCGACTGATCCCTATTATATTAGGGATAGTTTTATTGTTGCAGCAAACAGAACCCTAACCATTAAACCCGGCTGTAAATTCTATTTTCATAACAATGCCAACCTGATTGTGTATGGAAATCTGAAAGCAGAAGGAACTTTCGACAATCCCATTCTGATGCGTGGTGACCGGTTGGATGATATTAAGTTTTCTACACCTTTTCCGTATAATAATGTAGCGGGTCAGTGGGGCGGTATCTTTTTATTGGGTGAAGGAACTAATCATGTATTTAGTCACGTGAACATGAACAGTGGATATGTAGGTATTTATGTAAGGAATAATAGTTTCAACAATTTACCAAACCTTCAGATTTCGGACTGTCGGATTCATAATTTTTTGCTTTATGGTCTGATTGTTCAAAATGCAAATGTGACGGTTACTAATTCCGAAATTTCAAATACCAGCAGTTACAGTGTATACCTGAATGGTGGAAAACATACTTTTCTGCAAAGCACCATTGCCAATTATTTCGACAACAGCTCCGTGCAACCTACTACGCGAGACAAAAAGCCGGCATTAATGATAATGAATCTGAACCGTGTTGCACCTATGCAGACAGAATTTCGTAACTGCATTATAAGCGGTAATTACGAGAACGAATTCAGCTTGGCAAGCCGTTATTTGGATCAATACAATGGTATTTTCGATCATTGCTATATCCGTAAACCTGATTCACTGAAGCTGCCTCAGTTTAGTAGCATACGTTGGTATGCTCAAAAGGATACCCTTTTCAAAAGTATTAGGTACGACTACGAAAAGAAAATATATTTCAACTTTATGCCCGATTCGGTTTCGCCTGTACGTGGCAAAGCCGACCCAACCGTGGCTGCTAAATTCCCGCTCGACCTGAACGGAAACCCCAGAAACAATAAACCCGATATTGGTGCGTACCAGTGGCAACCGGTGAAGAAGTAAGTTAGTATCGAGAAACGCTACCACTCGTTTTCAACGAGTGGGCGTTTGTTTAACGTTTGTAACGTTGCAATAAAAAAAAATGAAATGACAAAACGGTAACTCCGACCTCAGGAGTAGTGGATATGAGCCTACTTGTTCGATACTCCGACCTCTCGGATATGTTCATTAAATGAGAAAATGATTGCGCTGTTTGTTTGGATCCCGATATTCGGGACAAGTTATGCTTATCCCAACTGTATGTATTCTTAGGATTTGAAATCCGAATTAAAGAAAATATTTTACATCCGGATATGCTACTGGATTCTTGGCAAGCCAAGCGGCAGAGTTGAACGAGAAATCCAAAGAATACAAAAACTGGGATAACAAATCCCAGTGGCAGTGTGCAAGCTTTTTACAATAAAAAAACATATCCGAGAGGTCGGGATTATAGCTATTGTAGCTAAAATGAAATCTGCCCGATTACTACTAAACAAAAAAGTCTTCAGAATTGCTTCTGAAGACTTTTTTCATGCAAAATCAATCACATCTTAATCTTCTTTAATCTGTGGAGTAATCAGTTTATAACCTTTACCGTGAATATTGATAATAGCCACGTTTTGGTCGTCTTTCAATAGCTTGCGTAATTTGGTGATATATACATCCATACTACGGGCATTGAAATAATTGTCGTCAACCCAGATTGTTTTCAATGCGAAATTACGTTCCAGAATGTTGTTAGCGTTTGCAGCCAGCAAATTCAGCAATTCAGATTCTTTGGTTGTCAGTTTTTTAGCTTCATTTCCAAACATAAGCATTTGTTTCTGAGCATCGAATGTGAATGCACCAATCTGATATACAACCACATCTTTAGCACGTTTGCCTTTTACGCGGCGCAAAATTGATTCAATGCGGTAAAGCAATTCTTCCATGCTGAATGGTTTTGATAAATAATCGTCAGCACCCAGTTTAAATCCCTGAAGAATGTCTTCTTTCATTGATTTAGCGGTAAGAAACACAATAGGCACTTCGGCGTTCATCGCGCGGATGTCGGCTGCCAGTGCAAATCCGTCTTTTTTAGGCATCATCACGTCTAATACGCACAAATCGTATTTATTACGTGAAAAAGCTTTGTAACCGGCTTCGCCATCGGGCTGCAAATCTGCATCGTAACCCTTGGTTTGCAAATACTCTCTGAGAAGCATGCCAAGATTTTCGTCATCTTCGCACAGCAAAATTTTTACTTTTTCGTCTGTCATAATGTTAATTTTTTAAAGTTGGTATTGTTATTATAAATTTAGTTCCAATTTTCAGTTCACTTTCCACCTTTATGGTTCCTTTATGTTCGGTAATAATTTTTTTCACGTAAGCCAATCCAAGTCCGAAACCTTTCACATTGTGGAGATTACCGGTATGAACACGGTAGAATTTTTCAAAAATGCGTTTCAAATCTTCTTTGCTTATTCCTATTCCGTTATCTTCAATGCTGATATACAAATTTTTGATATCATTCCAAGTTTCCACAGTTAACAGCAGTGGCTTATCAGTGTATTTCAATGCATTGTCCATCAAATTGAAAATTACGTTGGTAAAATGCACTTCGTCAATAAGTGCCACATCATAAGTTGCTTTGAGGTTTGATGTTATTTTACCACCTTTGCTAGTTACTTTCAGTGAGAAATTGCTGATAATATCCGAAATAAGGGGATTTATTCTCATTTCGTTAAGTCTTAAAATAGACTTATCTTTTTCGAAAATAGCCATTTGCAATACTTTTTCCACCTGAAAACTTAACCGTTTTGTTTCATCACGAATCACGTTTGATATATGTTTCAGTGTTTCGGGAGTTTTCCCAACTCCGGGGTCTTGTAACATCTGCGATGCCAGTGAAATTGACGAAATCGGTGTTTTGAACTCGTGAGTCATATTATTCACGAAATCATTTTTCATATTATTCAACTGCTTCTGTCGGAAGATAATGATAATTGCAACGATAAATACTCCAAGCACCAATGCAATAAGTACAATTGATGGTAATAGCAGATTCATCGAACTCAGAATGTAGTTTTGCTTGGTGGGAAAGTTTACTTGTAAGTAGGCTACTTTGTTGGATTCTTCCAACGGGAAAAACCGCTGTGTATAGATATTATTCTTCTTATCAAGTATCTGTGCATGAATTTCTTTGTGGCACTGATAAATCACTTTTCCCTGTTTGTCAACCACCGAATAGGTAAAAGGCAGACTTACGCCGTTATTTACCAGCACTTTTTCTAAAATACTGTTCAGTTCGTCAAAGTTTATGCGGTCAGTGATATCTTTTTGATCTATTTCCTTCATCCAACGGAAAACAGCCTGATCGAGAATAGTTTTGGAGCGCGAAAAATTCTGTTTGAACTTATCCTGAAGATATTTGGAAGTTTCCTGAATAGTGGATTTACCGTGACTGGTTGATAACCTGACTGATGGTCTGTTTTTCTGTTCGGAAGTCAGCTTCAGATTTTCAGCCATGCTGTCGATATTGCTTTTCAACCGCACATTTTGAGCCTGAAGACTCAGCACCTTGTTCTTGTTTTCGCTATAATCAACTCCCTGAAGGGTTTGACTTAGGTATTCAAGTGCTTCGTTTTCCTCCACCAGACTCACCGTTTGAAACAAACTTCGCTGAACATTGTCATTAAACTGATTTTCAATCATTTCAGCATTAATGCGTACATAGCGAGCCTGCAAAAGAATGAGTCCCACAAAAGTGAGAACCATTAAAACGATAAGTATCCAGATTGTTCTTCTTTTCATAACTGCTAATTGTACGGCAAAATTAATCAGTTATTGTGTAAGTGCGTTAAATGGAATTATATATTTTATAAATATAAACTATAATAAC
>CAIKVR010000189.1 GCA_903830915.1 uncultured Bacteroidales bacterium
ATAGCTGATAATTAGAGTTATTAGTTTGATTTTCAGCTACTAAGATAATACTTTTTATTCAGTTATGCAACCTTTTTTTCTCTTTTCTTATCCCGAACTCAGGTTAATAGCAAGACTACCATTTTAAATGATTATAAATTGACATATTTAAACCACTTTGTAGCAAATTAGTTTAAAATTATTGCTATACAATGATTTGCTACTCTCGGAGTACAGATTTGAGCATTACAAATGAATTTTTTAAATTCACTGAGTTTGAAATTCAGCAAGTTACATGATTTGACCTCCATAAATAAACCTCAAAGGGCTTAATTTACTGCAAATTAACCTAATATTTTACTGCAAGTTAACCTTTGTGATTGAAAAGCTGCAAGATGGGTTAAGGTTCACAAAATGCTTATGTAATTTAAGCACATAAACACAAAGTCAACTGTAGAGAAAGAGAATTCAGGTGCGTATGTCAGCTAGTTAGGGCATAAAAACTTTAATTAAATAGCCTCGGACAACTTTTTATTTGACTTTTTTTGCCCAATATTAAACCATATCAACCAACAATCAAAGATACAACATAAAAAAGACTCGTTTATTTAGGCAGTATATACCAATTGTTACTATTCAGCAGTTTGGTGCGGATGGCTTCCTTGTTATCGGTATGTTTTTCAGCCACTTTATTGGCCAGATAAGCTTCAGTTCCTTCACCGTTTTGTATGCGGCGCAGGGTGATGCGCATTAAATCCTGGAAACGGTTCCCTTCATAAGCGGTTTCCAGACTTAATTCCTGCTGAATCATATCTTCTACATACAGCACCGAGTCGGTCATTCCGGCCATTTTTGGAATAGTATAAAAGGTAGTATCTTTATCAATATTTCCCAATCCACGCATGCGAATTCCAACGTTATTGATAAAGCGTGAATCGGTGAAACTCATATAAGTTTGCAGAGGTGTGGTTTTCTCCTTAGCCGGAACGATTTTCTCGTTGAACAAATTGGTACTGTTCAACCCGTATTTCAGCACAGCAAAAGCAAGTTTGGGTTTGTGAAGACGGTTAACAGCCTCGGCATAACGCAGGTACAACAGGGAAGAACGGTAAACAATGACGTTTTGCTTGTACAGTTTATATTTATAAATGTAAAAGTTATATCCGTTTTCTACAGTGTATGAGTTATTCGAAATTGGTTTTGTTGAAAATTCTTTGAACCAGATTGAACCATACATACGTAAATCGCCCTGTGAATTTGAAGCTTCATTCAAATAATAGGTCTGTTTCATCCAGTTAGAAATGGAGATGGATGATGGAGCAATTTTACTTTGATTGTTCAGACTGTCAAGATAAAAATTCTGTCCGTAATCTGTAGGGCAGGTTATGGTTGTAATTACTTCATTTGTTGAAAGACTAAAAGCATTTAGCCAATTGATATATGCATCATTACTAATGGTATTGTTTACAGGAACCCAATACGACGTATTTGCTTTATCTATCACAATATGATTATCATACATCAACTGATGATAAGCCGTTGCTGCACTTTCGTAATCGGATGTGTTGCCTGTAAGACTTCCACGCCACAAATACAGGTCGCCCAATACAAAATTTACCGGAAAGTAGGACATACTGGTGTTATACGAGTCGATAGATCCTAAATTGGGATAGCTAACATCCTTCAAAGGCTTCAAATCGTCAATCAGTATATTGGCTAACTGTTCAATTGTGTATTCCGGTACTATTTTTTCAGCGTCAGCCACCGTCAGAATAGGTTTGTCGTAGTACTTAGCTGTTTTAAAATTCAAAGCAACCTGCATATACGTCCATGCACGAATGGCTTTTACTGTTGCATATTCACGCAATTTCAATTTCTGACCCTTGTCAACCACACCTGTATCCAGTTTTTGTATTATGTAATTACAGTTATTAATAACAGCATAATAATCCTTAATATTTACATAGATATTGTCTGACGAAATATTAAAATCATTGATTTCACGCAGATAGGTATCCGACGTAGCAGTTACATTCAGCAATTCAGCACGCAATTCGCCAAGTAGTACATAACTGTCGGCCAGTTTTTGCAGACGGGAAAGTACGCCAAACATGGAATAAACCGAATCGCCCGGTGCATTTAAATCGTATTGAGTATCGGTAGTCAATCGTTTGGAGTCAACACTCAACAAATCATTGCAACTTACCAAAACCATAGACGCCACTAAAAAGCAGGTAATTACGCTGCTGATTTTTAATCCTTTTATAGTTATATTCTTCATATTCGTATCTTTTTTGGAGGATTATAGATTAATTTTCAAACCGATATTGTAACTCTTGCTGAACGGTAACAAACCGGCATCTACTCCCTGATATAGCACAGCATTTTGTGTCGAAAATTCAGGATCAACACCCAGGTAATGCGTCAATGTCAGCAAATTGTTAGCCGAAATCCACACACTGAAACCTTCAATGATCGTACTTTTGATAGGTAAACTATAGGACAGCGATAAGGATTTAAGGCGAATATATGAACCATCTTCAATCCAACGATCGGAGAAACGTCCGTTTCCCATTGGGTCGTTGTACACAGCTCTGGGTTGAAGAGTTACCTGATTTTCACTCGTCCATCGGTTTAGCATAACCGTACTCTGATTTCCGAAATCTTTTCCGGATTCGAGTTGACTGCGCTGATAATTATATACCTTATTCCCGTAAGAATAAGTAAAAAGGGCTGTCAGCATCAGATTCTTATAGGAAAATTTATTCGTAAATGTTCCGTAAACAACCGGATTAGGATTGCCAATAACCTGCTTGTCCTTTGCATCAATAATTCCATCGTTGTTCAGGTCTTCAAACTGATTATCTCCTGCACCAAAATTGCTGTAATTTCCAACACTATTCATCATTTTCAAATAGTCGGTTCCGTTATGTGCTGTGGAAGCCGCTGCCTCAGTAGAAAATACACCCAATGCTTTGTATCCATAGAATAATCCGGCAGGGCTGCCAACCTGAGTTATTACTTCACCATCGTAAACTTTGGTAATATAAGAGCCATTCGGAAGGCTGGTAATATTATTTACATAATGACCCACATTCATACCTAATTCCCAATGGAAATTTTTCAAATTCACCAGTTTGGCATTCAATGTAACTTCTATACCTTTATTTGATAACGAACCTTCATTAGTCCAATAAGTATCCAATCCGGCAATGTCCTGATATTGTTTCAGTACCAACAGATGATCGGTTATTCCCGAATACGCATCCACTGAAAGGAAAAGCCGTTCGTTCAGCAAACCCATATCCATTCCCAAGTTAGCTCTACGGGTGTTCTCCCACTGAATGGTAGGGTTGGCAAGGCTGGAAAGAATCATTCCGTTAGCCACACCCTTTAAACGAACGGAGCTGAAATAGGTAAGCGTCTGATAATCCTTGATATCATCGTTTCCGGTAACACCATAACCTGCTCTGAATTTCAGCAGATTGATACAGTTCAGGTTTTTCATAAATTTCTCTGAACTGGCCAGCCATGCACCATTTACAGCCGGAAATATTCCCCAACTGTAACCGAACATTGAAACTCCGCCTTTTGTTTCGTTACCAAAGCGCGACGAAGCATCCATGGAAGCTGTTACATTTAGCAAATAACGGTTATCGTAGTTATAATCCACACTTGCATAATTTGAAAGTGAATTGGTGAGTGTGTTTACCCCATCGGTATACAGGTTTTTAAAACTTCCCACAAGGTTAATTGAAGTGTTTGACATGGAGTTATGACCTTGCACAAAATCAGACTCGAATTCATTTGTCAGATAACGGATACCTAAAAAGGCATCAATGCTGGAGTTTTCGTCCAGTTTCTTTTTATAAGCTAATCGGGTATCGCTAAAAATAGCATTGTTACGCATAACCTGACTTTCGCGGCTGTTATACGAATAGCCGATTCCCTGAACAAACATTGGTGTAGTATACAGATACGGACGATAGCTGTCTTCGTTTATTTTGTCAAGTCTGTAATCAAAATTCTCGGAAAGAGTCAACTCTTTGCTAATCTGATATACCGGTTTCAAACCAAAATCAAAGTTATTTTGCTTTACTGTATTGTTAGAATAATTAATTACAGCTGCAGGATTACCAATATTGAAAATGTCGGTATAAGCATTCTCTGTAGTTCTCTCACCTGCAAAAGTGAATGTATTCGGACTCAGGAATGGTGATTTAATCTGACTTAACCAAGTCGGTGAAGTATATTCATTTACGCCATCATCCACCAGTTTGCGGTCGACACGCGAGAAACCCACATTGATTCCAAGCATCAATTTTCTGGCAAGATTAATATCACCATTCAATCGCATATTGTAGCGCTGGAAATTGGTAGTTTTCACTGCTCCGTCATTTCCGGTAAATCCTAGCGAGAAATAATACAAGGCCTTTTCGTCGCCTCCTTTTACATTTATAGAATAGGTTTTCGAAACGGCAGTCTGATAAATTTCATTCGCCCAGTTGGTATTGTTGTGATAAACCTGATAAGTTGAGCGAGCCGGATTATCGTTCAGAAATGCTAACTGGGCAATTTCATTGTTTGTCATACCAGCACTTCCAAGCATATCTGTAACATACACTTTGTAGTCATTTACCGTCATAACCGGTGTGGTGGCGGGTGTAGTGGTAATTCCGGTAATGATATTCAAATTTATTTTGGTAGCCATGCCTGAACCACGTTTCGTTTTAATCAGAATCACACCATTTGAACCTTTACTGCCATAAAGTGAAGTTCCGTCTTTCACTACAGAAATACTTTCAATGTCGTTGATATCAATATTGGTTAACGGGTTTTCGAAAAATCCCTGATGAATAGAAGTGACATCATACTTCGAATTCCAAATAACTCCATCCACCACGTACAAGGGTTGAGCATTAGCATTTAATGAGTTTAATCCACGGATAAACAACGAAGTACCGTTACCGGTTAGAGCCGAATGAGAAACAGCCCGTACATCACCGCCTGCTTCGGTTTGCAATAATTCATCGGCAGTGTATGCCACCGACTGGTTTATATTGTTCGTTCCGGCCACCGAATTTACTGTCATTGAATTATTTACAGTGCCATTCAATCCGTCAACAGTTTTATAGTAATTACTAAAAACATCCGGATACAAATTGATGACTACAGAGTCTTTCCCCTGAATCGGAAACTCACGCATACCATAATCGTAGGCGCTTATCTGCAATAAAGCACTGGTTGAAGGTACTTCAATACTAAATGCACCACGATCGTTGGTTGAAGTTGTATTTTTATTGTTTAAAATGCTAATCTGAGCCGCTGAAACTGGTTTTTTAGTGTGTGCATCGCGTACCAAACCCCGGACAACAATTTTATGTGGACTACCTGCCATAGCAAACTGAGCAGCTGAAAGGCATACAACCAATAATATGACGCTCAGCCACTTGAAACCCGTGAATTTCCTGTTCATTTCTGATATGTTTATTTTCATTCTCATACTCATACTCGTTCTGATTTCTTATTATTCTATTACTGAACAGGTTCTAACACTAAATAATCAATTCGCAAGGTTCGGTCGTATTTTACTGTTTCGGTAATTTTCACCGCATTTTCCACCCGCAGTTTGGTAGTTATGCTTGCCAGTGTCGAATTATCATCGTACAAATTGCAAAAAGGAAATGCAATCTGTGTAACGTACATTTTGGTAATCTGAGATGCATTTGAAGTAAATATGGCTGATATAGATCCCACTGTAGGAACAATAGCATTGGAAGCATTTATCGTAGCATCGGTAATTTGTTTTCCGGTAGCATCCAAATACGATAAATAGAATTTCACTTTATATTGTCGTGTATCGGTAGGAACTACAATGCTTGATGGAGCAAATACACAATATACTTTGTATTTACCGGATAAAGTATTCGGAATGGGGAATGTAGCATAGTTCTGTGTGGTATTACTCACTGTTGTAGGCTCCACAACGAGGTATTTATTACCTGAAACCTGTGAACTGAAAGCCGTTCCCAAGCTGGAACGAACATACAGATTGGCGTATAAAAAGCTGCGCCCGTAACTTGAATTTTCTGCTTCTACCTGAATTTTCTGCTGATACGATTCGGCTGCTTTAAACCGAATGGAGTCTGTTACATAAGCCAACCCGTTGCTTAGTTCATTTTTTGATGCTTTGTCAAACAAATAAGCCGGTTGATGAAAAATACTTCCTGTGCTCGACATCAACGAATCGAATGAAGTTGGAGTTGCCACCTGACTACGAAAAATAAGGTTTTTTACAATAGCCCATTGGGTATTCAACCGTTGCTGAGCAGAACCTCCTGCACCAAGCATATGATAGTTCGATTTAATCTGATTATATGCTTTAACCCAGGCAGTGTTAGTAGGCAACAAGGCTGTATAAGTGCTGTCCTCTACATGCAGGTAACCGATTTTTTCCAATACCGGATTGTTGAACGTGATTACCGAATCGTAAACCGATTGTCCGTGGCTGTTTGTTCCAATTTCCACACTGGCTTTCGGGTCAAACTGATACACACTTTGTGAATAAAGGTAAGCCCGTAGAGAATCCAGACCGGGAGCACTGCCGATGAACTCCCATATATTAGTCATATATGGTACATAACCATCGATTAGGTGTAAAATACCGTTCGATGCTGCAAGGTTTGATTTATCAGCAAGTAACGCTTTTCCACCAAAACTGTAACCACCATTACTCTGTCTGAAGCTGATAAATTTCTTATCGAGCATGTAAATTATTCTTGAATTAATGCCAGAGGTAGGATAAGAGAAACGAGTGATATGGTTTTTCACGATTTCTGTAACGTATGCCGTGTCAGTCAGATTAATGCTTTGTAGTGCATTGTTCACCGGCGCCCAAACTGTGTAAGTTTGTGTCTGACTAAGAATGGAGTCATAACCGGCAATTTTGACCATTTGGCAAAAGGTAGTGAGCTCCTGCTGATTTTTCATATACTGATACAGATTCAGCGTACTTTTATTCAACATACTGCTGTTGTTGTAATGACTATCCCACACATCGGTACATGATGCGAAAGAGATGATAGCTAACACAATGGCGACTGCTGAGTATTTAAATTTCTTATTTTTCATGGGGTAAATAGTTACAAGTAATTAGTTCCGAGTTACAGGTTGACAAATTTGCAGTTGATTTTTCAACATCAGGTAAATCAATCAACACCCTCATTTTCAATTAATTCTACAGGAACGAACTCAAGAAAATCCATCATAAACTGACCTTCACGAACAGCTTTAACTGAGAACTTATGCGTGCCTGATTTTGGGAACGTGTACGTACCAAGTATCCGACGCAAAGACTGACTACTCTGACGGGCAATTTTTTTACTATACCACACTCCCAATACATCGAGGTAGGTACAAGGTCCTTTCATGTATCCACGGTTACGCATCATTTTATCGTTCTCGTAGCCGTTTGTATCTTCAGGATCTGTTCCGGGTTCTACATAGCCAATGAGCGGATCGGTTGCAAAAATGCGTAAGTCAAGCGGAATACCGCATGGAACGCCATCCCAGTAAAGCTGAGCTGCACCACGTCCACCGGTTGGCTGATAGCTGAAACGCACTTCATACGTTCCGGCAGGAATTGGAGGAGTTTCCATTGTGAAGTCGTACATTCCTTTCAGGTAAATTTCGTCGCCTTCATAATCCAGGTAACCACCGTATGCGTTCAGATAACAGAATCGGGTAGTGGCTGTACATTTAAGACGATTGATATATCCCTGCGGGAAAACCCACGAACGTGCCTTTGAAGGGTCATAATAACGCATATTATTGTTGGTCAACTCAGGGAAAAACGAAGCTGCATCCATTCGTAAACGCTTGCTCGATAGTTCTCCGGCTTGTTTAGCATCGTAAATCAGGATATTATCAATTTCGTGATAAACACCGTTGACCGAATCGGAATCCTTGGCAATGATTTGTACTGCTTTACCGTTTTCGGTGGATTTATTGATTAGATTGGTCAATCCGGATGAACGTTCTTTTTTAATTTCAATCAGTGTATTCGGACACATGGTTTCGATATATTCGTACATATCATAGGTCTTTATCATGTGTTTGGTATCGTAATCGTCGATGAACTTGGTGTATGTCAGCTTTTTATTAATCATGTGATATGAGATAAACTTATTCAGGCTGTTGCGACGGTCAGTTATATCGGTCACACTGGCATCGGATGCATCTTCGTTATATACATGAGTTGCTGCGTATGCTTTCAAATCTTCATAACTGTTGATACCATTTAGTTTGTAGGTATCATTACTTTCCAACAAAACAGTATAACCATATTTTCTGGAAACGGGTATTTCGTCCATCGAACCACTCCCCTGAGGTATTTCACCGTTAATCAATGATTCATAGGTTTTGGGAATATATGAGCCATCGCGAGTAAGATACATACTGTCTATTAATCCCGTTTTAATCATTGCTTCACTAAAAATAGAGAAACGCGGATTTGCTTTGATTGCCTGTGCAATATTCATTACTGAAGGATCTATTACCTTATTTATCATGTGAATAACACCGTTACTTACCTCAATATCTTTTGTTTGAATGGCCGAAGTATTGTTGATAAAATATATAAATACATTGTTTACAGACCGTGAGGTGGTAGAAATAAAACGGTCGCTCATAGTCAGATATGGCATTAACCCATCTATAAAGTTCTCGGATTTTACCACATAACCCTTGATAATATGGTCATAAGCTATTTTTCGTAAGGTGTCGACCGTAAAATCTTTCAGCGAGTTTTTCCCCTTGGAGTTATAAAATTGTTTCATAGCGGTGTTGGTTGGAGCAAACAGGGTATATTTCCCATAAGTATCCACCAATCCAAGTACCTGCGTGGTATCCATCAATCTTTTGAATTCGGAAAAGTTATCGGGGCGGTTTTTAAGGTAATCACCCATCATCTCTTTGGTGAAAGTGCTGATGGTAGTGGGCTCGTCCACGCACGATTGGATTATTCCACCCAAAATGAGCAACAGCAAAACGGTTACTCTGAATGGCTTATAAATTGTTTCTTTGAACATATATTTTCTCATTATATATTTTATGATTTATTTTGATAGGTTCTCGTCGGTGTAAAACGGATTTTGTATCAATAATGGATTGATATCTATCTCGGATTTCAATACTGGCATATATAGTGCATCCATTACACTCATTTTATTTTTACTCATGGCATCGCCACTCAGTTTTGGACTAATAAACGCTAACATAGCTGAAGGATCATTTTTACGACGGGCTAACCTCATCAGGTCAAACCAGCGTTTCCCTTCAAACATCAATTCACGTTGACGCTCCCTAAGTACCAGTTTTTCCATATTGCCCTTGTCGGAGTAGTTATTGAACTGCAATGAATCGGCAGTGCTGTTGGAGCGCAGATAGGTTTTATTTACCAATTTCAGTGCGTCTTTCAGATCATCATCATTTCTGTCAAGTTGTACCAGTGCTTCAGCTTTCATCAGCATCACATCGGATAGGCGGTACAGAATCCAGTTGACAGAGGTAGCTTCCGAACGATAAATTGGAGTATATGACAATCCATCAGCACTTTCAACAACCTGAATAGTAGCATATTTTAAAATAGAATAGCCAGTACCATTTGTAGTTGTTGAGTAAAAACTATTTTCGCGAATATCTTTATCACTTTCAACTACAGGTGCTCCCTTATAATTGAATGGACTATAGTCACCTGAACGCGTCAGGAATTTTGGATAACTCAATTGACCCAGATGAGTTTTATCTTGATAACCGAAAAACCAATTAGGCATATAATTGTACTGAATATCTTTATCAAATTGCAATTCAAAGATGCTTTCGGTTGAATTTCCGGTATAAAACACATCCGTCAGCATTTTGTCTCCATTTACTAGCGAAAGCGTTTTATCTTCCAGCACTTTATTACAGGCATCCACACAATTGGCATACTGCTGATCCCATAAGTATACATCGGCCAACAAAGTATTAACGGTATTCAACGTAACACGACCTTTGTTGTAAGCTCCTTTTCCGAAATCTGTGCGGGCAGTTTGTTGTGCTTTAAGCAAGTCGCTGATAATCTGGTCGAGAATAACCCTTTCGGTCGATTTCCCCACATAATAATTTTGCTGGTCACTAATACTTGGATTCAGTACCAGAGGTACTTCTTTAAAAGTCCGTACCAGATAGAAATAACACAAAGCACGAATTGTAAGTGCTTCTGCTTCCAGCGTATGTAACTTGCCAGGTGTGAAGGTTTGATCTTTGTTTACAACATCGGGAGCGTAATACAAAAAAGTATTACAGTAATTGATTATAGAATAAAAAGATCCCCAGTTCGAATAACCATTTGTAGGAGTAATACTTACACTCAGTATCTTAAGCATATCCAGGTTTGTACTGTTGCCTTCTACCACATTGTCGGAGCGAAGTTCACCCCAAATAAACATTCGGTCAACAGTATTATTAAGAGCCACGTAACAGGATGCTAATACGGCTGTAGCCTGCGATTCTGATTGCCAATAATCCTCCAGTACGGTTTGGTTTTCAGGTCGAATATTCAGAAAATCAGTACAACCCTGCATCCCAAAGAGTATTATTGCTATAACTATAATTGCTATTTTTCTCATAATCATATCCTAATTTTATAATCCAACAGTAAGACCAAATGTCATCTCTTTTGCGCGTGGAGTTTGTCCCCAGTCTTTACTTACTCCTAATGAGCCGTAACCCACTTCAGGGTCAACACCGGTGTAGCTGGTAAGTACAAATAGATTATTCAGTGTTAAATAGAAATTTACCCTATCCAGTTTCAGTTTTTTCAATGCTTTTTTAGGCACTGAATAATTAAATGTGAGGTATTTAAGGCGAAGAAACGAACCATCTTCCACATAACGGTCGCTGCCCAGCCAGTTATAACCGGTTGCATATAATGCCCGTGGTATGTAAGTTACATCACCATCCTTACGCCAACGCCAATTTACAGCAATACTTTGGTTATTGGTAGAGTACATATTCTCTGCATACATACGAGCCGCATTCACAATTTTATTCCCATAACGATAGTTGAAAAATGCTGTAAAAGAGAAGTCTTTAAAACGGAAAGTAGGTCCGAAACCTCCATTGAACAATGGATTTGAGTTGCCCAGATACACAATATCCAGCTCGTTGATGTTTCCATCGTGGTTGATGTCTTCGTATTTGGCATCTCCGCCACGGAACTTATACTCGTTGGTTTTTCCGTAAGCAAATACCACGTTTACAGGTTCGCCCTTTTCGTCCATTACTACTTTTCCGTTGATTTCGCGCGATACCGGTGCATCTTCCTGTGTTCCGGCTTTGTATTTATCGTATTGATATACACCTTTGTACCGGAAACCGTAGATTGAACCAAACGAATTCCCTTTCTGTAAGCGGGTGAGATAGCTTCCGTTTTGGTAATCATAATCCGTATTGAATGAACTAAGTATTCCATCCTGTAAATCGACAATCTGATTGACCGAATTAGAAATATTGAAACGGAAATCCACACTAAAATCTTTCGATTGGAACAATTTATTGGCATACAGGTTTATTTCCCAGCCGCTGTTGTCCATTGTTCCTGCATTTTGATAAGTAATAGAAGTATAACCTGAGGAATTTGGCACGGGAACATTCTCGAACAATAAGTCTTTTGTTCGTTTATTGTATAAATTGATATCCATTTGCAGTTTGTCGTCAAAGAAACCTAAATCGCAGCCATAGTTAAACGATGAAGTAGTTTCCCATTTCAAGCCCTTTAGCTGCATAGTAGCAGGTATTTCGGCAGGCATGTCGATATATCGCCCATAATCGGCGTAGCGACTGAAGTGCAGGTACTCATATTTGGGTTGATTACCGGCAATACCCCATCCCGGACGAAGCGCAAACATACTCAACCACTTTTTTGTGTCTTTCATAAACGGCTCATCGGAAACAATCCATTTCAATGAAATACCCGGAAAGTCACCCCATTTATTGCCATCACCAAATTTAGTACTTCCATCCCTGCGGAATGTAGCCGAAATAATGTAACGGGATTTGTAAGAATAGTGAGCCCTGGCAAGTAACCCTACTGAAGCCCAGTGCGCTCTGTAAGTAGTCAGATTGCTGATATAGGCAGGATTTGAAGCATCGATTGCAGAAACTGAGGGAGAGCTGAATGAACTGATTCCCTGATAGGTTGAACGACCTTCGGTGGTTTGTAACGAAGCATATAGCAACAGATTATGGTCTTTATTCTCAAAGCTTGGAATCCATGAGATATTATTATCGGTCTGAATGGTTACCGCTTCATCGTCAAAGCTTTCCGAACTATTGAATTTATTACTCGCCCAATCGAAGTTGGTCACTCTGGCAGGCAATTGTCTGGTCGTTTTATCGTTGTTGATATCGAACGAAACATACATATTGTAGCGTAGCGTCTGTATAGCCGGATCAATTAAGTCGTACTGCAACCGGAATGTAGGTAAAATTCGGTAGTTCTTCAGGTTGTTGGTTGCATTCAAAGCCAGTGCCACAGGGTTAACCAGGTATTTCTGATCCCAGTTAAGTGAAGAATTTGGCAGAATATTGTAAAATTGCGATGTATTGTTACCTGACGCATCCTGTTTGTAGATGCTGAGATTCGGCATTTTCTTGTAAGCAATACTTAAAATGGACAAATCTTCGTTGGGTGAGTCGCCCCATCCGGGAGTGTTACCATTCGTAAAGTTGAAATTATAATTACGATCATTGCTTGAATACGAATATGACAACTCAGTGGTAAATTTCAACCGGTCGGAAACGCGGTAATCGAGGTATGCCCTTGATGATAAGCGACTGTATTTCTGCCCGATAATCGTTCCTGTTTGATTCATAAAACCACCTGAAATACGATATGTAGCCCGATCACCTCCACCCGACAATGTCAGGTAATGATCGTTGATGCTTCCTGTTTGAGTAACAGCTTTTACCCAATCGGTGTTGTTGTTATAGTTTTCAAATTCAGTAAATGATTTGTTGTAATTATACTCGTTGAAATTACCGGCATTCTGATCCTGAGCCGGATTAAAAAATTCCTGCTTTATCAACATAGTGTAGTCATCACCATTCAGCATTTTCATGCCCTGAGGTTGTATGGTTCCGGTATAACGGTAGGAATATTCGACTTTGGTTGGACCTGTATAGCCTTTTTTGGTGGTAATCATAATTACTCCACTGGCACCTTTTGACCCCCATACTGCCGAAGCAGCTGCATCTTTGAGTACCGTGATTTCCTGAATATCATCAGGGTTAATACTCAACAGATTAGCATATTGTTCCTGATTGGAGTTGGCATAGTCGAAACTCTGATCTACCAGCATCTCGTAAGGCACACCGTTCAACACAATAAGCGGTTGGCTGCTTCCATTGATGGAACTTGCACCACGGATGTGCATAGCAGTTCCACTTCCCGGGTCACCCGAGTTGGATACAATATCCAGACCGGCAATACGTCCCTGTAAAGCCTCATCAACCGAACCAACCTGCAACCCTTCTACTTCTTTCATATCAATGGTTTGCATGGCTGAGGCAATTTCGCGTTGTGGTATACTGAAACCACCTTCACTGTGTTTTTTTGATGCAGCAACTACTACACCTGCCAGGTTGGTCGAACTGTTTTCACTCATCGAAACATTCATTGTTGTTCCGGTGATTTTCTGAAATAATTTTTCATAGCCCGGATAACCAAATCCAAGTTTGTTATTCAAACTTTTCACTTTTAGAACATAGTGGCCATTGATGTCTGTAACTGTTCCTATTAGAATCCTGTTGTTGGCATCATACTCAGATACAGTAGCACCGATTACAGCTTGTCCATCATTTTTTGAAATGACAATTCCCTGTACTATCGTTCCGCCTCCGTTGGTTTGACCTACAGATTTTATTACCACCGAGAATAATAGTACAAGAAGAAGTATGATTTGATTTCGTTGCATATACATTTTAATTATTTATTGAAAGCTCAAAACATTATCAATCTGGTGAATAACTGCAGTTGATGAAGTATAAATCAGCGAGGTGGAAAAATCAGATCCTGTTCCTGTTCCATCTACATTTTTAAACGAGGAGGGTTTATTGCTAAACACAAAATCCCGTGTCATAATGTTGTACAAACCGTTTTTTTTCACCACATGAGCCACCTTATTACTTTCTGTAATTAGTGATATTTCACCTGCCGTTCGGGTTACACCAATTTTATAATACTTATTTTTGAAAGTTCCAAAATGAGTTGCCACATCATCTTTTTTAATAGTTGCAGACTGATATACCGATGTGCTGTCAAAATTATCTACAAAAACTGAATTATCCTGAAAATGATAACGAACGAAACGTTCCAGATTAGATATGGCTACTGCTTTCTCAGTAGCATCCGTCATTGAGTTGATACCAACAATTGCCCCTTGTGAATCCCAAGGTTTGATTATTCCATCTTGTATTGCCTGATTAATGGCTTCATTCGTAGGTACATAAACGGTATAATTAAAGGTGTTGAAAAATTTGATATTGAAATCAACGCCGTAATAATTTGATTTATTGACAAATATAACAGAACTGCTGGTAGCAGGGAAACCGGAAAGCAACGAGAAGAAAGCACCGAAAGAAGAAGTTAAATCAGGGTCGCTCAATACTTTGTACACTGAATTTAGTGGCGACTGAATAGGGCGGTCGATAAAGTAGGTACTCCCATTCGACTGATAATAAGCCTTTGTTACTCCTACTTTTTCGTTGAGTTTGATATTTCCGCCTGCCTGAACAGTCAATCTGGAGCCAACACCATCTATTTTAAGCGAAACATTTCCTTTTGTGAGATAAAAATTCCTTCCTGATTCCACGTTACCAACCACAATATGTGAGTTGAGCATATCCAGTAAACGATTTACCAGAAAAGAGCTGGAAGTAATCGTTGCTACCGAGTCACCAACTACACCGGTAGTTTTGTCGAACTTATATACTGTTGCATTTACTGCCGAAGTGATACTGTTGTACCAGAATTTCAATGCTCCGGGTACATCTTTGCCAATGGCAATCGGGTCAACATAGTTTTTAAAGTACTCATCGGTTGGCACAAAGAAACTATACTGGCTAACTAATGAATTCAGGTACAGACGGAAATCATTTTGAACAATAGCCCATTTCCATATTTTGGTTTTGTTGGTCAGCGAAGCATCGTTGGCGCTTAGCAATACCGGACCGTAAACGGAAATGTAATCATCCGGCGGATACACTTTTCTGGTTTGATATACTATGCCGTTTGAGCCAATATATGCTTTGTCAATATCAGCTTTCGAAACAGGCAGTACCGAATTGTCTTCGTCCACCATAGTGGGAAAACGACTTGAAACTGACTCTACGAACGAACTGCGAAGGTGACGTTTGATAAACAAGGGTAAAATATCGGTTGGCACATTATCCCATGAGGTGAAACGATCTTTCAACACAGCTCCTTGTGGAGAGTTGAAATAGTTATTCATTGCATCGTTGGTAGGTACAAACATGGCTGCCATATCCGATTCAAGTGCATTACCACTGGCAGAGCGTATGTAACTGTTCCATCCCGGATCAAAAGGCAATAATAAATCGGTAGGTATTGATAAAGAACCTGACGGGTAGCGTAACATTCCACCTTGTTTGGCAAAATATTTTTTCACGAAAATAGAATCCATAAATTCGGGGTGTAGCTGACGATACTGGATAGTGCTTGCAGCATCGTAGTATGGAGCACTGAATCGTTCGAGTAATTTGGAAAACATGCTTGTCTCCGGATTATTTAATATATATTCAGCCATGTTTACAGGCGGAATCATCACGCTTTGCAATACATTGAGGTAACCGTTCTTACAGGTAATATCTTTCTTTATAATTTTGACACCAAAGATATGTGCATCGTTATTCATGCGTGTTAAGCCGGTAATAATCTGAAAATCCTCGTTCGTTATCTGAGCTTGTTCCAAATGCTTTTGAGTGAAACAAACCATAGTCCATGGCGTATTGTCTTTCAGTACATAAAGTCCTTTTACACGGTAGTTGTCCCAGTAGGCGGATGCAGGTAGAATACCTCCGTTATTAAACGGCAGACTGTCGAGTACCGAAATGGCTGTTTCGCGACGCATTGCAGCACCTTCTTTTAACCCAAGATTATTGTAATTCGAAAGCATATCGATCAGATATGCGTTATTTATCATCGAAAAGTTGAGTATGAGTTTCTTTTGTGAAGGTGACAGTTTTTCGTAACTCGTTACACCCCACTGATTGCTTTTGTAGAATTCGGTAAAAGCAGAATCGTTGGCAACAAACAGTGTTTTACTACCGGTTTTACTCAACACTTCGGTATAGCCCAAATCCTCTATCAGCCGGGTATAATTTTTATAATGACCATCTGTTTTCAAATAGTCGTAAATGCTTGCACCCAACCAATCAGGCTCTTTGTCATCATAAATGTATTTGTCGCAGGAAACAACTAAAAGCACCACTGCTATAAGCATGAGCAGCAGTCCGGCAAATCGACGATATGTTCCCTTAAAGTAATTTCTCATTCTATTGTGTGTTAAAATTTGATAGATTAGCAGATATAAAAAAAGCTCTCACTTACAGACCTGTTTGAATGAAAAAGCATTCAGGCAATCCGAAGTAAAAGCGTACAGGTATTTATTGCAATGAGTACGTGTTTTTTCATATTCAAAATAATGTATTCCCACTTAGGTCTCGAACCTACAGGAATTTCAAAAAATCAGATTCAATGGTTGTATTTTTTTTGCTCTAAAAGCACTGCAAATATAATATTATTACACATCAGTTATGGTGGACATTTGAGTAATAAAGGGAGATGATTTATATAATCTAAAAACCTGCAAACTCAGCTATAAACCATAATAAACTTTTGACATTCAGGCTATAATAAAATCATAAAACACGAATATAAGATTGTAAGTTTCGGAATTCTGCAAATAAGAAGCAGTGTGTGAAACAGAATGTAGGAATTCAGGTACTACCTATCCGCTTTGAATATCCTGTTTAACCATAACAGTATTAGTTTCCCTGAATAAAAAAGGGATTATCCATGGCCGGACAACCCCTTTTTAAAAGATTTATTTTCAATGTTATTTAATCACTCTGCGATAGCTTGATTGTTCATTTTGAGTAAGTTTCACTACATACATTCCTGTAGGTAATGCGGAGTTGATTACTCTGCGGTTTCTACCTGCCAAACAAGTGAATTTTTCGTTCGAAATTAGTGCACCCTGAATGTTGTAAACAGATAACTGTGCTACTGAAGCATTGTCGGCATCAAAGTCGGTAACAATTTTAGCATTCTGTACAAAGATATTACGGAACTGATCTTTAACCGTAACAAATGCACTGATTGTGTCCTTCTTGTAAAGTTCCCAGTTGTCAATGTATCCGCGTGTTCCGTTGCATCCCCAGTTGTTGAAATACAAACCTGCATTTCCATTCAATGCAGCTCCAGTCGTGAATTCAAAGTCTTTTACCTGCCATGTTCCATGTGTGTTGATACTGTCCATAAATTCGGCATTTCCCTGACCATAAATACCAAACTGGAATTTACCCCAGGTTTTCACCATTGCTCTTGCATGATAAATAGTGTTTGGAACAAGAATACCGGTAAGCGTTACATCAATAGAACCCGAGGTTACTATTACAGCACTGTGGCTACCACAATAAACTGAATCAGGATTGTTGGCAATATTGATTGTGCTTTTTCCGCCCCAGCCGCCAAATGTTGACAAATCATTCATGTAAGGATCTGTTACGATATTTGGTCTGTTGGTATATAATGGAGTAAAACAAGTAGTATTTGATGTTAGAATAGCTTTTACAGGTAGTTTTACAACAATTAGTCCACTCGTTAAAGTGATATCACCTGTTACGGCTGTAGTTCCATCCCAGGTTACATTCACCGCTGCACCGGCTGCATCAGCAGGAAGTGTGGTTGGGCTTACAGTAATTCCAGCAGGAGCAGTAATGGTTATGTCAGTCGATAATTTAGACGATACCGCTGAGAAACTTACTACTTTTGGACTCTCCGGATCAAAAGCAAACGAAGAAGCCGATGGACTAATACTTTGGTCTTGCGAAATATACAATTCATAATTGTCTACATAAGCCTGAAAACCTGTACATGCCCAGTTGTTGATATACATCACCGGATTAGTTCCCAATACAGCACCGGTTGTAAATGTAAACTGAAGTGGCATCCATGCACCATTGGTGTCGATAGCTTTCTCTACATTCGGAGCTGCATCAACGCCTAGGTGGAAAGTACCGCCAATTGTTTTCATCATAACTTTCACCACGTAAGTAGTGTTTGGTTGCAAATATGCCGCCATACCCACATCCAACGAACCTGAACCGGTAGTTGATCCATTACCTATTTTTATACTTCCGGCTCCACAATACACATTTGATGGATCGTTAATTATTGTAGACACTTCACGCGATCCCCAACCACCAAAACCTGCCATTGTGTTACATCCCTGTAAATCACCCAAAATATTGGAAGTAAGCGTTTCAGGATATAAAGGAGTGAAACAAGCAGCATCCGAAGCTGTTTTTACAGGAATCTTTAAAACCGTTGAACCACTTGTCAATATAATATCACCATTAACAGCAGTTGTTCCATCATAAATAATTGTTACTGAAACATCAGTTGTATTCTTTGTAATTGATGTAGGTTGAACAGTAATTCCCGCCGGTGCACTTATTGTAATATCAGCTGATAAATTCGAACTTGTAACATTGAACATAAAAGCAGGATAATTCGGGTCAAATGCGAGTGAAGAAACCGTAGCAGTAATCACAGCACTTGCTTCAGGACCTTTCTGGTAATTATACAATACTTCGTCAGCAGTCAATGCTTTGTTGTACAAACTGAATTTATGAATGTTTCCTAACCAGTTAGGGTCACCACTCCAACCGCCACGACCAAGATAAGCTTCAACTGTGCTTAAGTTTGCCAATGTAGTACCAACCGCCAAAACGGTAGTAGAAACCTGAACACCATCAATATAAAAACTAATATTGGTAGCATCGATTACTGAAACCATGTGGTGAAGTTTACCATCATCGTATTCAGTACCCCAGGCACCATTAAAACCTGTTCCACCACATTCGATAGAAGCAAGACTTTTATCATCTGCACGGGCAGTAGATATAAAGGTGTAGTCAGAACCGCCACCATTCACCGTATTACCAAAGTAACTGAGCATAGTCCAGCCAGTGTTTAGTCCGCTGCCGGAAGTGTACCATATTTCCTGAGTAAATGCAGAATAAGAATTAACGCCAATTTGAGCAGCAGGTAATGACAGGTAACCGTTTCCCAATGTATTCAACGCTTTGTTGGCTATAACAGCTCCACCCATCAACGTTCCATCGGCAGTACCAACCACGTCTTTGGCTGTACCATCGTCGAAAGTCCATTGGTGAGTTAAATTTGTAGTGCCTGGATCGGTTTGTGCATTCAGGCGCACACTCATGCCGAAAGCAACCATCAGGCACATGAAAAAGTAAGTTTTTTTCATACTAATAATAAATTTTAAAGGTAAATAATTTGAAATTGTGTTTTTTATACTATCTGTTTCGTGTAACTGTTATACTTATCGGCAGACGAGCATAGAAGGAACGAG
Source organism: uncultured Bacteroidales bacterium (assembly GCA_903830915.1). GTDB lineage: Bacteria > Bacteroidota > Bacteroidia > Bacteroidales > Paludibacteraceae > Paludibacter. The sequence goes on from CAIKVR010000189.1 coordinate 19,704, forward strand.
GCAAAGGTAAAGCATATTTCACTAAGCTATCAATCAATACAACTTCAAAAAAGTGGACAATTATACATAGAGAGTGGACAAATTTCTATATGCTGATTAAACGCAAACAAAGGCAGATATACAAGCAATTAAATTTTATTGAACCCGACCCTTGGTATGCAAGCTGTGGTTAATGTTGTAACGCTTGCTAGGGCAGTTATATATAGAAAATTAAGGCTTGGACACCCAAATTTCAAAATATAAAATTACGGCTCGACGCTGCTTAATTTTGTTTCTGTTTTCATAAAACAAAATTATTACTTTTTAATCAAAAACACAACTTTTCCGATTGAGCCGTGTTTACGGGACACCTACGGGACACGAGGCAAAAACAAAAACGCTATCAATCTAATTTTCAGATTAATAGCGTTTTATATTGCGGTACGGACGGGAAGTGAACCTTTCCCATTTTACCCCTACGTATCAATACGTTGTATTCTTTGCTACTTTTTTGTTACGATTTAGTCCCAAATTCTCAAACTCCATTTTGGCGGCCTTTGACTTTGCTTTGTCCTGCAATTATTTCGTTTTCAAAATTACTGAATATCTTGCAATAATCCAAGTATATATTGAATTATTTCAATAGACCCTTCCAACAGAAGCTTTCCTAAGTTTTTTTAATAATTTCTTATTCCTTATTGCATAGCTTAATTTGCAAATTTGCATAAAGGAAAGAGCTTCAAATTATATTTTAACCTATAGTCATATTACAAATGTGCATTTTCGTTTATTATTTTTCCTTTCTTGGAAGGAAGATAGTCGAAATTTGAATGTATGGTTAAAATAAATAGAATATGTATATCTATCAAAAAACCTTTGTAATTCATATAGATGCGAGTAACTTTTCTTTTGCATTTGAAACAAAACGTATTAAAGTGATTTAATACAAATTCAATTTCGATATATATTATTTTTATTTGCTTATATTTGCACATTCCTATTTAATTAAATGAAAGCAACAGAACAAATAATCAATTTCAATCAAGGTCTTGATAAACTGGGATTCTTGGAAGATGATTCTTTGTTTCTAACCAATGTTGTTTCAGATAATCCTGAGATTAATTTCCATATAGAGAAAGCTAAAAGATTTAAAGCAGATGCGGTATTTTTGCGAAAACAGTTTACTGGAAATTATAAACCACAAGTTTATTTATTCGACTTTACAAACCAAGGATTCAATAAAGAAAATGAGGACAAAATAGCATTAATCCAAAAACAAATTTGGAGTAGTGGTGAAGCTCCATTAGCATGTTTCTTTTTCAATACTGAGATTAAAATAATCAATTGCACAACTTCCACAAAACGAGTCAACGAAGTATATAAACCCAACTATTTAGAACAACTAAAAGTAGCAGGGACTGCTCATAAACTATACAATGAACAATTGGCTGTAAAAATTAAAAGTGGGGTTTTTTGGGATGAACTTGAAAATGAAAAGAAGTTTAAATTTTCAAACTCGGCTTACGATATTCTTATCTCATGGATAAAAAAAGTAACAGGAGCTCTAATCAGCGAAAATGCAGATATTCAAAAACGGGTTATCAATAAGATTATTATACAGTCTATTCTTATCAAATATCTTGAAGAGAAGGTTGATGAAAAAAACAGAAACCTTTTTGGAGATAAGTATTTCCCTCAATTCGATAATGCAACATCATTCACAGACGTATTAAGAAAAGGTATGTTTGTTGGATTGTTGGGAAAACTTCATACAGATTTTAATGGCAATTTGTTTGCTTGGGAGGAGAATGAGAAAACCATTATTTCTAAATGTAATCTTTCTATCCTTGCTGATGCATTAGAAGGTACAGCTTATTCTTCGGGACAACTTGTTATTTGTTTTGATGATATAAAATTATATGAATTTAACTATATTCCTGTTGAATTAATCAGCCGACTTTACGAAGAATTTTTAGCCGGTGACAATCAAGAAAGTGAAACTAGAATAAATAAACAGAACGAAGGCATTTTTTATACGCCGTCGCATTTAGCTCGTCTATTAGTAGATGAAGCGATGCCTTTGAAAAGTTACAATGAAATAGACTTAGAAACCTATAAAGTTCTTGATCCGGCTTGTGGCTCTGGAATTTTTCTTGTAATTGCTTTCAAGCGATTGGTGCAGTGGTGGAGACTTCAAAATGGTATTGAAAAACCACGTGAGGTTGCTGATTTGAAAAAGCTGTTGAAATGTGTTTATGGTACAGATAAGGAGGAACAAGCCACTCAATTGGCAGCATTTAGTCTTTGTCTTGCTTTGTGTGATGAATTATCACCTATGCAGATTATTTCTAAATTAAAGTTTGATGACCTAAGACAAAGTAATATACTTTATACAGATTTCTTTATAAAGGAACTAAAACCAAAAGAAGAGCATGACATTTTGCTTATCGAGAAACAAAAAGCAAATTTTGAGAGGATAAATAATATAAAGTTTAATTTGATTATTGGAAACCCTCCATTTAACCGCGGTGCGATCAAAGACTATTCTAACACGTGAGAATATGCTGGTGAAGATGTGCCCATCCCACAAGGACAGATTGCATTAAAATTTCTGTCCGAGTCACTCCAATTTTTAAAAGAGAATGGCATTCAGTGTCTCATAATTAAATCATCAGGGCTTTTGTATAACTCTTCTTCTGAAGAATATAAGAAGCTTTTGTTCTCCAAACTAAATGTTATTCAGATATTCGATTTTACAGCTTTAGCTGAAGGAAAATCTTTGTGGGACAATGGAGCTAGAGTTGGTTCTGCAGCTATTTTTCTTAGAAAGAATTTACCTGATTTCAATAAGAATATTCTCCATGTTACTTTTAGAAGAACAAAAGCTACAAAAGAACGACTCGTTTTTGAAATAGATGATTATGATTTACATTTTGTAAATCGTCAAAACGCTATAGAAAATTCTCATGTTTGGAAATGCAATCTTCTTGGTGGAGGTAGAACAAAATTAATTCTAGAGAAAACGGCTTCATATGACACCCTTGAGTCTTTTTTGGATAAGAATAAATGCATCGCGGGCGAAGGATATATTATTGGCAACAATGGACATTTACAACCGAATTACATTTACTCTATCCCTACTTTGCCCACAAGTGCCATAGGTGCTGGAGGAATAGATTACTCAATGTTAAAAGAGCTAGAGCCTAATTTGAAATTTATAAAAGTTTCAGAGGAACTACTTTTTAAATCACCAAATATAATTCTATGGGAAAATATTGGAATAACGGAATTACCTGTTTTCCTCAACGAGATACCATTTTCTTATAAGGCTAAAATAATTGGAATTGCATCAAAGGAAAATAATGTTGAATTACTGAAGCACATTGTTGAATTATTTAAATTACATGGAGATTTTTTTAGATTTCATATTTTCACAACAAGCAGTCAAGTCCTAATAAATAGAAATACAGCAGTATTAAAAGCAGATTATATGAGATTACCATTTTCTTCTATAAATGGAGAAAATTTTGATCTTTCAGATTATGACAGATCAATAGTTAGAGATGTAAATGGACTCTTGCGAGACTTCCTTGTTCAAGGGGAAAATTCGAAAGCAGTCAAATCAATTCCATCAAAAGAATTGAATTTAATTATAGAAAACTACGGTAACCAATTTTCTTCTGTTTTAAATTTAATGTACGAAGATAATAATAAAAGGTTTCGCCTATATGAAGTAGTTTCTATTGATGACTCATTTATAGCAACTATTTTCAAATACGATGATATTTATAACGAAAAAGTCAAATACTCAACTCAATTAGGACTTGACTTAGCCGGCCTAACTCATCATCAAGTATCTCAGCACTTGTCCTCAAACCGAATTATCAAACTATATCCACAAAAAGACACCGTTGTTTTTGTAAAACCAAACCAATATCGTTATTGGATTTCACTTATTGCTTATCGTGATGCTGACAAATGTTTTGCCGATTTATCTAAAGCAGGATACTAAATGACAGCAGAAGAACTCAATATCGCAAATGCTATTCTTCCTGAAATCAGTTCTGATCAAGGCAAAACAATCAGTATTATTATTGAGGCAATTCAGGCGGCGTGTCCTTCTTTTAAGAAAACAATAACTCAAAAAAACCTTCAATTACCTTTAAATGAAAATAAGCTCACACAAATTTTAGTTGAGCAAATTGAAGTCAAAATAAAGAGTCAACCAGCAATTGGTGTAAAAAATCAGTATTCAGACATTTTTCTTGGGACAAAGGGCATTCCAGATTTTTATTTTCATACAGTAGAAGAAGGAGCAACTCATGAACCATTATTTGTAGTAGAGTCAAAACGATTACCCTCACCTACATTTGAAAAAGAATATGTAATTGGAGCAACCAAAAACGGTGGAATAGAGCGTTTCAAAAATTGAGAAACATGGCAAAGGACTTTCTCAATGTGGAATGGTTGGGTTTATAGAAGAATTTACTTCTGATTATTGGTTAAAATCAATAAACAAATGGATTGTTGATTTGTCAAGCATAGATAGTGATTGGTATGAAGATGAAATCTTAATAGAATTTGAAAATTCAGATAATTGTTGCTATTCTACTTCGACAGCAAAAAGGACTGGTAATGAATCTGTATTGTTACATCATCTTTTTGTCTATTGTTCATAACATCCCCTTTATTTCCGCATGTAACATATCTAACTCAACTTATTTCAAACACGAAAAGCTCTTGATTTTCGTTCAATTTCGGAAGGAGAAACTTTGTACTTAGTTGCAACTTTTCTCCAATTAGAAACAGCCTTAATTACCTCATCCTTAATTTCTGCAGCACGTTTGTCGGATAGTAAATAATAAGGAGCCGTTTTCATAACCAAATCAATATCCAACGAATTGTCTTCTTCATCGATATTCAATTTTAATCCTGTTCCTGTTTCGTTTGCATTAATGTCAAATGCCGGTGATAAAGTCCAACCAGCTTCCGTATAAAGAAATCCATGATTCCGTAAATGATCATCCGTATTTGAAACACAAACAGAAAAGAGCACTACGGAAAAGCTCTTCTAAATTTGTGGTTGTATTTATACATTCTGATTTAATGAATGAAACTAAATCCAAATAACTTACACCACTATCTGCATCATCTCCATCTGTCTGCTGTAGGAGGGTCATAGCTGAAGCATAATGAATACGCTTATTATTTTCAGTTCGGTCAAAGCGTTGAGATAAATAGGTGTGGTAAGGAGAAGCAAGTTTCTTAATAAAGGCATTAGGAACCGTAATTTTAGCTTGAATGGCTAATTCCTGAATAATTATTTCCCATAAACCAGTATCTGAATCATCCTTTTTACTTGGGAATTTCGCGATCCATTGCTTGCCTTTTGTATCAACAACATCTGCTTTGGGGCGAGCTCCCCCCAAGGATGATCCGGGTGCAATAAGTTGATTAATCCATTTCAGGGAAGCTTCATCTAATTCATTAGCGTTTTTCTCATATTGTTCTACCGCATATTCAAGATCCCTTAAAGAAGTCCAGGGTGGAGCTGCAAGTCGTTGGTCATTGCTCACAAATTCGCCTTCTTCGCTCTCTTTAAAGCGCAATCCTCCCATACGATGACTATCGTGTACACCCAATAAGAAATCAATCCCAAATAAAGGACGGGGTTCTCTTTTCTCAATTTTGGACAAAAGAATTTCCCTGCGTTTCATCAAAAGTTGCCCCCATCTGTCCGGTGAAGAATCTTTGAAAATACCAAAATTATCATTTGAAGATGCATAATGCAATCCGGAGAAAAGCGGCAACTCAGGGTCAATAGAAATTCCTGTTCTTATCCATTCATTGTCATACTCAAAAGAATATACAGCTTTACCCCTAAGAGATGTAAAACACAATTTCCCTATCAATTGAGGTGAATCGAGCATATACCAATCCGCATACACAAATATTTCTTTTTCTTTATTCTGTTTCATAACGAATTAGTCAAATTTAGGTTTTTCAGAATTCCCTTTATCAATAACATGATCAATAACTGATTCTGTCTTTTTCTTTTTCGGAGCTCTTTTTTTTACAATCAGTCCTGCGTCCTGAATCTGTCTGCCTAACGGATCTTTATTTGCTATTAATAATAAATCATCTTCAAGCCGTAAAACAGATAATACTTGTAAATAGCTGCCTAATGAAACCGATGATGAACCATCCTCTATATTGCCTAAAGTAGATGTGGCAATGCCAGCTCGCTCAGCCATAGAGCGAATGGATAGCTTCCGGCGTAAACGTGCTAACTTAATATTCTCACCTAGTGTGGTAAGGATATTCTTTTGCTTTTGATTATAACTTGTTCCTTTTGATTTCATAATAACTGATATTTCAATACAAAAGTATATATATTATTTGATATATCGTATATTATTAATGATATATTGCTAAAAAATAGCTTTTATTCCTATAACTATAAGCTCTATGAAAAACAAAAGCTCTCCTTGTAAAGGAAAGCTTTTTACATTGAGAGGACAACAACAATTACTTCTTTGAAGTTTCCAATGATGCTTTTCTGAACTCTTTCAATAGTTTTTCCAAATCAAGAGAACTTTTACGGGCACGAGTACCGGCAGCTTTGTTGCCTTTCTCAATTTGCAAATTTGCATCTGTAGCCAGAGCTTCAAATTCGGCTTTGATCTTGCTTACTAATTCTTCCATTTTTTGATTATTTGTTTAGTTTATAATTGGCTGTAGGTATACAGTCGGTATATTTCCTGCAAATATAATCATTTAAGGATAATTCCAAATAATATATTCACACTTAAACATCAAATGTGAATATATTATGGAATTTTCTTATTATTTTTGCTCTGAATTTATATAAGACCTTTTACCTATGGCTGCTCAAATTGGGGATAAAATACTATACAACGGACAAATACACTCTTTAGCTTCAGAACCGTTATCACCCTATTTATACAGCAACAAAATTGAAAAATTATTCTCCGGAATTAGTTCAGCCTGTTATAGAGGATATTGTGCAACTTGGAAAATTGAAAATAAGAATATCTATCTATTAAACATCGAATCACCAAATTCTAAAAAAGATGAAACTGTGGATGGAGTAGATGAACCTATCTCTGCAATGAATAAGTTATTCCCAGAGCAGACCGAAGTTTTTGCCGACTGGGTTAACGGAAAAATTAAGATACAATCGGGCAAAGTATTGCAATTTGTAAATAAGGGATATGAATCTGTATATGAAAAAGACATATTTCTAAAATTCGAAAATGGAGTTCTTGTTGATGAAAAAGCAGCTCTCAATACTCCAGAAGAACAATAACATCAAATCACAGCTTAAAACTTGAATAAATATAGACAAGTTTCCTGTTCACTATCACTATCAAAACCTAAAATGGTTATAATCCCTGACATGTTGGGGATTTTTTCTTTGTAATGAGATATTAGAAAAGAATGTTTTACTGGCTATTTAAACTTTTCAACTCAATTATTTTTTCTAAATCAAATGAAAGATGTTCATTGTGAGAAACATATCCTAACTGATTAGTCACACATTTGGTTTTTCCAATAATTTTGTCAATATTCCTGTGTGAATGCCCAAAAATCCAATATTCAATTGGGCTGTGTTTTATATATTCTTCCAATTCAACTGTAAAAGCTCCATTTATTTTGCTCCCACTGAAATCGGGAGATACTAATTGAAAAGATGGGACATGGTGCGTTACAACAACAATATGTTCTGCCGTGCTTTTTACCACTTCGTTTTGAATGAAGCTAAAGCATTTTTCGTTCTCCCTATTGAAATTATCCCATGTCAACTGTTCATCATTATATAGAATCCGGCGGAAGTCACTAACGTAATGCTCAGTTAAGTAAGCATCTTCCAATAGGATTTTCGCCCATAAGGTTGAAATAATAAAATCAATATTTTCTACCCGAACGACTGCATCATAATAGCATTTCACATTATCCCGGATCGAACACACTAAGCCGTGGGGCATTTTTGCCAAATCGTAATATTTATATAGCTCGTGGTTGCCAACGGCAACAATCACTTGCCGGTAATTGTCCGAAACCCAGTCCCAGAACGGATGCTTGCTGTAATTATCATCGTTCAAATAGCCGATATCACCCGCAAGAATAAGAATATCTCCTACTGGTTTCAGTGGATTTTGTTTCAAATAACGAGAGTTATCCGAAAATTCTATATGTAAATCCGATGCGTATTGAATTCTCATTTTATTCAATTCCAAATATGTCTTTCATAATTCCAAGAAATCCCCGAATCTCATTATCAGAACGCTGCAAACTATCACTTAGTGATTGATTGGGTAAGGATTCTTCCATCATTTCAACAAAAATACTCAATTCACCTTTCATTGTCTCCGATAATTCAATGGGTGTAAGCGGATCAATGCGCATAGCTAATAATTTAAAAACGTCATCCCTGTGTTTTTTGATATCACCTTTACGAACTCCAGGATTTGTTTTCTTTTCTTCCGTTAGATTCAAAAATGCTTTCACTTTTAAACAAAGAAGGGATAACGGATTGGCAATACGAATGCCATCTTCAATAACACTGCTGTCAATAGTGTGATGATAATATTCTTCGTCCAACAGAATTGCAGAAAGGCTTGGTGTGTCTTCTCCAACGGGAATTGGAGTTAAATGGAATCCGGTTGGTTCACCTAATATCTCAGGATATCTCGACAATAGCTCTATTTGTATAGGAAATCCTTCTTGGGGATTGATAAAGCGGAACAACTCAGTTACTGGTTCTTTATCTCCCCGTTTTCGTTGACGGGAGGTATATCCACCCAAATCAATAAATTCCCAAAAACGTTGTCCAAATTCCGAAGTCATTTTTTCAATAACCAATATCATATC